>NZ_JBSHAY010000007.1:193821-322609 GCF_053611725.1 Streptomyces sp. NPDC054783 | reverse complement strand
CCCGCTCGGGTGCCGGCCGCCTCTTGTCGGGCCGCGCGGGGAGGGTGACGGCCGGTCAGCCGGCCGTCTTGGCGCGGTTGCCCGGCAGGAACTGCACCAGGACGACGACGGCCGCGCTGAACAGGGTGAGATAGACCAGCGCGGAGTTGAACGCGGTGGCGAACACGCCCAGTCCCGCGGTCGGTGAGGCGTGGTCGAGCTTGCCGTAGAAGATGATGCCGATGACGGCGACGCCGAGCGCGTTGCCCACCTGCAGGGCGGTGGACAGGGCTCCGGAGCCGGCGCCCGCGTGCTGGGGGGAGACCCGGGAGAGCACCACCGACACCAGCGGCGCCATCACGAGGCCGGACCCGACGCCGTACACCAGCAGGGCGGGTGCCAGTTCGGCGAGTTCACCGGTGACGCCCACGTGCGAGACGAGCAGGTGCAGCGCCAGCAGGCCGACGATCTGGACGGCGGCACCGATGGCCAGCACCTGGCGGCCGAGCTTGGCGGCCAGCTTCGAGGCGTAGATCGAGCTGACCAGGAAGCCGAGGCCGATCGGCAGCGCCAGCAGACCCGCCTGAAGCGCGTCCAGGCCGCAGCCCTGTTGCAGATAGATGGCCAGGATCAGGAAGAAGGAAGCCGAGGACGAGAAGTAGACCAGCTCGGCGAGGATGCCGACGGTGAAGGACCGCTCCCGGAACAGGCCGAGGCTGATCAGGGGTGAACCGCCGCGCCGTTGCACCTGGTGCTGGTAGAGCGCGAACACCGCGAGCAGCGGCGCCGCCAGGGCGAGCAGGATCCACGACCACAGCGGCCAGTGCTGCTCGCGGCCCTCCACCAGGGGCAGGACCACGGCGGTCAGTGCCATCGCGAGCAGCACCGAACCGGGCAGATCCAGCCGGGTCTGTCCCGGCGACTTCGACTCCGCCACCAGCCGGGGCAGCGCGATCAGCGCCACGATGCCGAACGGCAGGTTGATCAGGAAGCAGGACCGCCAGTCGAGTCCGAAGATGTCGGCCTGGATGAGCACGCCTCCGACCAGCTGGCCGAGGACGCCGCCGAGACCCACCGCGAGCCCGTAGAAGGCGAACGCCTTCGCCCGTGCCGCGCCGGTGAACAGGATGTTGACCAGGGCCAACGCCTGCGGGGACATCATGGCCGCGGCGAGACCCTGCAGGATGCGGCCGACGACCAGGCTGCCCGAGTCGGGCGCGACGCCGCACAGCAGCGAGGCCGCCGTGAACAGGACGAGCCCGATCATGTACATCCGGCGGCGGCCGGCGATGTCGCCGAGGCGGCCGCCGGTGATCAGCATCGCCGCGTAGGCGAGGCCGTAGCCCGCCACCAGGAACTGGATCGCCGCCGAGCTCGCGTGCAGGTCCTTCGTGATCGAGGGCACCGCCACGTTCACGATGAAGAAGTCCAGAGAGACCATGAAGACCGGCAGCACGACCACCAGCAGCGTGGCCGAGCCCGGTCCTGTTCGGTCAGCGTCCGCCGATTGCGCTGTGGTGGCTTCGGTGGCCATTTTCCCCCTCCTCGGTAATCCCGTCCGCTGGTTCCGCGACGACCGGTTGGATATTCACCTGAGGAAGGTCCCACCGGCCGGCTCGACGGGTCAATTACGTCACGGGTAATGCCGGCCGAATCCGCGCCGCGGCGGCCGGCGTATCAGGCACGCGTCAGGATCTGGTCAGCCCGGCTTGCTTGAATCTGCCCGTACTGAATACCTCCGGCATTGCGTCTTTGACGTACGAGCGAAACGGGGTGCGATGACTGAGAGCATGTCGATCACCGGACAGTTGCGGGCGCTGCCGCTCTCCGAACGCCGGGAAGCGCTGGAGGCCGTCGTCGTGGGCGAGTTCAAGGCCGCCCTGCTCATGACGGACGCCGACGAACTGCCGCTGCGGGACAACTTCTTCGACATCGGGGTCACCTCCCTGCGGCTCACCGAGATCAGGCAGCGTCTGGAGAAGCTGCTGGAGTGCGTGATCAGCGCGAACCTGCTGTTCAACAGCCCCACCGTCGAGAAGCTGATGAACCACCTCGTGCAGGACGCCCTCGCGGACGTCTTCGAGGGCCCGGCCGGCGGCCCCGCGGCCGAGGCCGCCCCCGACGAGGAGCTGTGGACCGATCTGCTCGACGAGCTGTACCGGCCGTGACCGAAGGACTCCCGCCCCGGGAGCGAAAGGAAGCAGCGTGATGACAGCGAGCCCCGGCCCCGAGGGCGCCCGGCCGAGCGAGACGGGCGACGACCGGCTCAGTTCGGCTCTGCAGACCATCGAGCGGCAGCGCGGCACGATCCGCGAGCTGCTGCTGGAGAAGCACGAACCGATCGCCGTCGTCGGCGTCGGCCTCAGGTTCCCCGGGGGCAACACCGACCTGGACGGGTTCGCGGACTTCCTGCGCGCCGGCCGGTCCGGCACCGGGCCCGTCCCCGAGGACCGCTGGGACGTGCCCGCGTTCACCGCCGACGAGGAGGTCGAACGCGGCCGGATACGCACGGCCGGCGGCGGGTTCCTCGACCAGATCGACCGGTTCGACGCCCAGTTCTTCAACATCTCCCCGAAAGAGGCCCAGTACGTCGACCCGCAGCAGCGGCTGCTGCTGGAAACGGCGTGGGAGGCCCTGGAGAACGCCAACATCAACCCCACCTCGCTGCGCGGCGGCAACGGCGGGGTGTACGTCGGCGCCAGCTCCGTCGACTACGCCCTGGAGATGACCGACCTCGCCTACGAGGACCTGGACGGCCATCTCGCCTCCGGCACCACCGCCTTCCCGCTGTCCGGCCGGCTGTCGTACTTCCTCGGCCTGCACGGCCCGTGCATGAGCGTGGACACGGCCTGCGCGTCGGCCCTGACCGCGCTGCACCTCGCGGTCGAGGGCCTGCGGCGCGGCGAGTGCGAGATCGCGCTGTGCGGCGGGGTCAACGCCATCCACCACCCGCGCGTCTTCGTGACGTTCAGCCACGCGAACATGCTCGCCCCGGACGGTCGGTGCAAGACCTTCGACGAGGCGGCCGACGGCTATGTCCGCGCCGAGGGCTGCGGTGTCCTGGTGCTCAAGCGCCTGTCCGCCGCCAAACGCGACGGCGACACCGTCCTCGCCCTCGTCCGCGGCTCGGCGGTCGGCCAGGACGGCGACAGCGCCGGACTGACCGTGCCCAACGGGATCGCCCAGGAGGCCGTGATCCGCTCCGCGCTCGCCAACGCGCGGCTGAAACCGGCCGACATCCAGTACGTGGAGGCCCACGGAACGGGCACCCCGCTCGGCGACCCCATCGAGATGGGCGCGATCAACGACGTGTTCGCCGACTCCCACTCCAGGGACGAGCCGCTGATGGTCGGCTCGGTGAAGACCAACCTGGGCCACATGGAGCCGGCGTCCGGGATCGTCGGCGTGATCAAGACCGTGCTGCAGATGCGCGAGGGGGTCGTCTACCCGCACCTCAACCTCAGCACCCCCTCGGCCCGCATCCCGTGGGACGTCTACCCGGTCACCGTGCCCACCGAGGTACGGACCTGGAAGGCCGGGACCCGCCGCGCGGTCGTCAACAGCTTCGGCTTCGCGGGCACCATCGCGGCCACCGTCCTGGAGGAGGCCCCGCCGCTGCTGCGCGAGCCCGCCCCCGCCGGCGAGGACAGCACCGGGCAGGAGCGGGAGGAGGCGCACGTCTTCACCGTCTCGGCACGCACCAAGAAGTCCCTGCGCCGTCAGGTCGAGCGCTACCGCGCCTACCTCGACGAGCACCCAGGCATCGCGCTGCGCGACCTGTGCCACACCGGCAACGTCGGGCGCGCCCATTTCCCGGTACGGATGTCGGCCGTGGTCGCCGACCACGACCAACTCCGCGACCAGCTGGACAAGTTCCTGGCGCAGGACCGCGGCGGCGCCCGCGGACGGTCCCGCCGCAACCGCAAGGTGTCCTTCCTCTTCAGCGGGCAGGGAGCGCAGTACCCGGGCATGGGCGCGCCCCTCTACGACCGGTTCCCCGTGTTCCGCGAGCACATCGACACCTGCGACCGGCTGTTCCAGCCGCTGCTCGGCCGCTCGGTCAAGGCGATGATCCTGGGCACCGACCAGCAGGCCGAGGACATTCACCGCACCCTGTACACCCAGCCGGCCCTGTTCACCCTCGAGTACGCGCTGGCCAAGCTGTGGATGTCCTGGGGGGTACGGCCGGGCTCGCTGATCGGCCACAGCATCGGCGAGGTGACCGCCGCGACCGTCGCGGAGGTCTTCACGCTCGAAGAGGCCGTCGAACTCGTCGCGGTGCGGGCCCAGTTGATGCAGTCGGTGACCGTGCCCGGCGGCATGGCCGCCGTCACCGCCCCGGTCTCGGTGGTCGAGCCGCTGGTGGAGAGTTACCCCGACCTCGCGATCGGCGCCGTCAACTCGCCCAAGCAGTGCGTGGTGTCCGGCGGGGTGGCGTCCCTGGCCGAGCTGACCGAGCTGCTGCGGGCGCGCGGGGTCGACGTCAAGCAGCTGACGGTCTCCCACGCCTTCCACTCGCCGCTGATGCAGGAGGTGACCGCGCGGTTCGGCGAGGCCATCTCCCACATCCGCTTCCGGGAACCGCGGATCACGCTGATCTCCAACGTCACCGGAGAACCGGCCAAGCCGGGAGTGGTGTCGAACGCCGAGTACTGGACGCGGCACATCGGCGAACCGGTGCTGTTCGAGTCCGGTATGACCGCCCTGGAGCACCGCGGTGAGCACGTGTTCCTGGAGATCGGCCCGTCCTCCGCCCTCACCTCGCTGGCCAAACAGAGCGTGGCCGTGCAGAACCACAGCTGGCTGCGCAGCCTCTCCGCCTCCGACCGCGGCAGCACCACGATCCTGCGCGCGGTGGCCCAGATGTACGCCGAGGGCCTTCCGCTGTCGTGGTCCGCCTTCCACGAGGGACAGCCGGCCCGCAAAGTGGCGCTGCCGAACTACGTGTTCGACCGCAAGCGCTACTGGATGCCGAACGAGCGCAACCGCCATCGCGGGGCCCGCGCGGTGGGCGGCTTCCAGCATCCGCTGCTGGGCCAGGAGGTGACCACGGCCGAGCAGACCGGTGCGGGCACCCGGGAGTTCGCACTGCAGCTGACCACGGAATCCCCCGCCTACCTGGCCGACCACGTCGTCGGCGGCAGGACCACCGTGCCGGTCGCGGCCCATGTGGAGTCCTTCCTGGCCCTGCAGGACGTCCTCTTCGGCGAGGCCCGGCGCCCGATGCGGCGGCTGACCTTCGAGGAGCCGCTGCTGCTCACGGAGGAGGAGACGGCCGAGGTGCGCGTCCGTGCCGTCCTGTCACCGGACGGCGGTGCGACCCTGGAGCTGGTCAGCCTCGGCGATGACGGCGAGGTCCGCCATGCCACCGCCACCGTGGCACCACCGGCCGACCCGGACGCCGACGAGGCGCTGGACGCCGTCGCGGCGGACCTGACCGCACTGGCCCGAGCGGCGGGCGCCCCGACGGAGGAACGCCCCGCCGACGAGCTGTACAGCGGGCTGTCCGCGACGGGTACCGAGCACGGTCCGGCGTTCCGCCGGCTGGCGCACGCCTCCCGGTACGATGCCGGGCTCGTCGTCGGCGAGCTCGAGGGGCTGCCCACGGGCGCCCCGGAGTTCCTGCCGCCACCGGCCCTGGAGAGCGCGGTGCGGCTGCTGCCGGCACTGGCCGAGGAGGGCCCCGGCCTGCTCGTGACCGGCATGGACACCTTCCGGTTCCTCAAGAAGCCCCGCTCGGGGCGGCTGCGGGTGCTGCTGCGCCCGGCCGAGGACGCCCAGGACGGGCCGGCCGCCGATCTGCTGGGCCTGGAGGACGAGGTGCCGGTGTTCGAGGCGCTGGGCGTGCGTTTCGCGCCCTGCGCCGACCCGGCCCTGGCACGCCGGCACTGGTTCCACCAGTTGCAGTGGGTGGAACAGCCGTCGGTGCCGGCCGCGGAGGAGACCGCGCAGGAGCGGCACGTGCTGGTCGTGCACAAGGACCCGGGCGCCTTCCCCGCCGGGGCGGGCCTGCCGGAAGGCACCCATCTGACCTTCGCCGACAGCGTCGAGCACGCCGTGGAACTCATGCGTGACTGGCGCCCGACCGACCTGTGCTGGTTCTGGCGTCCGGGCCCGGCGGCCGACGCCGGCGACACCACGGCCGCGGCGCTGAGCGCCGAGAGCGAGACCAACTACCGCGAACTGCTTCAGCTCGTGTCCGCCCTGGAGAGCGCGGGCTTCGGCCGGGACCAGCGGCTCTACCTGGTGACCGAGCGGGCGCAGTGGCTTCCCTCGGACACGGCCGGCACCGGCGAACACCTGGCGGCGGCATCCCTGTGGGGCTTCGGCCACGTCCTGCTCAACGAGTCGCCCACGCTCCGGGCGACCATGGTGGACCTGCCCGGCGACGGCACCGGCCCGGCGCGCCTGCTGGACGAGGTGCGCGGCACCAACCGGGACGAGTTCCAGGTGGCGTACCGGGGCGACACGCGCCACGTCCGGCGGCTGGCCCCCACCGAGGTGCCCGCGACGGAGCCGGCCGCCACGGTCCGGCCCGACCGCACCTATCTGATCACCGGCGGTCTCGGCGCGATCGGCCTGGTCACCGCGCGCAAGCTGATCGACCTCGGGGCCCGGCACCTGGCACTGGTGAGCAGGCGGGGCGCCCCGGCGGCCGATGTCGCCCACCTCAGGGCGGAACTGGACGGCCTCGCCGAGGTGACCGACGTCAAGGCCGACATCTGCGACCCGCGGGACATGGCCCGGCTCACCCGTGAGCTGCTGGCCTCGCCGTACCCGCTCGGCGGCATCTTCCACTCCGCGGGCGTGCTGGCCGACGGCGCGGTCTCCGCCCAGACCTGGGAGACCTTCGACACGGTGTTCCAGCCGAAGGTGTACGGCACCTGGCTGCTGCACGAGACGGCGAAACTCTTCCCCGAGCTGGACTTCTTCGTCTGCTACTCGTCCGCCGCGGCGGTGCTCGGCGGGGCGACCCAGTCGAACTACGCCGCCGCCAACTCCTTCATGGACCATCTGATGCACTGGCGCGCGGCGCACGGCCTGCCGGCGCTGAGCGTCAACTGGGGCCCGTGGGCGACGGTCGGCATGTCGGCCCGGCTCAGCGAACAGATCGTCAACGCCTGGCTGGACCAGGGCATCCGCTTCTTCTCCCCGGCCAAGGGCATGCGGGCGCTGGCCTCGCTGCTGGGCCGCCCGGTGGTGCAGATCGGTGCCGGCGAATGCGACTGGGACCGCTTCGTGCCGTCCAAGCCGATCCCGAACGCCCTGTACGACGACCTGTACGTGCCGCGCGAAGGGGCGGTGCGCACCCTCGACGTCGACTCGCTGCGCTCCCGGCCGCGCGAGGAGCGGCTCACCGCGATCGACGAGTTCGTCCGGGCCAAGGTCGCGGCCGTGCTGTACATCGAGGACGCGGACTCCGTCGACTCCGATGTGGAGTTCACCCAGCTGGGTCTGGACTCGCTGGTCGCCATGGAACTGCGCAACGCCCTGGAGGCCGCCTTCCGGACGCCGCTGCCGGCCTCGGTCGTCTTCGACCACCCCAGCGCCGAGCAGCTCGCCGAGTTCCTCGACACCCGGCTCGTCCCGGCCCCGGCATGACCGTCCGCACGGCGGGCCGCACCGCGGCCCGCCCCCGGACCGGAGTGATCCCTTGGCTTCCTCTCCCTCCTGAAGGAGGGGGTTTCCCCGGAGGTTCCCGATGAACGACATGCCGCCCGAGCCCGCCGGTCCCCCCGCACGGCCCACCGGTGCCCCCGCCGCGCCCGGCGACCCCAAGACCCTGCACGCGGCCGCGGCCCGGCACGCCGCCACCCGTCCCGAGCGGACCGCCGTCATCCACGAGGACCGGCACACCAGCTTCGGCGAGCTGCACCTGGGCAGCAACCGGACGGCGCACGCACTGCTGCGCGCCGGGCTGTCCAGGGGCGACCGGGTCGCCTACTTCGGCAAGGACAGCGCCCTGTACTTCGAGATCGCGATCGCCTGCGCCAAGAGCGGCACCGTGCTGGTGCCGGTCAACTGGCGGCTGTCCGCGGTGGAGGTCGACCACATCCTGCGCGACTCCGGCGCCCGGCTGGCCTTCGTCGAAGAGGAGTTCCTGCCGGTGGCCCGGCGGGTCGCCCGGTCCCTGCCCGGGCTGACCACCCTCGTCCACCTGGACGACGCCGGTGGGACGGGTACGGCCGGTGAGACGGATGCGGACGGCACCACGGGCTTCACCGCCTGGCGGGCCGGGGCCGCGCAGAGCGATCCCGATCCGGGTACGGGCACCGACGACCCGGTTCTGCAGGTGTACACCAGCGGCACCACCGGCCTGCCGAAGGGCGTCGTCCTCGCCCACCGCAGCTTCTACTCGTTCGTCGAGGCCATGGAGCGCGAGGGCGCGGACTGGTTCGACTGGCTGCCCGACGACGTCAGCCTGGTCTCCTTCCCCGGTTCGTACGTCGCGGGCATGGCGTGGTTCATGCACAGCTTCATCGCCGGGATCCCGAACGTCGTCATGCGGATGTTCGTCGCCGAGGAGGCGGTGCGCCTGGTCGAACGGCACGGCGTCACCATCACCTTCGCGGCACCCGCGATGCTGCATCTGATGCTCACCGAGGCACGGGGGCTCGACGCGTCGTTCCGGTCGCTGCGGAAGGTGGCGTACGGTGCCGCGCCGATGCCCGAGGCACTGCTCGACGAGTGCATCAAGGTGATGGACTGTCAGTTCGCGCAGGTCTACGCCAGCACCGAGAGCGGCAGCGTGGCCACCATGCTGCCGCCGTCCGACCACTGTCTCGGCAGCCCGGTGCTGCGCAGCGCCGGCCGGGCCTGCCCGGGCAGCGAGCTGCGGATCTGTGACCGGCAGGGCCGGCCGCTGCCGGCCGGGGAGACCGGCCAGGTGTGGATCAGGACCGGGGCCCGCATGCTCGGGTACTGGGGGCTGCCGGAGGCGACCGAGCGCACGCTGGTCGACGGCTGGCTCCTGATGGGCGATCTGGGCTACCTGGACGAGCGGGGCTATCTCTACCTGCGCGACCGCATCAACGACACCATCATCTCGGCCGGGCAGAACATCTACCCCGCCGAGGTGGAGAACGCCCTCGACCAGCACCCGGCGGTGTCCGAGAGCTCCGTGATCGGCGTCCCCGACCCGCAGTGGGGCGAAGCGGTCCGGGCCTGCGTGGTGCTCGCCCCGGGCGCCCGGGCCACGCCGCGGGAGCTGATGCTGCACCTGCGGGGACGGATCGCCGACTACAAGATCCCGACCAGTTACGTCTTCGTGGACGCCCTGCCCCGCAACCCCTCCGGAAAGGTGCTGCGCCGGATCCTGCGCGAGCAGCACGGCGACGGGCAGCCGGCGAACTGACCCGGCCGGCCCCGGAATCCGCCCCGCGGACGACCCAGACGATCACAAGGGAGCCCTGGATGCCGCCCAACGACCCGCCCCCGACACCGCTGCGCATCGGCGTTCTCCTGCCCACCAGGGAGATGGCCGTCACCGGCGACTACTCCGTCGCGCCGCTGCTCGACTTCGCCCGCGAGGCGGAGGAGCTGGGCTTCGACTCGCTGTGGGCGGGTGACTCGCTCACCGCCCGGCCGCGCCTCGACCCGCTGGTGGTGCTCGCCGCGGTGAGCGCGGTCACCAGCCGCGTCGGGCTCGGCACCGCCGCGCTCACGGCGACCCTGCGCCACCCGCTGATCGGGGCCAACATGGCGGCCGGTCTCGACCACGCCTCGGGGGGACGGCTGACCCTGGGGCTCGGGGCGGGTTTCCCGGTCCCGGAGTCGGCGGCCGAGTTCGCCGCCGTCGGGGTGCCCTTCGAGAGTCGGGTCGGCCGGCTGGACGAGACCGTACGGCTGTGGCGGCAGGCCTGGCGTACCGACGGCGAGCCCGGTGCGGCCGAGTTCACCGGGCGCTACTGGCGCACCGACGGCCTCGACCGGCTGCCGAAGCCCGCTGCCCCCGGCGGCCCGCCGCTGTGGCTGGCGAGCAGCGACACGCCGCGGGTCCTCTCGCGCGTGGCGCGCCGCTACGACGGCTGGCTGCCCTTCCTGCCCGACCCCAAGGCGTACCGCACCGCCTGGGAGCGGATCACCGAGCTCGCCGGGCAACACGGCCGGGCGCCGCACGCCATCACGCCCGCTCTGTACGCCACGCTGAACGTGCAGGCCGACCGCCGCCGCGCCGAGGCGGCCCTCGACACCTACGTGCAGGGCTACTACGGCCGGCCGCTCGCCCTGATGAACACGGTCCAGGCGTACGGCTGGGGCACTCCGGAGGAGTGCGCCGCCTGGCTGGCCGAGTACGTCGCGGCCGGCGCCCGCCACCTGGTGCTCCGTATCGGCTCCCTCGACTCGCGTCCCCACCTCCGGCAGATCGCCGAGGAGGTCCTGCCGGTGCTGCGCGCCACGCGGCCGGCCGGACCTGTCCATGCCGACCAGCCCCTCCAGTGAGGAAACCTGCGATGACCAACCGCATCACCTCCCCGTCGAGCCTGTGGTTCCAGCCCGGCGAGGCCGGCCCGGACGCGGCCCTGCGCCTCTTCCTGTTCCCGCACGCGGGCAGCGGAGCGTCGATCTACAAGGAGTGGCCCGACCTGCTGCCCGCCGACATCGCCCACCACTGCGTCCAGCTTCCCGGCCGCCAGGACAGGGCCTCGGAGGAGACGTTCACCGAGATGGAGCCGCTGGTGGAGGCGCTCCAGGAGGCGATCACCCAGGAGCTGGACGACCGTCCGTACGCGTTCTTCGGGCACTGCATGGGCGCGCAGCTCGCCTACCGGCTGGCGGTCGCGCTGGAGAAGAGCGGCGGGCCCGGACCCGTGCTCGTCGGGGTCTCGGGGTGGGCCCCCAAGGACTTCAAGACCCCGACGCTGGAGCAGGCGTACATGCCCATCGAGGAGCTGAAGGGATGGATCCGGGCGCTGGGTTCGGTGCCGACCGAGATCATGGACGATCCCAAGGCGCTGGAGATGATCATTCCGGCGATGCGGGCCGACCTGGCCGTGGTGGCGAGCTACCTCGACGACGGCGCCGCGATCGGCTGCCCCGTCGTCAGCTACAGCGGCAACCAGGACCAGCTCATGGAACGCGGCGCGATGGCCTCCTGGGTGGACCGCACCAGCAGCTACCTCGGCAACTCCGAGTTCAACGGCGACCACTTCTACATGAACGACATCGACAACACCATCGGCGTCACCTCCGACCTGGTGCGGCACATCAGGCGTGCGGTGGCGGCGTCATGACCACCGGGGGCACCGGGGCCGCGGTGAAATCCCTTGGCCCGGCGGGCATTTGAACCGGCTTTGAGAAACCAGCCCACCCTCCTAGCATGAAGTGCGTGACCACAGTCGAGCAACCGGCCGGAGTCGGGCCGCTCATCCGTGAGTGGCGGCAGCGCCGCCGCCTGAGCCAGCTCGACCTCGCCCAGCGGGCGGGGATCTCCGCGCGGCACGTCAGCTTCGTGGAGACCGGCCGGGCCCAGCCGAGCCGCCGTATGCTGCTGCAGCTGGCCGACCATCTCGAGATCCCCCAGCGCAATCGCAACACCCTCCTGGTGGCGGCCGGTTACGCGCCCGTGTTCCAGGAGTCCGCCTTCGACGCGGCCCGGATGTCGGCGGTCCGGGCCATGGTCGACCGGCTCTTCGGCGCGCACGAGCCGTTTCCCGCGCTCGCCCTGGACGCCGACGAGAACATCGTCACGATGAACGGCGGGGCCCGGCTGCTCGCCCGCGAGCTGCCGGACCACCTGCGGGAGCCCCCGGTCAACCTGATGCGGCTGACCCTGCACCCGGAGGGCCTGTCGAAGATGATGGTGAACTCCGCCCACTTCCGCCAGCACATGCTGGGCCGGCTGCACCGCCAGGTCATCCACTCCGGCCGGCCGTCCCTGCGCCGGCTGTACGAGGAGGTGTCCGGCTATCCGGGAATGGACGCGGAGCCGGAGCTCACCGACGAGGTGGTCACCCTGCTGCATGTGCGCGCTCTCGGCACGGAGCTGCGCCTGTTCAGCACGGTGACCACCTTCGGCGCGTCCACGGACATCACCGTGGCGGAGCTGTCGCTGGAGACCTTCCATCCGGCCGACGAGCACACCGCGGACGTCTTCCGGGCGGCCGCACGGCAGTTGGCATGATTGGCCGCGGACCGCGCGGCCCCGGGGATGCCCGGGGCCGGCGTCGCCGCGACGGGTCAGCTGATCTCCACGAACCCGGACGTGGCGGTTTCCAGGGCGGGATCGTGCTCCAGTATCGCCCGCTCGCACCTGCGCAGACCGATCGACGGCAGGCAGCCGGCGCTCTCCGCCATGCGCTCGCGCACCCGCTGGTAGACGCCCAGCGCCTCGACCTGCCGGCCGCAGCGGTAGAGGGCCACCATCAGCTGGGCGCACAGCCGCTCCCGGGGCAGGGGCATGCCGTCCACCAGCGCGCTGAGCTCGCCGATGATCAGCGCGTGGCGGCCCAGCGCGAGTTCGCTGTCGAAGAGGATCTCGTAGGCCCGCAGCCGTGTGTCCTGGTAGCGGGCGGCCTCGGTCTGGCACAGGGCCCCGCCGGTGATCCCGCCGAAGACCGGTCCGCGCCACATGTCCAGGGCCCGGCGCATACGCGAACTGGTGTCGGCGGGGTGGCGGATGCCCGAGGACTTCTGCGCGTCCTGGACAGCGCGGACGAACCGCTCGCCGTCCACCTCGTCGTCGCGGACCACGAGCTGGTACCCGTTGGGCCCCGACTTGAGCCGCCCCTCGGAGCGGGTGGGTTCGACCCGTCTGAAGCACTTGCGGAGCCTGCTGATGTGGGCCTGCAAGGCGTTCTCGGACCTCCCGGGGCGGCTGTCGCCCCACAGTTCCCCCGCGAGCACCGAAGGGGAGACGAAGGAGCGCCGGTTGACCAGGAGGGGAATCAGGAGTGTCGTCTGCGCCGCGCTTTGGACGAGATGTGTTCCGTCGGGGCCTCGCAGTTCCATGACGCCCAGCAGGTTGAGCATGGTGTTGGCGCCTTCCATGAGCATGCCGCCTCGTTCGCAGTTCGATTCGACCTTGTCCGGCCCCTCACATGCCGATGACGACCTGCCGTTGGACACCGGCCGCCGCCAGGGCGATCTCGGCACCGGAGGACAGGCTCAGCAGTGGGTTGTGCGAGAGGATCGCCTGCTCGAAGGCGCTGGTGGCCGGCGAGGGCTCCAGACCGAGTTCGTCGTTCAGCCGGCGGCGCAACTGCTGGTAGGCGGCGAGCGCCTCGGACTGCCGGCCACAGCGGTAGAGCGCCGTCATCAGCTGCTGCCAGAACCGCTCGTGGAAGCGGTCCCTGGCGAGGATGGTGCGCAACTCACCCACGATGCCCGTGTGGTTGCCGGTGCGCAGTTCCGCGTCGAAGAGCGTCTCGAGTGCCAGCAGGCGGGACTCCTCGTACTGGGACACCGCGGCCTTGCAGATCGCGCCGCCCTCGCCCGCCGGCAGTACCGGGGTGCGCCAGGCCTCGAGCATGGCCCGCAAGTCCCGGATGGCCGAGCGCAGATCGCCGTCCAGCCGACCGCGCACGTGGTCCAGCCTGTGCTGGAACCACAGCGCGTCGACCTCGTCCTCCGAGACCAGCAGCTGGTAGCCGGAGGTATGGGTGAGCAGCCGGGACGTGGAGCGGTCGGGTTCCAGCGACGAGAGCCTTCGCCTGATCCGGCTGATGTGGGCCTGGAGGGCGTTCTCCACCCGGTCCGGGTGCTCCTCACCCCACAGCTCGTTGATCAGGGCCTCGCTGGGGACCAGCTCACCCGACTTGATCAGAAGCGTACGCAGCAGTTTCCGCTGGAGCGTGCCGCGGACCTGTAACCTCCGGTCCGCGACTTTGATCTCCAGTGGCCCTAGAATCTTGAAATAGAGCACGCTCAGAACCCCCGTTGTCTGATACGAGCACTGGCGATAAGTTGTCCGTCCGCTGCCTGTGTCTTCTTTGACGGCCGGCGCGAACGATCTTGAGTGCATGGTCCGGGCGAAGACGGAATTTGGGATTCCCCTCCGTCTGGAGCGTCAATTCCGCTCTGCGCCCCTCACCTTATCGGCTCAATCCTGACCGCACTATGACGACTCGCTGACATCCGGCTCTCATTCTGTTTCAGCCGGGGTCGAGCGCACATCACCGGGGCGTCGAGACCGGCAGGAAGGCCGTGCACCCCGCACAGGGGCCGTCCCGGACAGATCACACCCCGTCCAGCCCGTGACCGATTCTTGCCACCAGCTTTGCACTCCGGTTCGGCATTTCGATCCACAGACGACACAGCGGACGGCACAGCGAATGCCGCGCCGGTGCACCGGACCCTGAATCCAGAATGGACCATGATCCCGCACACCGGCGCGGCATTCGTGAAGAATGACGGCTCGCGAGTTCTCGTTATTTCCTTTCGAACCCCGCGCTCCAGCAATAGCTAACGCCGCCCACGGAGCGATGTAAAGGCCGGTCGGCGAGAACGGCATTATCTGTCAGCGGGGTGTCAGCCGGCGTGCGGCCTCCGGGACCGGACACAGCCCGGAGAATGTTCAGATAGGTGAACGAAGGTCACCACAACGAACATCTTTGCTGTCTCTTGACCCAACGCTCGCTTGTCGTGTTCACGTGGCGGCACCCACGATCGGGCACATGAACAGTCTCGACTGGGCCGTGCTCATCGGCTACTTCGGTGTGATGGTCGCGATCGGCGTCTGGTCGCACAAGCGCGTGGACAACGTCTCCGACTTCTTCACGGCCGGCGGCAAGATGCCCTGGTGGCTCTCCGGCATCTCGCACCACATGTCGGGCTACAGCGCGGTCATGTTCACCGGGTACGCGGGCATCGCCTACACCTACGGCGTCACCTCCTTCGTCACCTGGTCCTTCCCCATCGCGCTCGGCATCGCCATCGGTTCGAAGCTGTTCGCGCCCCGTATCAACCGACTGCGCTCCCGGCTCCAGGTGGCCTCCCCGCTGGAGTACCTGAAGAACCGTTACAACCTGTCCACCCAGCAGGCGCTCGCCTGGTCCGGCATGCTGCTGAAGATCGTGGACGTGGGCGCCAAGTGGGCGGCGATCGCCACCCTCTTGTCGGTGTTCACCGGGGTCACCCTGAACCAGGGCATCCTCATCACCGGTGCGATCACGGCCGTGTACTGCACGATCGGCGGCCTGTGGGCGGACGCGCTGACCGAACTCGGGCAGTTCGTCATCCAGTTGCTCGCCGGAGTCTCGATGTTCATCGCCGTCGTACTGAAGCTGAACGACAAGCACATCGGCTTCTTCGACGCCTGGAACCAGCCGGCGCTGCACGGCCACGGCAAGCCGCTGGTCGGCCCCTACGGCACGGTGTTCCTGCTGGCGTTCCTGTTCATCAAGCTCTTCGAGTACAACGGCGGCATGCTCAACCAGGCGCAGCGGTACATGGCGACGGGCAGCGCCCACGCGGCCGAGCGCGGCGCCCGCCTGTCGGCGATCCTGTGGCTGGTCTGGCCGGTCGTCCTCTTCTTCCCCATGTGGATGTCCCCCCTCCTGGTCCACGCCCAGAAGCCGGACGGTTCCGACTCCTACGGCCTGATGACCGAACAGCTGCTGCCGCACGGGCTGTTGGGCCTGGTCGTCGTCGGATTCTTCTCCCACACGATGGCCATGTGCTCCTCCGACGCCAACGCGATCTCGGCGGTGTTCACACGTGACGTGGCGCCGGTGCTGTCCTCCCGGGCCCGGGCCTGGGGCGAGCGCTCCGGCCTGATCGCGGCCCGGGTGACGACCCTCGCCTTCCTCGGTCTGTCCATGGCGGTGGCGACGCAGGTCGACTCCCCCACGTTCAAGGACATCATCACGGTCGTCATCAAGTGGGTCGCCGGTCTGATGGGCCCGATCGCGATCCCGATGATGCTGGGCCTGCTCCGCCCGTTCCGCCGCTCCGGACCGACGGCGGCGCTCACCAGCTGGGCGGCGGGTCTGCTGGCGTTCTGGCTGGTGAACTACCCCATCAACTGGAACGTCTCCGGCGGGGTCCCGCTCCAGTACCAGGTCTCGATCCCGCTGGCGGTGTCCCTGGTCCTGTACGTCGCCATCGGCTACCTGAAGCCGGAGGACACCCCCGAGCGTCTGGCCGTCATCGAGAAGGTCAACACCGACGGGGACGCGGTCGCGGCGGTACCGGTCCCCGCGGGTGCCGGGGACGACGTGGTGGGAGCGCCGTAGAGCCGCTTCGGGGTGCTGCGGCTCAGGCCCTCGGGTACCTCACCAGCCATCCCGGCGACGACCCCGCCGGACCATGAAGCGCCGGGCCCTGGGTCATCTCCATCGCGAAGTCGTCGGCGAGTTCCAGAACCGTCGGGCGGCCCTCCAGCTCGGCCACCCAGGCCGGGGGGAGGGCCGTTTCGCCGTGGAGGGCGCCCAGGAGGCCGCCGGTGAGCGCGCCCGCCGCGGCCGAGGGCCCGCTCTGGTTCACCGCGAGGCACAGTCCGTGCCGGACGTCCTCCCCCACCAGGGCGCAGTACACCGACGCCGCCAGCAGCCCGTCCGCCGTACCGTCGCCGGCCAGTTCCTCCACGCGGGTCGGGCTCGGGATTCCCTGCCGCACCGCCCCGAGGGCATGCTGCAGGGCGTCCGAGACGGGCTGGTGGCCGGGCCGGGCGGCGAGCAGGGCGAGGGCGCGCTGCACGGCGCCGTCCAGGCTCTCGCCCCGGGCCAGCGCATGCACGATCACGGCGTACGCGCCCGCCGACAGGTAGGCGAGAGGGTGCCCGTGGCTCTGGGCGGCGCACTCCACCGCCAGCTGGGCGACGAGCTGCGGCTCCCAGCCGACCAGCAGACCGAAGGGCGCGGACCGGGTCACCGCCTCGGGCCCCAGCTCGCCGGGGTTCTTCGGTGACTCCAGCGTGCCCATGGTGTCGTCGCCGAACCCGACGAGCAGGGCCCGGGTCGGCTCCCGGCGGGCGTACAGCCACTCCTCACGGGCGAGCCAGCCGTCGTCCTTGCGGCGCTCGTCGGGTCCCCAGTCCCGCTGGGTGGCCGCCCAGCGCCGGTAGGCCCGGTGCAGATCGGTCGGCGGATGCCAGGCGCCGGTGTCGCGGCGCACCTGGGCCCTTATCAGCCCGTCCGTGCTGAACAGGGTGAGCTGGGTGTGATGGGTGACCGTGCCGCGCCGCCCGTGCCCGAAGGCCAGGTCGAGCAGCCCCTCGGGGCCGTACGCGGCCCTGATCTCCTCCAGGGACAGCGGGTCGGCGGGCCCGCCGAGCGCGTCGCCCACGGCGGCCCCCAGCAGGGTGCCGCGCACCCTGCTGCGGTAGTCCTGCTGCTCGGCTCGGCCCCAGACGGCGCCGGATGTCGCACTCATCCAGACCTCCCCACGGCACCGTCCGCCCGTACGACGTTCAGCACTGTAATCGACGCGGAACGGTCCGTTCACGGGGGCAAATCGCCCCCCAGTGGTCATTCCCGCTCAGCTACGGACGCCCGGCGACGAGTGCTTCGACCCCGTCGAGGATCCGGTCGAGCCCGAAGTCGAGCGGGTCGGTGCCGTCCGGTTCGAAGGCGCCTTCGGCGATGGCCCGGGTCAGGGCCGGGAACCGGTCCGCGTGGCGCTGGAGCACCTCGGCGGTGAGCCGGTTCCACTCCCGGTCCTGGTCCGCGTCGAAGTCGGCCGTCTGCTGGGCGAGGCTGCGCGCCAGGCCGACGACCAGGACGAAGACCTGGTGCCGCTGGGCCGCCGGCAGGCCGGTGGGCTCCAGGGCGGCGTGCGCCGCGTCCAGCCAGCGGAGCTGGTGCGGACCCATGACCTGGCGGCGCATCGCGGTGGCGGCGAGCACCCAGGGATGGGCCCGGTACAGATCCAGGCAGCGGCGGGCCCACAGCCGTGTCGCGGCTCGCCAGTCGCCCTCGGCGGCGGAGAGGTCGGGGACCTCGGCGAGCATCGACTCGATCATCAGCTCGACCAGTTCCGCCTTGCCGGGCACATAGCGGTACAGCGCCATGGCCGAGACGCCGAACCCGGCGGCGACCTTGCTCATCGAGACCGCGTCCAGCCCCTGGGCGTCGGCCAGTTCCACGGCGGCCGCGGCGATGCGCTGCGGGGACAGCGTCGGCTTGGGCCCGCGGGTGGGCTGTTCCTGCTCGCCCCACAGCAGCGCGAGCACCGCCTGCGGGTCGCGCGGCTTGTCCTGCTGCTCCTTGCCGCTTCTGGCGTTCCGTCCGGCCACGAGGCCCTCCCACTCGGCTCCGGCGAAGCCCGTTGACTCCGCCCCTCAACTGTATATACCGTAAACACAACAGCTGACGGCATAAACAGTTTAGGGGGAACACCATGCTGCTCACCTACCGCGCCCTCAAGCGCCGCGCCCTCGCCAGGAAGCTCGCGATCACCACCCCGAACGGCATCGACGAGTCCTCGTACGTCCGCATCGGCGGCATCGACCAGTGGATCTCCGTCCGCGGCGAGGACCGGACCAACCCCGTGCTCCTGGAGGTCCACGGCGGCCCCGGCTCCTCCAACCTGATCTTCACCCCGCGCACCCGCGCCTGGGAGCGGCACTTCACGATCGTCCGCTGGGACATGCGGGGCGCCGGCCGGACCTTCACGGCGGGCGGCCCGGAAGGCCAGGGCGAGCTGACCCTCGACCGCCTCTACGCGGACGCCCTCGAGGTCACCGACCACGTCCGCGCCCGCCTGAACGTGGACAAGGTCCTCCTCCTCGCCAACAGCTTCGGCACGGTCACCGGCCTCCGCCTGGCCCGCAACCACCCCGAGCGGTACTCGGCCTACGTCGGCACCGACCAGAACATCGTCGAAGGCGGCCGGGACCACTCCGGCTACGAGGCGCTGCTGGCCCGGCTGGCGAAGGCGGGCAGGAAGAAGCAGCTGGCGCAGATGACGGCCATCGGCCCGGACCGCTCGGCCTGGTCGTCCCACGAGTGGGCCGAGTACGCGAAGACGGTCGTCACCACCGACCCCCTCACCTACGACACCATGAAGACGGTCGTGATCCGCTCCCTCTGGTTCTCCCCGCTCCACACCCTGCGCGACCTGCGCACCTTCCTGAAGGCCCAGACCTTCTCCGAGCCGCTCGGCCCGCAGGCGACGACGATCGACGAGTACGCCGAGGGCACGGCCTTCCGCCTGCCCTTCTTCGTCTTCCAGGGCGAGAGCGACGTCCTCACCCCACCCGGGCCGGCCCGCCGCTTCTACGACGAAGTCACCGCTCCCGTAAAGGACTTCGCCCTGATCCGGGAGGCGAGCCATTTCGCGTCCTTCCGCCACCCCGACCGCTTCCTGGACCTGCTGCTGACGAAGGTGCGGCCGGTGGTGACCGGGGAGCAGGTCAGTTGACGGAGGACGGGTGGTGGCGCGGTGGCGGGGGTGTCGGGGCGCAGAGGCGGGCGGCGTGCGCCTCGTCCGCCTCGGCCAGGGCGTCCTCGCCGAGGCGGCGGTGCACCTCAGCCCGGCGTTCCAGCGCCCAGACATAGACGGGGTTGAGCCCGAGGGCGCGGTCGAGGTCGGCCACGGCCTCCTGGAGGCGGCCCAGGTTCGCCTGGGAGGCGCCGCGGCTCGCGTACGCCGACGCGTAGTCGGGGTCCAGGGCGAGCGCCCGGTCGTAGTCGACGAGGGCCTCCTCGTCCCGGCCGGCCCCCCGCAGCGCGTCACCGCGCTCGCAGCGGCCCCAGGCCCAGTCCGGCTGGAGGGCGAGGGCCCGGTCGAGGTCGGCGAGCTGCCGGGTGCGGTCCCGGCGGGCGCGCCAGAGACGGCCCCGGCGGGCGAGCGCCCACGCGTAGTCGGGGTTGAGTTCGAGCGCCCGGTCCAGATCGGCGTGCGCGTCGTCCAGCTCGCCGAGGGCCAGGCGGGCGGCGCCCCGGGAGGCCCAGGCGAAGGCCTGGCCGGGGTCGAGCCGGATCCCTTGGTCGAGGTCGGCCACCGCTTCCTCGTACCGGCCCAGGATCCGCAGGTGCTCACCGTGCAGGAACATGTTGTACGGATTGTCCGGCTCCAGCTCCAGCACCCGGCGCAGGTCCTCGAGGGCCCCCCGGTAGTCGGCGAGCGAGCTGCGCGCCAGGGCCTTGCCCCGCAGGGCCCGCACCAGGGAGGGGTCGAGGGCGAGGGCCCGGTCGTACTCGTCCAGCGCGGCCTGCTGGTCACCGCCGCGCGCCAGGGCGTCGCCCCGCACCGCGCATGCCGTCGCCCGCCACGGCTCCTCACCCCGAGCCCGGTCCAGCAGCAGACCGGCCACCCCGGCCGCCGCGTCCGCCGCGAACGCCTCCGCCAGCCCGCTTCCCCAGCTCGCCGGGCTCCGCGCGCCCGTGGCACCCGTGTCTTCGCCTGCCTCCACCAGCAGCCGCACCCAGCGCCACAGGACGTCGTCCCCGTGGTCGCAGACGGTGACGACGTCCGCCAGCACGGCGGGCAGCGCGGCGCGGGGATCCGCGCAGAGCGAGTGGTAGGACTCGGCGAGGCGCAGCTCCCGCCAGTCCTCCTCCTTCCAGAACTCCCCCGGTTCCAGGGCCGATTCGGTCTCCGTGCGCCACCGTGCGAAGGTCCCCGCGAGCCGCCGGTGCCGCTCGGCCCAGCCCCGCGGCGACTGCCGGCGCTGGAGCCGCAGCATCGGCGCCCGCACGAGGTCGTGGTACCGCATCCGGTCCCCGCGCCCGCTGACGAACGGCATGCCCTGCAGCCAGGCGTACAGCCCGTCGAACTCCTCCTCCGGGCACTCGACCACGGCCCGGAACACATCCGCGTCCAGCGTGCGGGGCAGCGCGCAGGCCAGTGCGGCGGCCCGGCGCACCGGATCCTGCTCCCACTTCAGGAACCGTTCCACGGCCGTTCCGCTGGGATCGCCCACGTCCCGCGGGTCGGCGGGGCGCGTCTCGGCCAGGGTGGAGACGAGCACCGGCAGGCCCCCGGTCAGCCGCAGCACCTCGGCGACGACCGGTTCGTCCCGGACGCCCTTGTCCGCGAGGAGTCCGCGCGCCTCCGTTTCCGTGAACGGGCCGAGCCGTACGTCCGCCACGAAGTCCGCGAATCCGGCCCAGCGGGCCGGGGCGAGCGGGAGCTGCCCCGCGGTCACCAGGACGACGTTGGCCGGCAGGGTGCCGTACCGGTCCGTCGTCATGATCTCGTGCAGCCAGCCGTCCAGGAACGCGCCGGTGCGCTCGTAGGTGTCGAAGAGCAGCACGATCCACGGGGCGGCGGTGGCGGAGGCCGCGAGCTCGCCCAGCAGCGCCGGGGTCAGGACCCGCTCCGGCGACAGCACCAGGCGCACGTCCTCCTGGTTGCGCAGCCGCGCGCTCAGCCCTGCCCGCAACCGGTCGGCGCTCTGGGCGAGTTGTGCCGCGTCCAGCGCACCGGCGAACGGCCCGACGCCCGGCACCATGCCGAGCCCGACGAGGCCGGCCCGCGCCACGGCCAGCGAACCGGCCGACGGGTGCGGCGCCGCCTCCGGGTCGAGGGCGAGGGCGGCCGCCTCGGCCTCGTGCCGCCGCTCCCGGTAGGCGGCCAGCAGCCGCTCCAGCTCCTTGCACCGGTGGCCCTGCCGGCCGAGCTGGTCGCACACCGCCGCCATGGCCTCCGGCACGCTGCCCACGCTCTCGTCCACGTACGCCGTCAGCGCCCCGCGCTCCCGCGCGATCTGTTCCAACTCCCGGATCAGGAAGGTCTTTCCGACGCCCGCGTTGCCGTGGACGTGGAAGAGGAAGCGGTGCCGTTCGTCCTCGGGCGGTAGCTCCAAGTTGGTCCGGAATGCCGCCCGTTCGTCGCCGCGGCCGACGAAACCCGCTCGTCTGCGCCGCCCGATCAGCTCCTGCATCGACGGCCGTGCCTGCGCCATCCGTCAGCCCCTCCCCTGTCCGCCCTCCCATTCTGGCCTGATCGCCACGCGATAACCGGGCCTGGAACAGGGGAGAATTCAGCCATGACCACCACCCCCACACGTCACGCCGGTCTCGGCCTGGCCGCCGGAGTGCTCACCGGCATACTCGCCCTCTACATCGCCCTCGTCGCCCTCGGGAACATCACCGACTTCGGGACGAACCAGCAGTTCGTCCGGCATGTGCTGGCGATGGACACGACCTTCCACGACAAGGACCTGATGTGGCGGGCGATCACCAGCACCGGGCTTCAGGACACCGCCTACGTCCTGATCATCGCGTGGGAGACGGTGGCCGCCCTGGTCCTGATCTGGGGCACGTACCTCTGGGCGCGGCGGACGGACGGCACCCTCGCCCGGCGCATCTCCACCTACGGGCTGCTGATGCTCCTGCTGCTCTTCGGCGCCGGGTTCATCGCGATCGGCGGTGAGTGGTTCTCGATGTGGCAGTCCAAGGCCTGGAACGGGCTGGACGCCGCGACCCGTGTCTTCCTGCTCGCCGGAGTCGCGCTGATCGTCAACCAGCTGCCCACGCGGCAGTCGGACGCTACTTGACGATCGTCACGTTCGTGCTCGTGTCGCCGAAGGACCACAGGGCGGCGCCGTCTTCCTTGTGCATACGGATGCCGCCCAGTTTCTGACCGCCCGCCGGGGGCGGCGAGGAGCCGTCCAGAGCGTTGGAGAAGGCGACGTTCACGCCCTGCACCTTGGTTATGTACATGACGTGCTCGATCTCGACGCCGTCCGACCCCTTCAGCGACTGCCGGCGCGCGATGATCGAGTAACGGCCGGGCTGCGGGCTCACCGTGCCCGGCCACACCGTGAACGTGCGGGTCGCCCTGCCCGTCGCGTCGACCAGCCACACCCGCTTCTCGCCGAGCGAGTACACGATCCGGCGGCCCCCGCCCGACCCGTCCGGCAGGGCGGGGACGGCCGGGGAGTGCGGCGCGGTGGACGCGTGGGCGCTCGCCGACGCCGACGAGCTCGGCCTGGCCGCGGCGGCGACGGCCGTGGGACGCGGCCCGTGGTCCGCCTGCACGGCGAGGGCGACGACGGCCGCGGTCGCGCCCGCCGTCAGGCCGGTGACCCAGGCCCAGGAGGGCAGTCGGGCAGCCACGGGTACGCATCTCCTCCGCTACGGGGCCCCGCCTCAGGTCGGGGGTCGGATCATCGTACTCAGTCCAGGACCGGCAACAATTCCGGCAGGTGGCCGTCGGAGGCCTCCGCCGCCCGCCGACGCTCCTGCGGCACCTCGCCGTAGAGCGTGGTGCGCGGTTTCGCCGGGCGGCCGGCCGCCTCGGCCACGGCGACCAGGTCGCGGACCGACTTGTACGAGCCGTAGGAGGAGCCCGCCATGCGGGAGATCGTCTCCTCCATCAGGGTTCCGCCCAGGTCGTTCGCTCCCGACCGGAGCATCTCCGCCGCACCCTCCGCGCCCAGTTTGACCCAGCTTGTCTGGATGTTCGGGATCCAGGGGTGGAGCAGGAGCCGGGCCATCGCCGTCACCGCGCGGTTGTCACGCGTGGAAGGGCCCGGGCGCGCGATGCCCGCCAGGTACACCGGTGCGTTCGTGTGGATGAAGGGGAGGGTGACGAACTCCGTGAAGCCGCCCGTCTCCCGCTGGATCCGCGCCAGCGTGCGCAGGTGGCCCAGCCAGTGGCGGGGCTGGTCGACATGGCCGTACATCATCGTGGAGGAGGAGCGGATGCCCAGCTCGTGGGCCGTCTTCACCACCTCGATCCAGGTGGCCGTGGGCAGCTTGCCCTTGGTCAGCACCCAGCGGACCTCGTCGTCCAGGATCTCCGCCGCCGTGCCGGGGACGGTGTCCAGGCCGGACTCCTTGGCGGCCGTCAGCCACTCGCGGATCGACATGCCCGTCCTGGTCGCGCCGTTCACCACCTCCATCGGGGAGAAGGCGTGCACGTGCATGCCCGGGACGCGGGACTTCACCGCCCTCGCGATGTCGAAGTACGCCGTGCCCGGCAGGTCCGGGTGGATGCCGCCCTGCATGCACACCTCGACCGCGCCCACGTCCCAGGCCTGCTGGGCGCGGTCGGCGACCTGCTCCAGCGACAGCGTGTACGCGTCGGCGTCCGTACGGCGCTGGGCGAAGGCGCAGAAGCGGCAGCCGGTGTAGCAGACGTTGGTGAAGTTGATGTTGCGGGTGACGATGTACGTCACGTCGTCGCCGACCGCGGCCTTGCGCACGTCGTCGGCCACCCGGCACAGCGCGTCCAGCGCCGGGCCGTCCGCGTGCAGCAGGGCCAGGGCCTCGGCGTCGGTCAGGCGGGTCGGATCGTCGGCCGCGGTCGCGAGCGCCTGCCGTACGTCCGTGTCGATGCGCTCCGGCGCCATACCGGGGGCGGCCGCCTCGCGCAGCGCCTCCCAGTCGCCGTACACCTCGTCGAAGTCGTCACGCCGGTCGGCGGTGCGGCCCTCGGTGTCGATCGTGCGGTGCAGGTCCGTACGGCCGGCCGGGACGAAGACCTCCTCGGGCTCCTGCCACGGGTGGCCCTCGACGGTCGCGTCCGGGCGGGCCAGGCCGGTCTCCGGGTCGGCCAGCGCCCTCACGTGCGGGCGCAAGCGGGGGTCCAGCCAGGGCTCGCCGCGACGCACGAACTCCGGGTAGACACAGAGGCGTTCGCGGAGCTCGAAGCCCGCGGCGGCCGATCTCGCGGCCAGCTCCTCGATCTGCGGCCAGGGGCGTTCGGGATTGACGTGGTCGATGGTCAGGGGCGACACCCCGCCCCAGTCGTCGATGCCGGCGCCGATCAGCCGCTCGTACTCGGAGTCGACCAGGTTCGGCGGGGCCTGGAGGCAGCCGGACGGGCCCATGATGTGGCGGGCCACGGCCACCGTGGCGACCAGCTCGTCCAGTTCGGCGTCCGGCATGCCGCGCATCGCCGTGTCCGGCTTGGCGCGGAAGTTCTGGATGATCAGCTCCTGGATGCCGTGGTAGGCCCGGGAGACCTTGCGGAGGGCGAAGAGGGACTCGGCCCGCTCCTCGTACGTCTCCCCGATGCCGATGAGCAGGCCGGAGGTGAAGGGGACGGACGAGCGGCCGGCGTCCTCCAACACCCGCAGCCGTACGGCCGGTTCCTTGTCGGGCGAGCCGTGGTGCGGGCCGCCGGGCTCGGACCACAGCCGGGTCGCGGTCGTCTCCAGCATCATGCCCATGGACGGGGCGACGGGCTTGAGCCGCTGGAAGTCCGTCCAGGTCATGACGCCCGGGTTGAGGTGGGGCAGCAGGCCCGTCTCCTCCAGGATGCGGATGGAGATCGCGCGGACGTAGGCGATGGTGTCGTCGTAGCCGTGCGCGTCGAGCCACTCGCGCGCCTCGGGCCAGCGGTCCTCCGGCTTGTCGCCGAGGGTGATCAGGGCTTCCTTGCAGCCGAGGGCGGCGCCCTTGCGGGCGATGTCCAGCACCTCGTCCGGGGACATGAACATTCCGTGGCCGGCCCGGCGCAGTTTGCCGGGGACGGTGACGAAGGTGCAGTAGTGGCACTTGTCCCGGCACAGCCGGGTGAGGGGGACGAAGACGCTCTTCGAGTACGTGATGACGCCGGGACGGCCCGCCTGTTCGAGACCCGCGTCGCGCACCCGGGCGGCGGACGCGGCGAGGTCGGTCAGGGCCTCGCCACGGGCCTGGAGCAGCACCGCCGCCTCGGCGACGTCGAGGGCGACGCCGTCCCGGGCGCGTTTGAGGGCGCGACGCATGGAGTTCTCGGTCGGTCCGGTTCCGGAGGTCGCGGAAGTCGTCATCCCTCAACCATACGTTCGGGGTGATCAGAGCAAGGGGCTCCGCCCGGCCCACCGGAAGTTCGGCCTACAGAAAGCTTCCGTACTCGTCCAGCACCGCCAGCACCTCCGCCTCCCCCGCCGGCGGCAACTGCAGTACGACCTCCTCGATGCCCAGGTCCGCGTAGTGGGCCAGCTTGCCCGGGGTCGCCTGGACCGCGTACGGAACGACCTGGAGCGCGGCCGGGTCGCGGCCCGCGTCCGCCCACAGCGTGCGCAGCACCGGCAGGGACTCGGTGAGACCCCGGCCGCCGATCGGCAGCCAGCCGTCGGCGTACTCGGCGATGTGCGCGAACAGCTTCGGCCCGGCCGCCCCGCCGACGAGCGTGCGGGGGCCGGTCACCGGGCCACGCGGCTTCTGCGCGGGCTTGGGATGCGCGTGGCTGGCCCGTACGGCGGCGAACTCGCCGTCGTAGGACGTCGGTTCCCCGGCCCACAGCGCCTGCATCAGCCGCACCCGGTCCCGGACCAGCTCCCGGCGCGTGCGCCACTGCACGCCGTGGTCGGCGGCCTCCTCCACGTTCCAGCCGTAGCCGAGGCCGAGGGTGAAACGGCCGCCGGACAGGTGGTCCAGGGTGGCGATCTGCTTGGCCAGGGCGATGGGGTCGTGCTGGGCGGGCAGGGTGATGCCGGTGCCGAGGCCGAGGCGCTCGGTGACGGCCGCGGCCTGGCCGAGGGCGACGAAGGGGTCGAGGGTGCGGCCGTATTCGCGGGGCAGGTCGCCGCCGGCCGGGTAGGGGGTGGTCCGCTCGACCGGGATGTGGGTGTGTTCGGGGAGGTAGAGACCGGCGTAACCGCGGTGTTCCAGTTCGCGGGCGAGCCGTACCGGAGAGATGGTCTCGTCGGTGAGGAAGATGGTGACGGCGATACGCATGGCCCATCTGTACCGGGCCGGGCCTCCACTGTCCATACCGACTGGTCGGCACAGCCCGCGCCGGTGGCCGTGACGTCGCGTGCACGACACCTGTCGGATGCCAATCGCCCGCTCTTTCACGAGTGTTCACGCGCGCGCGGGAGACTGACCGCCATGGCTGAAGACACGCACGGTCAGGCTCATGGCATCGGCAGACGCGCGCTGTTCGTGACGGGCGCCGCCGCTGCCCTTACGTTGGGAAGCGTGAGCTTCGCAGCGGCGGACGGTCAGCAGCAGGAGACCCGGTCGGTTCGCGGCACCCTGCCGCCCGGCTCCCCCGACTTCGTGTACGTGCCGGTCGAAGTCCCGGCCGGCGTACGGGAGATCAAGGTCTCCTACACCTACGACAGGCCCTCGGTCCCGGCCGGCACCACGGGCAACGCACTCGACATCGGCCTGTTCGACTGGCACGGCACCGAGCTGGGCGGCCGGGGCTTCCGCGGCTGGTCGGGCGGAGCGCGGACGGAGTTCTTCGTCCGGGCCGACGACGCGACCCCCGGGTACATCCCCGGCCCGGTGCGGGAGGGCACCTGGTACGTGGCGCTGGGCCCCTACACGGTCGCGCCGCAGGGGCTGGCGTACGAGCTGACGATCACGCTGACCTACGGCGAGGCGGGCGAGACCCCACGGCCGGTGTATCCGCCCTCCCGGGCCAAGGGGCGGGGCCGGGACTGGTACCGGGGCGACTGCCATCTGCACTCCTGGTACTCCGACGGCCGCCGCACCCCGGCCGAGATCGCGGCCCTCGCGCGGGCGGCGGGCCTGGACTTCATCAACTCCTCGGACCACAACACCCACTCCGCGCACGCCCATTGGGCGGACCAGGCCGGCGACGACCTGCTGATCATGCTCGGCGAGGAGGTCACCACCCGCAACGGCCACGTGGTGGCGCTCGGCACCGATCCGGGTACGTTCGTGGACTGGCGCTACCGGGCCCGGGACAACCGCTGGGCCCGCTTCGCGCGGGACATCCGCCGTGCCGGCGGCCTGGTCGTCCCCGCCCACCCGCACGCCACCTGCGTCGGCTGCGGCTGGAAGTTCGGCTTCGGCGAGGCGGACGCCGTGGAGGTGTGGAACGGCCCCTACACCCCGGACGACGAGGTGACGCTGGCCGACTGGGACAACCAGCTGGTCGCCTCCGTGCGGCAGGGGCGGCCCTGGCTCCCGGCGATGGGCAACAGCGACGCCCACCGCGACCCGGACGCGGTCGGCAGTCCCCAGACGGTCGTCCTCGCCGACGACCTGACCCGGGAGGCGATCCAGGAAGGCATCCGCGCGGGACGCAGTTACGTGGCCGAGTCCAAGAACGTGACCCTCGCCTTCACGGTGGCGGGCGGGCGCGGACAGCAGGCGGGTATCGGCGAGCGGCTGGACGTGGCCGCCGACACCCCCGTGACCGTCCGGCTGGAGGTCTCGGGCGCCCCGCGCTGCTCGATCCGTTTCGTCACCGACCAGGGCGTGCTGTTCACCAGCGATCCGCTGCCGGTGTCCGGCACGGGCACGGCCGAGTGGCGTACGACGCCCTCCTACGCCGCGTACGTACGCGCCGAGCTGCGGCACGAGACGGCGGCGGGGCCGGTGCCGGGGGCGCTGGCCGCCTTCACCAACCCGATCTTCCTCGGGGCTATCTGATCTGTTCCGCGGCCCACTCGGCCCACTCGCGCCGCATCGCGTTGAAGCGCAGACCGTACTCCAGCGCGATGCGGCCGTAGACCGAGAGGTTGCCCTCGTCCCAGTCGATGGAGTCGACGAGCCGCCGCAGCTGTTCGTGTCCGGCCCGGGACAGGTCGGTCAGGTCGGCCAGGTAGGTGCGGGCCTGCTCGGGGCTGAGCACACCGAGGAAGAAGACCCGCAGCAGGACGTCGCTGCGGATGACCCGCTGGGGAGGGACCTCGGTCAGCCAGTGACGCAGCTCCGCCATGCCCTCGTCGGTGATCTCGTACTCCTTGCGGCCGCGCGGGCCCTCGGCGGCCACCGCGATCAGCCCGGCGCCCGCCAGTTTGGTCAGCTCGGTGTAGATCTGGCTCTGGTTCGCCGGCCAGACGTTGGCCAGCGAGGTCTCGAACGTCTTCAGCAGGTCGTAGCCGCTGGCGCGCCGGTCCGACAGCAGGCCGAGCAGGGCGTGTCTGAGGCTCATGCCCGCATCCTACATTCCACTCTTGACATGTCGCGAGCCGACCTTCTAGTTTTGACATGTCAAGACTGGGGTACACACTGACCGGGGGAATCCATGTCCTACCTGCGCACGTTCCTGCCGTGGATCGTCTTCGCCGCCATCCCCTCGGGGGACTGGCAGTGGGGCGCCCTGGCCGCCCTGGTGGTGGCCGTGGGGATCATCGCCCAGCAGAAGCGCTCCGGCACCGGCTTCGACGCCCTCCTCATCGAGGCCGGCTCGGCGGTCTTCTTCGCGGTCCTCGCGGCCATCGCCTTCGCCGACCCCCGCTCGGGAGTGCACGCCTACTCCGCCGCCCTCTCCTCCGGCACCCTCGCCGTCATCGCCGGCCTCTCGCTGGCGGTCGGCCGGCCCTTCACCCTGGGCATCGCCAAGCGCACCACCCCGCGCGAGTTCTGGGACCTGAAGCCCTTCATCCGGGTCAACGTCGTCATCACGTCCGTGTGGACCGCCGCCTTCGTCCTGACCGCCGTCGTCCTCGCGGTGCTGGCACACTCCGGGCACGCCCACTCGACGCCCGCGACCCTCGTCCAGATCGCCGGCTTCGTCGTCCCGATGCTCTTCACCGTCCGCTATGTCGCCCACGTCCAGGCGAAGGCCCAGGCCGCCGGGCATGTGGCCCGATGACCGCCACCCCGAAGCACCTCAGCGGCAACTACGCCCCGGTCACCGAGGAACTCACCGCGCACGACCTGCCGGTGACCGGCACGATTCCGCCCGAGCTGACCGGCTGGTACCTGCGCAACGGCCCGAACCCGGCCGACGCCGCCTCCGGGCACTGGTTCTTCGGCGACGGCATGGTCCACGGGGTGCGCCTGGAGGGCGGGCGGGCCGTCTCCTACCGCAACCGCTGGGTCCGCACGCGCCAACTGACCGACGGTGCACGGCTGTACGACGACCGGGGCCGCCGCGACCTCACCGCAGGACCGGCCAACACCCACGTCGTCCGGCACGCGGGCCGCACCCTCGCCCTGGCCGAGATCGCCCTGCCCTACGAGCTGACCCCCGACCTGGACACCAAGGGCCCGTACGACTTCGACGGCCGCCTCGCCACCGCGATGACGGCCCACCCGAAGACCTGCCCGGCCACCGGCGAACTCCACTTCTTCGGCTACGGCATGCTGGAGCCCACCCACCTCACCTACCACCGGGCCGACGCCACCGGCGAGTTGGTGCTCAGCCGGCCGGTCGAGGTGCCCGGGCCGACCATGCTGCACGACTTCGCGCTCACCGCCGGGCACGTCGTCCTCATGGACCTGCCCGTCGTCCTCGACGTCGAACTCGCCCTGGCCGGCGGCACGATGCCCTACAGCTGGGACGACGGGTACGGCGCCCGGCTCGGCGTGCTGCGCCGCGACGACCCCAACGGCGAGGTCCGCTGGTTCGCCGTCGATCCCTGCTACGTCTTCCACACCCTCAACGCCCATGACGCGCCGGACGGCACCATCGTGCTGCACGTGATGCGCTACCCGGAGATCTGGCGCCGCGACGGGAACGGCGGCACGCGGCCGCAGCAGGCCGTGCTGTGGAAGTGGACCATCGACCCGGCGGCCGGCACGGTCCGTGAGGAGCAGTGCGACGACCGGCCCGGCGAGTTCCCGCGTGTCGACGACCGGCTGACCGGACTCGCCGCCGGACACGGGCACATGACGAGCGGCACCTGCCTGGTCCGCTACGACCTGGCCACCGGGGCCGGCGCCGCGCACGACTTCGGGCCCGGACGCACCCCCGGCGAGGCCGCCTTCGCCCCCGCCGACGGCATGCCCGGCGGCCCCGGCTGGCTCATGACGTACGTGTACGACGCCGCCAGCGACCGCAGTGACCTGGCAGTCCTGGACGCCGGCGACCTCACCGCGCCCCCGGTCGCCGTGATCCATCTGCCGGCCCGGGTGCCGTTCGGCTTCCACGGCAACTGGCTGGCGGACCCGGACGGCTAAGCGGTGCCTTCGCGCGTGGCCCGGCGCAGGGCGACGATCTCGGCCACCGCGTCCAGCCAGCGGGCGGCGCGGGTCTCGGCCTCCGGGGTGGTCGAGGTCTGCGCGGCGCCGCTCAGCCAGTCCCGCAGGATCGCGGCCGGCTCCGGGGACGGCAGCGGCTCGGGCAGCTCGGCCGCGTACGCCAGACCGCCCGCCCGGACGATCTCGCCGACGAACACCAGCGAGCGCGGCAGCACGCCGAGCCGGTCCAGGGTGACCGCGGCCGCGATGGCGCCGTCACCGAACAGGGCGGTGCGGAAGGCCTCCTGGGTCAGTCCGTAACGCAGCAGCAGGGTGACGTCGGTGTCGGCCAGGACCTCGTCGTCGGTGCGGCCTTCTGGGGCCGGCGGCATGGGGGCCTCGGTTCCGGTCCAGGTCACGGGTCAGCGGACGGTGATCGTGAAGACGTAGAAGCCGGCTCGGGCGCGCGGGGTGGCGGTCAGCAGCAGCCGTACCGTGGCCCTGCCCTGCGCGAGGGCGGTGAAGTCGAAGGACTCGAGGGTCGCCGCCGACCGCACCGTGAGGGAGAACTCCTTGCCCGGTGCGACGGTGATGGTCCGGTGGCCGAAGCCGTACTCGGTGCCGGCGGCCTTGCCGGTCGCGCTGGGCGGCGCCGGGAGCGCCGGAAGGGCTGGTGCGGGCGGTACACGTGATGAGGTCATGGCGGTTCGCAATGTTCTCGGTCCTGGGGTTCTCAGTCCTGGGGCAGGTGAACTTCGACCGTGTTGGGGGTCCAGCTGTTGGCGGCCTTCGCCATGCCGCCGTTGACGAAGTCGTCCTCGCTCACCCAGGTGGTGGTGCCATACGGGTTGTAGATCTCCAACTTGTCACCCTGCTGGCCGACGACCATCAAGGCGTGCCCGTAGTACGTGCCCGTCGCGTCGGTTCCCCCGACGGCGATGGGCACCGGCTTGCCGACCTCCAGCCAGGCCGCGGCGAACGCGTTGAACGCCTCCGCCGACTCGGCGCCGCCCAGGGCGTCCTGCCCGTAGCACTGGTCGGTGACGATCGCCTTGTGGATGTGGTCAGCGTCGTCGCCCGCGCCGTCCAGTTCCTTCGCCTGCCCGGACATGCCGGACCGGACTGTGTAGCCGTCCGAAGACGCGCCCATCACGCTCCCCCGTTTGCGCTCGAACATGACCGCGGGGGAGGCTAACACGCGTCCGTCGTACGACCCCGCGCGCATCACAGGCCCCGCACGGGGCCGGCACAGCATCCACGCGAGACACCGGGAGAGCAGACAGATGTCAGCCCGCACCGACCTCAAGCACCGCCTCGTGACCGGCTTCCAGCGGCATCTCGCCAACCCGCTCAACCGGCGGCTGCCGTTCCAGGTCCTCCTGGAGACCACCGGCCGCGTCTCCGGGCTGCCCCGGCGGACGCCGGTCGGCGGGCGCAGGGTCGGCGAATCCTTCTGGCTGGTCTCCGAGTTCGGCCACAAGTCGCAGTACGTGCGCAACATCCAGGCCGACCCGAGGGTCCGCGTCCGCATCGGCGGCCGCTGGCATCACGGCACCGCCCACCTCCTGCCCGACGACGACCCGGTGGCCCGCCTGCGCTCCCTGCCCCGCTTCAACAGCGCGGCGGTACGGGCGTTCGGCACCGACCTGCTGACGGTCCGGGTGGACCTGGCGGACTGAGCGCGGCAGGTCCCGCTCACCCCGGCCACACGATCGCCTGCACCTCGCTGTACGCGTGCAGCGCGTAGGAGCCGACGTCCCGGCCCACCCCGCTCTTCTTGAAGCCGCCGAACGGGGCCTCCATGTTGCGGCCGACGGTGTTGATGCCGACCCCGCCGGCCCGCAGCTGCCGGGCCACCCGGAACGCCCTGGCCACGTCACCGGACCAGACGTAGTCGATGAGCCCGTACTCGGAGTCGTTGGCGAGGGCGACCGCCTCGTCCTCCTCGTCGAAGGGGATCACCGCGACCACCGGCCCGAAGATCTCCTCCCGGGCCACCCGCATGTCGTTGGCGCAGTCGGCGAGGAGGGTGGGCGCCACATGGAACCCCCGGTCGAGGGCAGGCCGTTCGCCGCCCACGACCACCGACGCGCCCTCCTTGCGGCCGAGTTCGACGTACGACTCGACACGCGCCCGGAGCGCCGCCGAGATCACCGGCCCGACGACCGTGTCCGGCTCCCGCGGATCCCCGGCCTTCAGCCTGCGGGCGTACCCCGCGAGTTGCTCGACCAGGCGGCCGTACACCCCGCGCTGGGCCAGCACCCGGGTCGGTGCCGTGCAGATCTGCCCGCTGTAGAAGGAGAAGGTGGTGCCGATGCCGGCGACGGCCGAGCCGAGGTCGGCGTCGTCGAACACGACCGCCGCGCCCTTGCCGCCCAGCTCCATCAACTGGCGTTTCATGTCCCGGCCGCACACCTCCGCGATCCGCCGGCCGACGGCGGTGGACCCGGTGAAGCTGACCATGTCGACGTCGTCGGAGGCCACCGCCGCCTCGCCGACGGCCACCTCCCGGCCGGAGACGACGTTCACCACCCCCGGCGGCGCCCCGGCCGCCTGAAGTGCCTCGGCCATCCGGTAGACGGACAGCGGGTCCTGCGGGGCGGGTTTCACGACCACCGTGTTGCCCATGGCCAGCGCCGGCGCGACCTTGCCGGCCGGGTTGGCCCACGGGTTGTTGTAGGAGGTGATGCAGGTGACGACCCCGACGGGCTGCCGTACCGCCAGCGCGCCCATCACCGCGGCCTTCCCCATCGGCCCGGCCTCGTTGATCTGCGGCCCGACCGGCCACTCGGCGGGCTCCACGCGCGCGTACCGCCGGAACCGGGCAGCGGCCACCCCGACCTGCATCGCCCGGGCGGTCGCCGTGGTCGCGCCGGTCTCCGCGCGGGCGAGCTCGGTGTACGGCCCCATCCGGTCACGGATGATGTCGGCCGCCCGGCCCAGCACCGCCGCCCGCTCCTCCGGCCGGGTCCGCGACCACGCCCCGAACGCCTCCCTGGCCGCCGCGCAGGCCGCCCGCACCTGTTCCGGCGAGGCCTCCGGCGCCCAGCCGACGGTCTCCTCGGTGGCCGGGTCGGTCACCGGGTAGTGCCCGCCGTCCGGGGCCACCCACTCCCCGCCGACGAACAGCCGTTCTCCCTTCACCTCGTACTCACCGTCCGCGTGTCCCGCCCCGACCGCAGCACCTGCCCCGGTACGGCCCCGGTCACCACGTCGTCCCGGATCGCCGCGACCCCGTTGACCCACACGGCCCGCACGCCGAGCGCCCTGGAGTCCAGGCGGGGACTGTCACCCGGCAGGTCGTGCACCAGCCGGGCCCGGCCGGCGTCGATGCGTTCCGGGTCGAACAGGACGAGGTCCGCGTGCCAGCCCTCCCGCACCTGCCCCCGCTCGCGCAGCCCGAAGAGCCGGGCCGGGTCGTCGGTCAGCATCTTCACCGCCTGCTCCAGCCCGACCAGCTTCCGGCCGCGCAGACAGTCCCCGAGGAACCGGGTGGTGTACGGCGCCCCGCACATCCGGTCCAGGTGCGCGCCCGCGTCGGAGCCGCCCAGCAGCACGTCCTCGTGCTGCCAGGTTTCCGCGCGCAGCGCCCAGGAGGCGGGATCGTTGTCGGGCGGCATCGGCCACAGCACCGTACGCAGTTCGTCGCCGGCGCAGATGTCCACCAGGCAGGCGAACGGGTCCTGCCCCCGCTCCTCGGCGATGTCCCCCACGACCCGGCCGGTCAGCCCCCGGTTGGCCTCGCTGTAGGTGTCCCCGATGACGTACCGGCCGAAGTTCGCCAGCCGCCGGAAGACGCCCGCCTCCTTCGACCGGGCCCGCCGCAGCATCTCCGCCCGGACGGCGGGGTCCCGGAGCCTGGCGATCCGCTCCGGCACGGGGAGCCCGAGGATCGGACCCCACCCCGGTATGAGGTTGAGGGCGCAGAAGGTGCCGAGTGACATGTTCATCGGGGTGAGGATCGGCATGGTGAGCGCCACCACCCGCCCGCCGGCCTTCCGGGCCCGCTCGCTCGCGCTCAGCTGCCGCGGCACCCGCTCCGGTACGGAGGCGTCGATGGTGAGCACGTTCCAGTTGAGGGGTCGTCCGGCGACCGCGCTCATCTCCACGAGCAGATCGATCTCGTCATCGCTGAACTGGTCCAGACAGCCGGCGACGATCGCCTCGATCTGCGTGCCCTCGTGCTCGCCGACGGCCTTCGACAGCGCCAGCAGCTCCGCCGGCTGCGCATGCCGGGACGCGACCGGTTGCCCGTCCCCGTCCGAGTGCGTACCGGACTGCGTGGTGGACAGTCCCCAGGCCCCGGCGTCCATGGCCTCGTGCAGCAGCCGCAGCATCGCCGCGAGCTGCTCCTCGCTCGGCTGCCCCCCGACGGCCCGCGGCCCCATGACGTACCGCCGCAGCGCACAGTGACCGACCATGAATCCGGCGTTGACGGCGATCCGCCCTTCGAGGGCGTCCAGGTACTCCCCGAAGGAGTGCCAGCTCCAGGGCGCCCCCTCCTCCAGCGCCACCAGGGACATCCCCTCCACCTTGGACATCATCCGGCGCGTGTAGTCGGCGTCCTCGGGACGGGCGGGGTTCAGGGGCGCGAGGGTGAAACCGCAGTTCCCGGCGGCGACCGTCGTCACCCCGTGGTTGAGGGAGGGCGTGGCGTACGGATCCCAGAAGAGCTGGGCGTCGTAGTGGGTGTGGGGGTCGACGAAGCCGGGGGTGAGGATCAGGCCGGAAGCGTCCTCGGTCGTACGGGCGCCCTCGGTGATCCTTCCGACGGCGGCGATACGGCCGCCGCGGATGCCGACATCGGCAGTGCGGGCGGGGGCGCCCGTCCCGTCGACGACGGACGCGCCCTTGATGAGATGGTCCAACATGCCCGGAAACCCCCTCAGACGGCCTGACGGAACCTGGACGTCCGGTGCACCGGGTCCGTGTCGATCCTGGGAATGACGTGCTCCCCGATCAGCCGGATCGTCTGCAACGTCTCCTCCTTCGGCACCCCCACCGGCAGCCCGAAGCTCAACTGGTCGGCGCCCGCCTGCTCCCACCGTTTGCACTGGCGCAGCACCTCGTCGGGGTCACCGCAGATGAGCAGCTCCTCCTCCACGAGCAGCTCCACGAACTCCGGCGTGTACGGGGGCAGCGTCTCCGGCCACACGGGAAAGCCCTCGGGACGCGGGAAGGTGTCGTGGTAACGGAAGACGAGCGACGGAAGGTAGTGCAGCCCGCCGTTCACCGCGATCTCGATCGCCTCCGCGTGCGTCGGCGCGCAGATCGCCGTGGTCGTGACCATCACGTTGTCGTTGACGAAGTCCCCCACCGGCTCCGCGTTCACGACCGCCGTCTTGTACTGCTCCAGCACCCACTCCATGTCGGAGACCTTCTGGATGCTGAAGCCGAGCACGCCGAGCCCCTTCTTCGCGGCCATGGCGTACGACGGCGGCGACCCGGCCGCGTACCACATCGCCGGGTGCGACTTCCCGTACGGCTTCGGCAGGACCTTGCGCGGCGGCAGCTGCCAGTGCTTGCCCTGGAAGCCGGCGTACTCGTCCTGAAGCCACATCTTCGGGAACTCCGCGATGGTCTCCTCCCAGATCTCCTTGGTGTAGTTCATGTCGGTCACACCCGGAATGAACCCGAGGATCTCGTGGCTGCCGGCGCCCCGCCCGCTGCCGAACTCGAAGCGCCCCTCGCTGAGGTGGTCCAGCATGGCGACCTTCTCGGCGACCTTCACGGGGTGGTTGACCTGGGCCAGGGGGTTGAAGATCCCGGAGCCGAGGTGGATCCGCTCGGTCGCGTGGGCGAGATACCCGAGGAAGACGTCGTTGGCGGACAGGTGCGAGTACTCCTCCAGGAAGTGGTGCTCGGAGGCCCACGCGTACTTGAAGCCGGACTTGTCCGCCTGGATGACGTACTCGGTCTCCTCCATCAGCGCCTTGTGTTCGGCCAGCGGGTCGGTCTCGGCGCGCTTGCCCACGTATCCCTGTACAAAGAGCCCGAATTCCAAGGCGGTTCACCGTCCTCAGTCTTTTCTGACGCTCCGTCAGTTCTCTTGTTGGCCGACTGTCGCATCGGCCGCCCCGACCGTCAATAGCTGACGATGAGTCAGATAACGCTGACCCCCGCCAGCCACCCCCCGTCGATCACGAACGGCTGCCCGGTGATGTACGACGAGTCCGCCGAGGTGAGGAACAGCGCCAGCCGCGCCACCTCCTCCGGCTGCCCGACCCGGCCGAGCGGCACGAGCTTGCGGTACAGCTCGTCCAGGGCCCGGCTCATCTCCTCCGGGTCGGCGTCCGGGTCGAGCCGCGCCGGGTTGGACATCGCGGTGTCGACGGCGCCCGGGCAGATCGCGTTGACCCGGATGCCCCGGCCCGCCAGCTCCAGCGCGGCCACCCGGGTCAGCCCCAGCACGGCGTGCTTGGTGGCGGCGTACGTCCCCACGGCCGCCATGCCGGTCAGGGCCGTGTAGGAGGCGGTGTTGACGATGGTCCCGCCGTCGGCCATCTGGGGCGCCACCGCCTTCATGCCCAGGAAACAGCCGACCTGGTTGACCTGCACGACCTGCATGAACTCGTCCAGCGGGGTGTCCACGAGCGCGTTGAAGCGCAGGATCCCCGCGTTGTTCACCAGCCCGTCGACGTGCCCGTAGGCCTCCTTGACCGCCCCGACGGCCTCCCGCCAGCCCTCCTCGGTGCCGACGTCGAGATGGACGTACAGCGCGCCTATCTCCTTGGCCAGGGCCTCGCCCTGCTCGTCCAGCACGTCGGCGACGGCCACCCGCGCCCCCTCCGCCCGGAACAGCCGCGCCTCCTGCTCGCCCTGTCCGCGTGCCGCCCCGGTGACGATGACAACCCGCCCGTCCAGCTTGCCCATGGCGTCCTCCTTCAGTTCAGCCGGGGGGCGACCTCCGCCCCGAACAGCCCGATCTGCTCGATGAGTTCGGCCCGGCTCCGGCTGCGGAACCGCACCTGGACCTGGTTCACGCCCATCGCCCGGTAGGCCCGCAGCGACTCGGCGATCGCCTCCGGCGCCCCGGTGAGGGTCCGCCGTCCGACGTCCCATCCGGCCCGCCCGACGTACAGCGGCTCCGCGATCGCGCCGACGGTGAACGGCCCCTCGACGCCCGCCTGCGCGCGCAGTCGCCGGATCCGTTCGATCTGCGCGGGCAGCCGGTCCCGCGGATCCCCCTGCGGCAGCCAGCCGTCCCCCTTCAGCGCGGCCCGGCGCACGGCGGCGGGCGAGGAGCCGCCGACCCAGAGGGGGACCCGCGGCTGGGCCGGCCGGGGGCGCTGGCCGAGCCCGGCGAAGTCGTAGGTCTTCCCGTGGTGCTCGGGGAACTCCTCCGCTCCCAGGGCGGCCCGCAGCGCGTCGATCACCTCGTCCAGCACCGCCCCCCGCCGCTCGAAGTCGGCCCCGAGCACCTCGAACTCCTCCCGCACATGCCCGGCCCCCACCCCGAGGACCAGCCGGCCGCCGCAGAGGTGGTCGAGGGTGGCGTACTGCTTGGCGGTGAGCAGCGGGTGCCGCAGCCCCACGACCGCCACATGGCTGAGCAGCCGTACCCGCTCGGTCACGGCGGCGAGGTGGGCGAGGGTGGCGACCGGGTCGTACCAGACCGTGCTCATGGCGGGGGCGAGCCGGCGCGGGATCGCCACGTGATCGCAGGCCGCGAGGTAGTCGAACCCGGCCCGGTCCACGGCCCGCGCGACGGCCACCAGGTCCTGCGGACCGGCCCCGGCCTCCCAGCCTTCCGCGAACAGGGCGCTCTGCGCCTGCACGGGCAGCTGGATGCCGTACGCCAGGGCACTCACCGCCAGAGCCCTTCGGGGGTGAGCCCCAGCAGCTCGATGGCGTTGCCGCGCACGATCCGCTCGACCACGTCCGCCGGCAGGTGCCCCATCTGCGCCTCACCGACCTCGCGGGACTTGGGCCAGGTGGAGTCGGAGTGCGGGTAGTCGGTCTCGTACAGGACGTTGCCGACCCCGATGGCGTCCAGGTTCCTGAGCCCGAAGGCGTCGTCGAAGAAGCAGCCGTAGACGTGCCCGGCGAAGGTCTCGGACGGCGGCCGGGTGACCTTGTCGGCGACCCCGCCCCACCCCCGGTTCTCCTCCCACACGACATCGGCGCGCTCGAGGATGTACGGAATCCACCCGATCTGCCCCTCGGCGTACATGACCCTGAGGTTCGGGAACCGCTCGAACTTGCCGCTCATCAGCCAGTCCACCATCGAGAAGCAGCAGTTGGCGAAGGTGATGGTGGAGCCGACGGCGGGCGGCGCGTCGGCGGAGGTGGAGGGCATACGGCTGCTGGAGCCGATGTGCATCGCCACGACCGTGCCGGTCTCGTCGCAGGCGGCCAGGAAGGGGTCCCAGTCGTCGGAGTGGACGGACGGCAGGCCGAGATGCGGGGGTATCTCGGAGAAGGCGACGGCCCGCACTCCTCTGTGCGCGTTGCGCCGTACCTCCGCGGCGGCCAGCTCGGCGTCCCACAGGGGTATGAGGGTGAGCGGCACGAGCCGCCCGTGCGCCTTCGGTCCGCACCACTCCTCCACCATCCAGTCGTTGTAGGCGCGCACGCACAGCAGGGCGAGGTCCTTGTCGGCGGCCTCGGCGAAGGTCTGCCCGCAAAAGCGCGGGAAGGTGGGGAAGCAGACGGCGGACTGGACGTGGTTGACGTCCATGTCGGCGAGCCGGGCGGACACGTCGTACGACCCCGGCCGCATCTGCTCGTAGGTGATGACCTCGAGCCTGACCTCGTCCCGGTCGTATCCGACGGCGGTGTCGAGCCGGGTGAGGGGCCTCCGCAGGTCTTCGTAGGCCCACCAGTCGCCGAGGGGTCCGTCGGTACTGCCGGGTTCGCCCATGACGGGCTTGAAGCGCCCGCCCAGGAAGGTCATCTCCTTCAGCGGGGCGCGCACGATCCGGGGCCCGACGTCCAGGTATTTCCTCGGCAGCCGGTCCTGCCAGACGCCGGCGGGCTCGACGGTGTGGTCGTCGACGGAGATGATCAGCGGGAACTGTGTGGTCTCCATAGCCCTCACGGTAGCGCTGATCTGACGGTCCGTCAGCTAGTGGGTGCCTGCGAAGAGGGTGTGAGGGGTTTGTGTACTGGGAAGCACCGCCCTGTGATCGGCGTCTCCCACGGCTGACGGAACCGCCCGGAACAAGGCAAACTGACGGGGTTGTTCGTGATGCCGAGGGGGACGAACGCATGGACGGTGGGCCGCGAGTGCCTGAGCAGCGGCGTCCCGGCTCCGTGACCGTCACGGAGCCGGAGGCGCTGCGGTTCGGCGTGCTCGGTCCGGTGCGGGCCTGGCGCGGCGCGGAGCAGATCGGCACGGGCTCGCCCCAGCAGCGCGCCCTGCTGGCCGCCCTGCTGCTGCGCGAGGGCCGTACGGCGACGGCGGCGGAGCTGATCGACGCGCTGTGGGGCGCCGAGCCCCCGTCGCAGGCGCTGGCGGCGGTGCGTACGTACGCGTCCCGCCTGCGCAAGGTCCTGCCCCCCGGGGTGCTGGTCAGCGAGTCCGGCGGTTACGCGGTGCGGGTGCCGGCCGAGGGCGCCCTGGACCTGACCGTCGCGCAGGACCTGGCGGCGGAGGCGGAGAAGTCACGGGCGGCCGGCGACCTGTGCCGCGCTCGCGAGCTGCTGAACCAGGCCCTCGGCAGGTGGGACGGCGAGGTGCTGGCCGGCGTCCCCGGCCCGTACGCCGAGACCCAGCGGGTCCGCCTGGAGGAGTGGCGCCTGGGCCTGCTGGAGTCCCGCCTGGACATGGACCTGGAGCAGGGCTGCCACGCGGAGGCCGTGTCGGAGCTGACGGCGCTGACGGCCGCTCATCCCCTGCGTGAGCGGTTGCGCGAGCTGCTGATGCTGGCCCTGTACCGCAGCGGCCGGCAGGCGGAGGCCCTGGCGGTCTACGCCGACACCCGCCGCCTGCTGGCCGAGGAACTGGGCGTGGACCCGCGCCCCGGGCTGCGCGAGCTCCAGCAGCGCATCCTGCAGGCGGACCCGGCCCTGGCGGAACCGTCGTCCCCGGCGACGGAGCCGGCGGCGGTCCCGGTCCGCCCGGCCCAACTCCCCGCCTCCGTCCCCGACTTCACGGGCCGCGCGTCCTTCGTGACCGAACTGAGCGAGGTACTGTCCTCGGCCTCGGAGTCCCCGGACGCCGGGGACCGGGTGATGGCGGTGTCGGCACTGGCCGGCATCGGCGGCGTGGGCAAGACGACCCTGGCGGTCCATGTCGCCCACCGGGCGCGGGGCGCCTTCCCGGACGGCCAGCTGTACATGGATCTGCAGGGCGCGGGCCCGAGACCGGCGGAACCGGAAACGGTCCTCGGCTCCTTCCTGCGCGCCCTGGGCACGGCGGACTCGGCGATCCCGGACTCCCTGGACGAACGGGCGGCGCTCTACCGCTCGGTCCTGGACGGCCGCCGCGTCCTGGTGCTGCTGGACAACGCGAAGGACGCGGCACAGGTACGCCCGCTCCTGCCCGGCACGGAGGGCTGCGCGGCCCTGGTGACCTCCCGCGTCCGCATGGTCGACCTGGCGGGCGCACATCTGGTGGACCTGGACGTGATGTCCCCCGACGAGGCTCTTGCTCTCTTCACCAAGATCGTGGGCGAGGAGCGGGTGGCGGCGGAGCGGGAAGCGGCGCTGGACGTGGTGGCGGCGTGCGGTTTCCTCCCGCTGGCGATCCGCATCGCGGCGTCCCGGCTCGCCGCCCGGCGGACGTGGACGGTCTCGGTCCTGGCGGCGAAGCTCGCGGACGAACGCCGCCGCCTGGACGAACTGCAGGCCGGCGACCTGGCGGTGAAGGCCACCTTCGAGCTGGGCTACGGCCAGCTGGAGCCGGCCCAGGCCCGGGCGTTCCGCCTGCTGGGCCTGGCCGACGGCCCGGACATCTCCCTGGCCGCCGCGGCCGCGGTCCTCGACCTGCCCGTGGAGGAGACCGAGGACCTGCTGGAGTCCCTGGTGGACACGTCGCTGCTGGAGTCGGCGGCGCCGGGTCGCTACCGCTTCCACGACCTGGTCCGGCTCTACGCGCGTGCCTGTGCGGAGAGGGACGAGCAGCCACCGAGCGAGCGGGAGGCTGCGATGTCGCGGTTGCTGGACTTCTACCTGGCCACGGCGGCCCAGGTCTATGCGATGGAGCGGCCGGGGGACCGGCTGGTGGATCACCTGGAACCGACCGGGTACCGGGGGTTGAGTTTCGAGGACCGGCACGGCGCACAGGACTGGCTGTACGCGGAGGCGGTCTGTCTGCTCGCCTGCGTACGGCAGTCCGCCGGCGGAAGCACGCTGCGGCGCGCGATCGATCTTCTGTGGGCGTCCGTCGACCTTGCGGAATCCGGCGCCAACTCGAGGGAGTACGAGGCGGCCGCGGCCGCGCTGAGGTCAGTCGCGCGGGCCGTCGGCGATGTGCGTGCCGAGGGCAGGGCCTCCGTCGTTCTGAGCAATGCGCGGCTGTTCTCCGGGGTGTTCGACCAGGCGTACCGCGAGGCGCTGGAGGCGTTCCAGCTCGCGGAAGCGGCCCACGACCCGCTGCCCTCCTGCTGGGCGGCGAACGTGCTGGGCAGCACGGCGTTCTACCAGAACCGGCACGAGGACGCCGAAGGCTATTTCAGCCAGGCCATCGAGAAGTTCCGCAGCTGCGGCGACCTCGCGGGCACGGCTGCCGCCCTGTGCAACCTGTCACGTCTGCACCTTGCGACGGACCGCGCCGACACCGCGGTCGTCCTCGCCCGCCAGGGTACGGACATCTACCAGCAGCTCGGCCACACCCTCAGGGGAGCGAACGGGCGCTACGCCTTCGGCCTGGCCCTCGGCAAGTCCGGCCGGCACGACAGCGCGGCCGAGCAGCTGGAAGAGGCCCTGCGTGTCTTCCGCGACAGCCGTCAGCGCCTGTGGGAAGGAATGACGCTCTGCCGGCTCGCGGAGGTCGACCTGGACGCGCGCAGGCCGTCACAGGCCGCGAGCAACGCCGAGATGGCGCTCACCGTCCTTCGGGGCATCGGAGGCGAATGGCGCCGCGGCCACGTCCTGACCGTGCTGGGCCGAGCCCTGAACGGCATCGGCCACTCCGGCCGGGCCCAGGTCTGCTGGCGTGAAGCCCTGGAGATCTACGAGCACCTGAACGCCCCGGAGGCCGACGAGGTCCGCAAGCTCCTGACTCCGGTGGCGGCCGCCTGAGCCTCTGCCGGGGCGTTCATCGTTCGTTTATCGCCGCACGGCACTCTCCTTGTTGTCGATCCGTCGCGTCGGGGGGCAGACGGACCGCGGTGAGGGCCGCCACAACAACGGGGGATTAGGGTTGGGCGGCCCGAGCGGCCCGCCCGGCCGCCCACGGGGGAGTGACCGGGCGGGCCCTCACGTTCCACAGTGATCCACCAGGGGAGGCACCCATGAGCAACACCGACAACAACACGATCGTCCAGCCGGACAACACGCACGTCACCGACGCTCCGGCCAGCGGGAAGGTCCAGCCGCTCAACACGCACGTCACGGACGCCCCGGCGGACGAGACGGTCCAGCCGCTCAACACCCACGTCACGGACGCCCCGGCGGTGGCCGCCGACGGCACGGTGACTCCGGACAACACCCACGTGACGTCCGAACCCAGCTGAGCCACCTCCCGCACGGGGGACCGGCCGCGACGGCACCGAGGGGGAGCCGTCGCGGCCGACGTGTTTTCAAGGGGCGGAATCCACCCCGCCCAGCTCGCACCACACGGGTGGTGTCGAAGACGGAGTTGGGGCGGTGGGCGGAGGGGGGATTCGAGGACGACACGGTTGCGTACGCCTTTCTGTGCTCTCTGTGATGAAACGGTCACACAGTGGCGCCTTTGTCGGTACCTTCTGAAGAGGTTTCGGCTACGCAGCGCAACTGGCAAACGGCGGTGATGAGTTGTGCCCCCACGAAAAGACCCTGACGCCTCGGCCAACGTCCCCTCCTTCTACGGCGCCGAGTTGCGCTACCGACGGGAACTGGCGGGCCTCACACTGGAGCAGTTGGCCGAGGGGAGCTTTCGCGGCGTTCCCTTCCTGAGCCAGATCGAGCGCGGCGAGCGGCGCATGCCGGTGGATCTGGCCCGGCACGTCGACAAGGTCCTCGGGACGGACGGGTTTTTCGAGCGGCGTTGTGAAGACGCCCGCCGGGCACGGCAGTCGGGGCATGCGGAGTACTTCGCGGATGTGGCGGAGATGGAGCGCCATGCGGAGACGATCGAAGACTGGGCGCCGATGCTTGTGCCGGGGCTGCTCCAAACCCAGGCGTACGCCGAGGCCGTCGTGCACACGTCGCTGCCCTGGCTGCCGCCCGAGACCGTCGACAAGCAGGTCCGGGCCCGACTGCAGCGCGCGGAGATCTGGGAACGTGAAGATCGGCCTTCGTTCTGGGCAGTGCTGCACGAGTCACTCGTCCGCAAACCGCTTCTGTCTCCGACGGGGATGTCCGAACAGCTGGAGCACATCGCTCACGTGATCCGCTCCACGCAGGGTGTTCTGCAGATCCTCCCGGAAACGGCTCACGCTCACCCGTTCATGATGGGCATGATGAGGGTGATGACCTTCCCGGATGCCCCTCCTGTGGCCTACACCGAGGGGCTCCACAATGGCCAACTCATCGACTATCCGGCGCTCGTGAAGGACTACCGACGGTCGTACGATCTGCTCAGGGCCGCGGCACTCCCGCCAGAGGCGTCCCTGGCCATGGTCGAACAAGCGGCAGAGGACTACCGAGATGGCAGACACCGGGATTGACCTGAGCACCGCCCTGTGGCGCAAGAGCAGCTACAGCAACGGCAGCGGCGGCGAGTGCGTCGAAGTCTCGGACGCTCAGCCCGGCGCAGTCCCCGTCCGCGACTCGAAGAAGGCCCAGGACGGCCCCGTACTCCTCTTCCGCCCCCTCGCCTGGAGCGTCTTCCTCGACTCGCTGAAGGGCTGACCCGCCCGGTCATCCACAGGCCACGCGGCTAGTCGCGGATTCTGCGATCTTGCCGGGGTGGAGCGGATGGCGTTGAGGGTGCTGGCGGGCGGGAGCGTCCTGCTCACCTCGCGTGCCGTGGAGGCCGGCTGACCCCGGCGCAGTCTCACGCCTGCGCTGCGGGCAGAGGGCTGGACCCGGCTGCGGCAGGGCGCCTGGGCCGAGCCGGGGCGGGACCCGGACCTGCTCACTCACCTCCGGGCCGTGCTGCTCCGCGAACCCCGGCTGATCGTGAGCCACAGAAGCGGGCGGCCCCACGGCAACCTCACGGCTCCCTGAGTGCAACCCACCCCTCATCCCGCCCCCGCAGAACCCCCTTCACCACCTTCCCGCTCGCGTTCCGCGGGAGTTCGCGCACGAACTCCACCGACCTCGGCACCTTGTAGTTCGCCATCTCGCGGCGGGACCAGGCGATCAGGTCGTCGGAGGTCAGGGGCGAGCCGGGTCTGCGCACCACGTACGCCTTGGCGACCTCGCCCAGCCGGGCGTCGGGCACGCCGATCACCGCGACGTCGGCCACATCCGGGTGGGTGCCCAGCAGTTGCTCTATCTCCGCCGGGTAGGCGTTGAAGCCGCCGACGATGAACATGTCCTTGATGCGGTCGGTGATGCGCAGGTTGCCCGCCTCGTCCAGGACGCCCACGTCACCCGTGTGCAGCCAGCCGTCCGCCGAGATCACCTCGGAGGTGGCCTGGGGATCGTCGTAGTAGCAGCGCATGACGTTGAACCCCCGGACCAGCACCTCGCCCGCCTCACCGGGCCGTACCGGCGTGCCCGTCGCGTCCACGAGCCGTAGCTCCGTCCCCGGGATCGCCCGGCCGGAGGTGGAAGCGATGACCGACGGGGCGTCGCCGCGCCGGCACATCGTGACGATGCCGCTCGCCTCCGAAAGGCCGTACGCCGTGAGGACCGTGTCCACGCCCAGTTCGCCGCGCAGGCGTTCCACCAGGCGCAACGGCACGACCGCGGCGCCGGTCACCACCAGGCGCAGCGCCGAGAGGTCGTACGCGTCCCGGGACGGGTGGTCCAGCAGCGACTGGTGGAGCGTGGGCGGGCCGGGCAGGACCGAGATGCGTTCCGCCGCGATGTTCGCCAGTGCCGTCGCCACGCTGAACACCGGCTGCGGGATCATCGTCGCCCCGCGCATCAGGCAGGCGATCACCCCGGCCTTGTAGCCGAAGGTGTGGAAGAAGGGGTTGATGATCAGGTAGCGGTCGCCCGCCCGCAGTCCGGCCAGGTCCGCCCAGATCTCGTACGCCCGGAGGGTCTGGGTGTGCGTGATCACCGCGCCCTTCGGGCGGCCCGTCGTGCCCGACGTGTAGATGATGTCCGACAGGGCCGAGCCGTCCAACTCCCGTCTCCGTGACGCCACTTCCAGCAGCCCCACCCCCTCGCCGCCCGCCAGGAAGTCCTTCCAGGTCCGGAAGTCCGGCGGCGCGTCCTCCGACAGGACCACCACCTCCTCCAGTTCCGGCAGCCCGGGCAGCGGCGCCCGGCCGTCCGCCACCCCCTCCCCCGCCGCCCGGCGCAGGCTCGCCACGTACGACGTGCCGAGGAACGTGCCCGTCACGAACAGCAGCCGGGCCCCGCTGCGCCGCAGTACGTCCGCCGCCTCCGTGCCCTTGAAGCGGGTGTTCAGCGGGACCAGGACCGCGCCCGCCGTCACCGCGCCGAGGGCCGACACGATCCAGTCCAGGGAGTTGGGGGCCCAGACCGCCACCCGGTCGCCGACGCGCACCCCGCCGGCCAGGCAGGCCGCCGCCGCGCGCTCGACCCGGGCGCCCAGTTCGGCGTAGGTGATCCTGGTGCGGCCCTCGACCACCGCCTCCGTGTCCGCGTACCGCTCGGCCGACCACCGGACCAGATCGGGGATGGTGTCCCAGTCGCAGTCGCTCATCACAGGCCCCCTGTACCGGCATAGCTGACTGACCGTCAGATTAGCTGTAATCTGACGCACTGTCAGGACGCTGTGAGGGGGACGCCATGGCAGTAGCCGCAACCGGGCTCAAGGACGCCACCGCCATCGTCGGGATCGGGCAGACCCCGTTCGCCCGGCATCTTCCGGAGGACGAGAAGACGCTCGCCTGCCGGGCCGTGCTCGCCGCGCTGGAGGACGCGGGGATCGCGCCCAGCGAGGTCGACGGACTCGCCTCCTACACCATGGAGGAGACCGACGAGGTCGAGCTCGCCAAGGCCGTGGGGTTCGGGGACCTGACCTTCTTCAGCAAGGTGGGGTACGGCGGGGGCGGCTCCTGTGCGACCGTCGCGCACCTCGCCGCCGCCATCGCCGCCGGACAGGCCGGCGTCGGCGTCGCCTGGCGGTCGCGGAAGCGGGGCAGCGGGCCACGGCCGTGGACCAACACCGCCGTACAGCTCCCGACTCCGGCCCAGTGGACGCGGCCCTTCGGGCTCCTGCGGCCCGTCGACGAGATCGCCATGCTGGCGCGGCGGTACATGCACGAGTACGGCGCCACCCGCGATCACCTCTTCAACGTCGCCCTCGCCTGCCGGAACCGGGCCAACCAGAACCCGGCCGCCGTGATGTACGAACGGCCGCTGACCCGCGAGATGTACATGACCTCGCGCTGGATCAGCGAGCCGCTGTGCCTCTTCGACAACTGTCTGGAGACGGACGGAGCCCTCGCCTGTGTCCTCGTGTCCAAAGAGCGTGCCCGGGACTGCCGTACCAGGCCCGTGTACGTCCACTCCGCCGCCCAGGGGCTGCCCGCCCAGCACCACGGCATGGTCAACTACTGGAACGACGACCCCCTCACCGGCCCCGCCTGGACCGCCGCCCGGCATCTGTGGAAGCACGCCGACCTCACGCCGCAGGACGTGGACGTGGCGCAGATCTACGACGCCTTCAGCGTCCTCATACCGCTCTCGCTGGAGGGGTACGGCTTCTGCGGGCGCGGGGAAGGGGGCGCCTTCACCGAGCAAGGCGCCCTGGAGATCGGCGGGCGGCTGCCCCTCAACACCGGCGGCGGCGGGCTCTCCGAGGCCTACGTCCACGGCTTCAACCTCATCAACGAAGGGGTGAGGCAACTGCGCGGGACCAGCACCGCCCAGGTGCCCGGCGCCGCCACCTGCCTGGTCACGGCCGGCGAAGGCGTGCCCACCTCCGCTCTCCTGCTCAGGAGTTGATCATGCTGAACCCCGTCACCGACACCGACGGCGCGCCCTTCTGGGAGTACGCCGCCCGTGGTGAACTGCGCGTCCAGGCCTGCGACGACTGCCACGAACCCCGCTTCCCGCCCCGCCCGTGCTGCCCGCACTGCCAGTCCTTCGCGAGCGAGTGGCGGCTCACCAGCGGGCGCGGACGGATCTGGTCGTACGTCGTGCCACATCCACCCCTGCTGCCCGACTACGCGGAACAGGCGCCGTACAACGTCGTCGTGGTGGAGTTGGAGGACTGCCCGCGGATCCGGCTGGCCGGGAATCTGGTCGCCCACGCGGGCGCGCCTCTCAACTCCGTTGATCCGCAGAGCCCCAGGATCGGCGCCCGGGTACACGTCGTCTTCGGTGACGGCGGGCTGCCGCAGTGGGTGCCGGCGTGAGCGCCGTACGGGTCGACGCCGACAAGGACAGCGGGGTCGCCGTCGTCACCCTCGACCGGCCGCACCGGCTCAACGCCGTCGACCTGGACATGGCTCGCGAACTCACCGGTGTGTGGCGGGCGTTGCGGTTCGACGACTCCGTGCGGGCCGTGGTGCTCACCGGGGGCGGGGAGCGGGCGTTCTGTACCGGGATCGACCGGGACGCCGTCGTGCCGCAGCCCTCGTCGCCGTACATGCAGGACGATCCGTTGCTGACGGTCGGGCCCAAGGCGAACGACCTGTGGAAGCCGGTCGTGGCCGCCGTGCGCGGGTTGGCCTGCGGGGGTGCCTTCTATCTGCTGGGCGAGTGCGAGTTCGTCGTCGCCGATCCGACGGCCGTCTTCTTCGATCCGCACACCTCGTACGGCATGGTCAGCGCCTACGAGTCGATGCTGATGGCCGCGCGGATGCCGTACGGGGAGGCGGCCCGGATGGCGCTCATGGGGAACGCCGAGCGGATCTCCGCCCGGCGGGCCCATGAGATCGGGCTCGTGTCGGAGGTCACGGAGGAGGGCGGGGCGTTGGCGGGCGCCGTGCGCTGTGCCGCCGTCTTGGCCGGGCATCCACCGGAGGGCGTGCAGGGGACGGTGCGGGCGCTGTGGGCGGCCAGGGAGGCGGCCCTGGCCCAGGCGTTCGCCCAGGCCCCGTCTCTCATCGCCCTCGGCAGCCTGCCGGCCGAACGGCAGGCACAGCTGTTCAGGAACAGGGACCGTACCGAGCCGCGGATACGGTGAGTGACCGCATGGCGCGGAACCCGCACCCGCGGTAGCGTCAGCCCTGGGACGGCCGCCGTCTGGAGCCCTTCCGTGACACACCGGTACGACGGCCGTCACTCAGTCCCGGCGCCCCTCACGCCGTGCGGGCCGTGCCCGTTCCCTTCTCCGCGTCCAGCGCGTACACGCACCGGTCCTTGCTGCAGGCGTACACCACGCCGTCCTTGACCACCGGGGAGCCGGTGATCTCGCCGCCGGTCGCGAGCTTCCAGCGCAGGCGGCCGTCGTCGGACTTCAGGGTGTACAGCAGGTGGTCCGTCGAGCCGAAGTGGATACGGCCCTCCGCCACCGCGGGAGCGCCCACGACGTCGCCGCCCGCCTGGAAGCGCCACTTGGGCGTGCCGGTGACCGCGTCCAGGGTGTACAGGCCCTTGCCGCTGCCGACGTGGACATGGCCGGCCGCGACGAGGACCGGCTCGATGGAGGAGCGGGCCTCCGTGGCGATGCGCCAGCGGTCGCGGCCGTCGGTGGCGTCGAGGGCGTAGACGGTGCCCAGGTAGTCCGCCAGGTAGACGCCGCCGCCGGTCACCGCCGGGCCGGGAGTGAAGGCCGGCGGGCAGAGGAAGACCGCGGGGGCCTCGAAGTGCCAGCGGACCATCCCGCTCGCCGCCTCGATGGCGAGGACGCGGGTGCCGGCGGAGACGTAGACGTACCCGTCTGCGGCGGGGGTCAGGCGGACCGGCACGCCGCCGCAGGCGGCCGCATCACCGACCGGGTACGACCAGCGCTCCTCGCCGGTGCGGGCTTCCAGGGCGCGCAGCCGGGCGTCCTGCCAGACGTAGACCGTGCCGTCGTGGACGAGCGGGCCCGCCTCGGGGGACTCGAAGTCGGTCTGGCAGCCGCTGATCTCCCACAGCTTCTGCCCGTGCGCGGCCTCCCAGGCCTGCACGCCGCCGCCCCGGGTGCCGGTGACGACCGTGCCGTGGTCGGCGTGCAGGGAGTACACCCAGGCGTCCGTGGACAGCCGCCACAGGTCGGTGCCCTCGCGGGCGTCCAGGGCGAACAGGGTCGGGCCGTCGGAGGCGTGGATACGGCCGTCCGCCACCGCCATGGACCAGGCGACGTCCCGCGTCTTGAAGCGGCGCCGGCCGGTGGCCACGTCCAGGGCGTGCACCTCGAAGGAGGTGACGTAGACCAGGTCGCCGTCGACCGAGGGGGTGCCCCAGACCTCGTTCGACATGCGGAACCGCCAGGGCCGCCAGCCGCTCGCGGTCTCCGGGGGCTGGGGCGGGACGGCCGGTACGGCGGGGTCGACGCCGGCGACGCCGGGGCGCGGGCGGGACCAGCTGGCGACCAGGCCGGCCTCCGGCGGGGGCGCCTTGACGGCGGCCGCGCGGGCGTCGGCGACGCGCGGGCCGGGGCCGATGGGGACCTGGGCGCCGGCCAGCCGGACCGGGCCGGTGTCGGGGGCGCCGACAGGGGCCGGGGCGGGCGGGTCGTACGGCGGCGGCGGGGGTACGGCCGCGCGGCCGCCGCTCCTGGGGCCGCCGGTCGGTGCCGGGGAGGGCTTGGCGGCGGGGCGGCCGCCGCGGCGGGCCTCGATCAGGGCGACCGCCTTCTCGGGCAGCCAGGCGGAGGCGGTGCCGCTGTCGTCGGAGCCCGAGCCGAAGAGATGGGGCGCGAGCTGGGCCTGGAGGTCGGCCGGGGTGGGCCGGGCGGAGGCCTCCATCTGCATGCAGACCTCCATGAGCGGGCGCAGCTCGTCGGGCAGCCCGGTGAGGTCCGGGCCCTCGCGCAGCAGCATGAAGACCGTCTCGACCGGGTTGGCGCCGTGGAAGGGCGGGTGACCGGTGGCCGCGAACACCAGCATGGAGCCGAGCGAGAAGACGTCGCTGGCGCCGGTGACGCTGCGGGAGTCCTTGGCCTGCTCGGGGGACATGTAGGCGGGGGTGCCGACGGCGACGTTCGTCATGGTCAGCCGGGTGTTGGAGACCCCGGAGGCGATGCCGAAGTCGATCACCCGGGGGCCGTCCTCGACCACGAGCACGTTGGACGGCTTGAGGTCCCGGTGGACCAGCCCCGCGCCGTGGATGGACTGGAGGGCTTCGGCGACGCCCGCCGCGAGCCAGCGCACGGCCTGGGCCGGGAGCGGCCCGCAGTCGTTCACTATCTCCTCGAGGGAGGGCGCCGGGACGTACGCGGTCGCCAGCCACGGCACGGCGGCGCGCGGGTCGGCGTCGACCACGGCCGCCGTGTAGAAGCCGGACACCGCGCGGGCCGCCTCCACCTCACGGGTGAAGCGGACCCGGAAGAGCTGGTCCTCGGCCAGTTCGGTGCGCACCGTCTTGATCGCCACGCGCCGGCCGGACGCCGAGCGCGCGAGATAGACCAGCCCCATGCCGCCGGCGCCCAGCCGGCCCAGCACCTCGAACGGCCCGATCCGCCGCGGATCGTGCTGCGTCAGCTGATCCACCACTTGCCTGCCACCTCCCCGTACGAGCCGCGCCACTCTCCATATGTACGCGACCGAAGTGCAGCGTCTCACCACCGCACCGCCGTGGCGGCACGCACCCCGATTCTTCCTGGCCGGGCGGCTGGTTGCGAACCCGGTGACATTCGGGGTGTCTCCTTACCAATCATCCCAAAGCGGACGGATCAGCGGTGCAGCAGTGCGAACGACGCCCCCTGATTGTCGGTGACGACGGCCACTCGTCCGTACGACGTCTCGAAGGGTGGCGCCTGTACCCGGCCGCCGAGCCGCTGCACGGCCCCCAGGGCGTCGTCCAGGTCCGTGACGCGGAAGTGGGTGAGGAAGTGCGGCGGCATCTCGGCCGGGAAGACCTCGGTGACCTCGGCACGGCCGAAGTCGGGCCGGGCCTCGGCGCCGAACAGGGCGTCGTGGAAGAGGCCGCCGTAGAAGGCGTTGGCGGCGGTCGTGTCCCGCGTGTACAGCTGGGCCCAGGCGAAGGTGCCGGGCTCGTGCCGCCGCCCGAAGCCCCGGTGGCGACCCGCCTGCCACAGACCGAACACCGCACCGTCCGGATCGGCGGCGAGGGCGGCCACCCCGAGGTCGCCCACCGGGAACGGGGCCATGACCACCTGTCCGCCGGCCGCGGTGATCCGCCGGCCGAGGGCCTCGGCGTCCGGGGTCGCGAAGGACACCGTCCAGACGGTGGGCATCCGGCCGTCGATCTTGGGGGCCAGCGAGGCGACGAGCTCCCCCGTCAGCCGGGCCCACACCGAGGAGCCGTACGCGGCCTCGAAGGTCCATCCGAAGAGCTCACCGTAGAACCGTTTGCCCGCCTCGACGTCGGCGAGCTGGGCGTCCACCCAGCAGGGCACACCTTCCCCGTATGCCTCTTCCACGACTTCTGCGTCAAATACCTCTTCGGACTCTGAGGCCTCTTCCGCCTCTTCGTTCCCGGATGCCCTGTTTTCGGCCATGCCGTCAAAGTAACCGGGCCGCACGCACCGCGCAGACCAGGCACACCACCCTCAGAGCACCCGTGCACCCCATTTGCAGTCGGCCGAATCGCGCTCCGATCACCCCTCGGTAAGCTGACGGCATGACAGGACAAGTGCGTACCGTCGACGGCCGTGTGGCCGGCCGGCGTGGGCAGGCGACCCGGCAGAAGCTGCTCGACTGCCTCAGCGAGATGCTCAGCTCCTCCCCCTACCGGGACGTCAAGGTCATCGATGTCGCCCGGAAGGCGGGTACTTCGCCCGCGACCTTCTACCAGTACTTCCCGGACGTCGAAGGCGCCGTCCTGGAGATCGCCGAACAAATGGCGGCCGAGGGCGCCGGATTGACCGAACTGCTCCAGGGGCGGTCCTGGGTCGGCAAGTCGGGATGGCAGACGGCGCAGGAACTCGTGGACGGATTCCTGGAGTTCTGGCGCAAGAACGACGCGATCCTGCGGGTCGTCGACCTCGGCGCGGCAGAGGGGGACAAACGGTTCTACAAGATCCGCATGAAGATCCTCAACTCGGTGAACAACTCCCTCGTGGACTCCATCGCCGAGCTGCAGTCCAAGGGCAGGGTCGACAAGGACGTGAACCCGGCGGCGGTGGCCGGCTCGCTGGTCGCGATGCTCGCGGCGGTGGCGGCACACCAGAAGGGTTTCCAGTCCTGGGGCGTGAAACAGGCCGAACTCAAGCCGAACCTGGCGCTGTTGGTGCACCTGGGCGTGACGGGAAAGAAGCCGAGCAAGTAACAACGGCCGCTGCCGCAACCCTTATTGCACCCTTTTTCGTACCCAAGTCCTGTCTGGCAGGCGGTGGTTCACTCGCGTCTCGCTCGCGGTGAGCCACCGCCTGCACTGCTATGCGGGCAGCGGACGGTCCCGTACGACGTGCTTCATCACCAGCGTCGAGGTCAGCCGCTGCACTCCCGGCAGGGTCGCCAGCCGCTCGTCGTACAGCCGCTGGAAGGCCGCGAGGTCGGCGGTCGCCACCCGGAGCAGATAGTCGGGCTCGCCGAACAGCCGCTGGGCGTCGAGCACGTACTCCAGCTCGCCGACCGCCCGCTCGAACTCGGCGACCGTGTCCCGGTCCTCCTGCCGCATCGACACGAAGACCAGCGCCTCGAAGTTCAGCCCGAGCGCCGCCGCGTCCACCACCGCACGGTAGCCCTGGATGGCACCGGAGCGCTCCAGCTCGCGCAGCCGGCGGTGGCAGGGCGTGACGCTGAGGCGCACCCGTGCGGCCAGCTCGGTCACGGTCAGTCGCCCGTCCTGCTGCAGCTCGGCAAGGATTTTCCGGTCCACGTCGTCCATGAGGCAGATCTTCCCCCAGAACCGCTGGCAGCGGGCAAACTTCGGGAACACTTTCGGGCCATTCACGCCTAATGTCGCCGACATGGACTCGGGACTGCTCTTCTCCTTCCTCGCCGTGGACCTGCTGCTGGTGTGCGTGCCGGGCGCCGACTGGGCGTACGTGATCGCGACCGCCGTGCGCCGGGGCTCGGTGCCGCGCGCGGTGGCCGGCCTGGTCTGCGGCTACGCCCTGCACACGGCCCTGGCGACGGCGGGCCTCGCGGTCCTGGTGGCGGGCTCGCCGAGGCTGCTGACGGCCCTGACGGTGGCGGGCGCGGGCTACCTGCTGTGGCTCGGCTGGGGTGTGCTGCGCCGCCCTGCGGTGCCCGGGGCCACGGAGGAGGCCTCCCCCGACGGGCGTCTCTTCCTGCGCGGCGCCACGATCAGCGGCCTCAACCCCAAGGGCCTGCTGCTCTACCTCTCCGTCCTCCCCCAGTTCCTCACCCTGCGCGGCACCCACCTGCCCGTCCCCGCCCAGACGGCGGTCCTCGGCCTGCTCCACATGGCCTGCTGCGCCGCCGTCTACCTCACCGTCGGCACGTTGTCGCGTGCGCTGCTCTCCGCGAGGCCGGCGGCGGCCCGGGCGGTGACGCGGACTTCGGGAGCGGCGATGCTGGGGATCGGCGCGGTCCTCCTGGCGGAGCGCCTGGCCACGCTGTAGGTTCGGCCGTCTTTCGGGTGCGGGTTCGTCGTGGTTGTTCGCGCCCACGCGGCGGAGCCGCATCACCCGACACAGCCCCGCGCCCCTTGCGGGGGCGCTAGCGGACCGTGAGCCGGAACAGGCGGATCTCCCGCGCGACCCGCGCCTGATAGGTGGCGTACGGCGGCCAGAACTCCAGGAGTGCCGTCCAGGCCTGCGCCCGCTCCTCCCCCTCCAGCAGCCGGGCGATGACGGGGATGTCCCGGCCCTTCCAGCTGATCACGGCGTCCGGGCGGGCGAGCAGGTTGTGGCTCCAGGCGGGATGCCCGGGCCGCCCGAAGTTGGAGCCGACGAGCAGCCAGCTCTTGCCGTCCTCCTCCGGCATGCAGGCCAGCGGGGTGCGGCGGGGCAGGCCGCTGCGGGCACCGGTGGTGGTGAGGATCACCCCGGGCAGCATCCGGGTGCTGAGCAGGTACCGCCCCCGGGTCAGCCGGTGGACCGCCCGGTCGAGCGCCGGGATCACATGGGGCGCGACCTTCGCGAACCCGCGCGTCGAGGACACCTTCTGCACCAGCCGGACGCCGATCACACCGTCACCTCCCCGCCCGCGAAGAGACCGGCGGCCACGGCGGCCCGGTCCCGCAGCCGGTGCACCGGCCCGAACAGCAGCTCGTCCCCGGCGGCCCGCTTGAAGTACAGCTGTGCGTCGTGCTCCCAGGTGAACCCGATCCCGCCGTGCAACTGGATCCCCTCGGCGGCTGCCCCCCGCAGCGCCTCCAGGGCCTGGGCGAGCGCGAGCCCACCACTTCGTTCGCCCTGAGCGCCCGGGGGCCCGGACGCCGAAGGCGCAGCCGAGGCGGACCCGGCACCAGCGCCGCAGGCCCACGCGGCGTGGTACGCGGCCGACCGAGCCGCCTGCACCCCCACGTACACGTCGGCCAGCCGATGCTTCACCGCCTGGAAGGATCCCACGGGCCGACCGAACTGCTCGCGCTGCCCGACGTACTCCACGGTCCGCTCCAGCACCCGTTCCGCCGCCCCGACTGCCTCACAGGCGAGCACCGCGGCGACCCCGTCACCGAGCACCGCCAGGGCGGGCAACACGTCCACACCCTCCTCGCCGAGCAACTCCGCACGGACCTCGCGCAGTTGGACGCGGCCCTGCGGCCGGGTGGCGTCGAGCGCGGTCTGCCGGGCCCGTACGACGCCGGGCGCGTTCCCGGCGACCAGGAACAGCAGGGTCCGCGACCGCGCGAAGCCCCCGGTGTGCGCGGCGACGACCAGCAGCCCCGCGCTGTGCCCGTACAGCACCTGGTCGACCTGCCCGTACAGCCGCCAGTCGCCGTCGCCCCGCCGGGCCTGGACGCCCCCGGCCCGTCCGCCGCCGGCGGCGAAGGTGTCGTTGTCGCAGGTCAGGGCGAGGGCCGTGGTCAGGGCCGGGCCGGGCACGGCGAGCGTGGCGGTGAGGGTTCCGGCGGCCAGGCGGGGCAGCAGCTCGGCGCGCTGGGCCCCGGTACCGAGGGCGAGGACCAGCGGGGCGGCGAGGACGGAGGTGGCGAGCAGCGGGGAGGGGGCGAGCGCCCGGCCGGTCTCCTCGGCGGCGAGGGCCAGTTCGGTGAGGGAGCAGCCGACACCGCCGTAGCGCTCGGGCAGGGCGAGACCGGGCAGGCCGAGCCGGTCGGCCAGGGCCGACCACAGGAGGGGGTCGTGTCCGGCCGGGCTGTCGACGGCGGTCCGCAGCTCGGGCGGGCCGCACCGCTTGTGCAGCAGCTCGCGCAGGGTGCGGCGGATCTCGTCCTGCTCGGCGGTCAGGCGCGTGTCCATGGCGGGTCCCTCATCCCTCCCGAGCCGATCTGACGGGCCGTCATATTAGGGCGCGGGCGCGCGGATGCCCAGGGTCCCGGCACCTGCCGCGGGCCGCCACATCTGATGTACCGTCAGATTCATGACGGCTGGGAACAGGAAGGCAGCCGTGGTCGGTGTGGCCCTCTCCGACTGCGGACGCGTGGACGACGCCACCCCGTACGCCCTGCACGCGCAGGCGGCCCGCCGCGCCCTCGCGGACGCGGGGCTCGACCGCACCCGGGTCGACGGCCTCGCCTCAGCGGGCCTGGGCACCCTGGCCCCGGTGGAGGTGGCCGAGTATCTGGGCCTGCGCCCCACCTGGGTGGACTCCACCTCGGTCGGCGGCTCGACCTGGGAGGTCATGGCGGCACACGCGGCGGACGCGATAGCGGCGGGCCACGCGAACGCCGTCCTCCTCGTCTACGGCTCGACGGCACGCGCCGACATCAGGGCGGGCCGCAGGACGGGCGACCTCTCCTTCGGCGCCCGCGGACCCCTGCAGTTCGAGGTCCCCTACGGCCACACCCTGATCGCCAAGTACGCGATGGCCGCCCGCCGCCACATGATCGAACACGGCACGACCGTCGAGCAGCTGGCCGAGGTCGCGGTCCAGGCCCGGGCCAACGCCGCACTGAACCCGGAGGCGATGTTCCGCGACCCGATCACGGTCGACGACGTCCTGGCCGGCCCGATGATCGCCGACCCCTTCTCCAGGCTGCACTGCTGCCTGCGCTCGGACGGCGGCGCGGCGGTCCTGCTGGCGGCCGAGGAGTACGTGCGGGACTGCCGTACGGCCCCCGTCTGGATCCTCGGCACCGGGGAGCACGTCTCGCACGCGGCCATGTCCGAGTGGACGGACTTCACCGTGTCCCCGGCGGCGGTGAGCGGCCGGCTGGCCTTCGGACGGGCGGGCGTGGGACCGGCCGAGATGGACTTCGCCGAGATCTACGACGCCTTCACCTACATGACCCTGGTGACCCTGGAGGACCTGGGCTTCTGCGGGAAGGGCGAGGGCGGGGCGTTCGTGGAGAAGGGCCGGCTGTTGGTGCGGGGCGGGGAGCTGCCGGTGAACACGGACGGAGGTGGCCTCTCGGCCCAACACCCCGGCATGCGGGGGCTGTTCCTGCTGGTGGAGGCGGTACGGCAACTGCGCGGGGAGGCCGGGGAGCGGCAGGTGCGGACGCGGGACGGGCAGCTGCCGAGGCTGGGGGTGGCTTCCGGGACGGGGGGCTGGTTCTGCTCCTCGGGGACGGTGGTTCTGGGCCGGTGAGCGGTCCCCTTCAGTCGTCGTCCCGCAACGTGCGCCAGATGCGGGTGCGGTGCAGGAGGTAGAAGGACCCGATCAGGGCGAGGATCTGCAGCCCCACGGCGAGCAGCCAGAATTCGTCCTTGGTCTCCAGCCTGTTCGTCAGGAACGTGAAGTTCATGCCGAAGAACCCGGTCAGGAACGACAACGGCAGGAAGATCACGGACACGATGGCCAGCCGGTTGATCACGCCGTTCTGCTCACCCGCGACGAGCGAGGAGTAGCTGGCGAAGGCCCGGCGGGTGGCGTCCTGAAGGGACTCGATGTCGGCGAGCAGCAGCCTTCCGGCGTTCTGGAACCCCTGGGCACGCCGTTGCCGGTCCTCGGGGAAGGCGGGGCTCATCATCCGGCGGGTGAGGATCTCGTCGGTCGCCTGGAGGTAGGGCAGCAGGGTGTGGTGCAGGAGCGCGGAGCGCCGCCGCAGCTGCGCCAGACGGTAGACGTGCTCGGTGCGCCGGTTCTCGAACATGTCGTCCTCGAGTTCCTCGGTCTGCAGCAGAGCCCGCACGGCCGCCCGGCGGAAGGTGTCCAGAGCCTCCTGGAGCAGGAGGAAGAGCACGGCCACGGAGTCGTCGGGCCGCTCGTGCCGCAGCGCCGCGGCGATGCTCTTCGCCAGCCCGGCCTGCCCCCGGTGCACGACGACCAGGAACCGCTCGGTCGCCACCACGTGGACGTGGGTGATCTCCTCCCCGTGGACCACCGGCACCACGAAAGCGGCCCGGTCCCCCAGGAACTCGGCGCGCGGGGGCTCACCTTTCCTGCCGAACCAGTCCAGTTCCTCACCATCCAGGCCCAGCTGACCGGCGATCGGCGTGCCCTGCGCCGGTGCTTCCCCCGGCGCCGGCGCTTCCTCCGGCAGCTCGACGTCGACGAGCAGGAAGGAGTCGGCGGCCAGCCGCTCACGCGCCTCCGGGATATCCGTACGGGTGATGGTCCCTTCAGGCATCGACACCACCGTAACGATCATCGCCCCTCACCGTCATTCCCGGAGCCCGTGGCTCCGAGCGTTCCCGGCCCGCGCCGTTCCCGCACGCGGAGGCACTCGTGTGCGTCGCGGGACGCCTGCCGAACGGATGACGGGGCCCGTGGCGATACTCGGCACATGGAAACGGATCTCCACGCAACTCTGAGGTCGCTGCGGGTATGGGACCCGGACGTCACGGACCTGCGCCCCTTCGCCCCGGACACCGCCCCGCCGACCCCGCTGCCCCTGTTCACGAGCTGGCTCGCGGAGGCGGTCGAGGCCGGGCAGCCGGAGCCGCACACGATGTCGCTGGCGACGGTGGACGAGGAGGGGAGGCCGGACGTACGGATCGTGATGCTGCACGGCGCCGACCCGGACGGCTGGTCCTTCGGCACGCACGCCACGAGCCGCAAGGGCCGCGCCCTGAGCGCGCACCCGTACGCGGCCCTGGCCTTCTACTGGCCGGTGCTGGGCCGCCAGGTCCGGGTGCGCGGGCCGGTGACCGCGGCGCCGTCCCCGGAGAGCCAGGCCGACCTGCAGGCCCGCTCGACGGGGGCGCTGGCCGCGGCGCTCACCGGGCGGCAGAGCGAGGAGCTGTCCTCTCTGGAGGAGCTGCGGCGGGCGTCGCAGGCCGCGTGGGAGCGGGCCCGCGAGAACCCGACCGAACCGTCTCCCACCTGGACCCTCTACCGGCTTCGCCCCGAGACGGTGGAGTTCTTCCAGGGGGATGCGGACAGGCGGCACGTGCGGCTGGAGTACCGGAGCACGGAGTTCGGCTGGAGCAAGGCGCTGCTCTGGCCTTGAGCCGGTGCGCCGGCCCGGACCGGCGCCCGCTTTCCGCGGCTCGACGGGCCGGCCGTGGCGATGGCCGTGGCCGCGCTGCCGAGCCTGCCACTGGGCATCGCCTCGGCCGGCACCGCGCTGCTGCGGCCGGGGACGCTGGGGCTCGGGCCGGCCGTGGCCCTGCTGTCCTCCGGCGTGCCGTACACCCTGGAACTGCTGGCCCTGCGCCGGCTGCCCGACCCGACCTTCGCGATCCTGATGAGCCTCGCCCCGGCGATCGCGGCCCTGGCCGGCTTCCTGGTCCTCGACCAGAGCCTGTCGGCCACCCAGCGCCTGGCCATCGCCCTGGTCGTGACGCCGAGCGCGGGTGCGGTAGGGGCAGGGCGCGGCTAGCGGCGCCCGGGCGGTGCTGCCGCGTCAGGCCCCGAACCTCCACACCGTGAACTCCGCCACCGGCCGGTAGCCGATCCGCTGGTACAGCCCGTTGCTCGTCGGGTTGTCGAGGTCGGTGAAGAGAAGGATCTCCGAAACCCCGGCCTCGCGCGCGGCCCGGCTCACCTCCGCCGTGGCCGCACCGGCGTATCCGCGTCCGCGCAGGTCGGCGGGGGTGTAGACGGGGGCGATACGGACCTGGCCGGCCGTCTCGGGGGTGGCTCCGGCCATGGCGAGCGGGGTGCCGTCGTGGGTTTCCCAGAGGGTGACGCCGCCGTAGGAGATACGGGCGTCGGCCCAGTTGCCCGGGTCCTGGCCGACGCCGCTCGTGATCTCCTTGAACTCCTCGAACCAACGGATCAGCAGATCCCGGTCCGCCCGCCCGGCGATCCGCGCCCGCCCCTGCGGCCGGGGCTCGGGTACGGTCAACTCGCCCAGCCGGTAGAGCCGTTGCCGCTTGTCGACGGCGGCCGCCGTACCGGTGCGCCGCTGCCAGGCCGCCGCGAAGGCCTCCGTCGCGTCCTTCGGCCCGGACACTCCGGGGAGTGAGAGGCCCAGCTCGGCGAACCGGACCGCCAGGGCGTCGGCCTCGCGCGGGGTGAGCGTGGTGACGTTGATCTGGAAGGGCGGGGTGTGGAGCAGGACGGCCCGTACGGTACCGTCGTCTGCTTCCAGCAGGCCGAAGAGGGGGGCTTCCTCGCCGTAGAGGTGCAGCCCGCGGCGGCGCAGCGCGTCCGTCACCGTCAGCGGCACCGTGTGCAGGGCGGGTCGGGAGCGCAGGAAGTCGCCCGCGCGGGAGAGGAACTCGTCCAGGTCTTCGGTGAGATACCAGTTCTCAGGGCGCATACGGCCATGATCGGCGCGGACTTGCAGGCGGCACACCGATTTTCCCCGGGATCTCAGCCCTCCGGGCGGCACGCCGACTTTCCCTGGGGAACCTCAGCCCTCCGGGCGGAACACCGGCATCCCCTCCGCGAACGTCACCCGTAGCCGCAGCCCGGCACGCAGGTCGTCCCCCGCGCACTCCACCACCCGCGTCATCATCCGTGGGCCCTCCGCCAGATCGACCACCGCGGCCACGTACGGCGTGCGTTCGCCGAAGGGTGGAAGGTCGTTGCGGTGGACCGTGGACCAGGTGTAGAGCACGGCCCGGCCGCTCGCCTCCTCCCAGGTCACCTCCTCGCTCCAGCAGTGCGGGCAGAACTCGCGCGGGTAGTGGTGGGCCCGGCCGCAGGCCCCGCAGCGGCGGACCAGCAGCCGGCCCCGCGCGGCCGCCTCCCAGTAGGGGCGCGTGAAGGCGTCGGGCTCCGGAAGGTCGTGGCGGACCGCGGCCATCAGGACCACCCGCCCAAGAGAGCCGTCGACCTCATCGGAACCACCCCAGCCACGCGTCGACCGACCAGGTCTGCCAGGCCATCGCGAAGAACCCGACGAGCGAGACCAGCGCCATCATCGAGTTCTGGCCCTGTTCGGCCCAGTCGTGGATCATCAGCACTAAGTAGATCGCGTTCAGCAGCAGTCCGCCCAGCAACGCGATCGGGGTCAGAAAGCCGAGGATCAGGCCGAGGCCCAGGGAGAGTTCGGCGTAGGCGACGACGTACGCCATCAGCTTCGGGTGCGGCTCGACCACCGTCCCGAACCCCGTCCGCACCGGCGCCCAGCGGTGTTTCTCCGCGATCTCCGCCGCCCACGCGATGCCGGTACCCCGCTCGAACCAGGCCTTCTTGTCCTTGTGCCGCCAGCTCTCCAGCCACCACAGACCGAGACCGATCCGCAGCACCGCCAGCCACTCCGCACCGCCGAGCCATATCGAGTCCATGGTATCTGACGGTACGTCAGATATTCGGCGAAGCCCACCCGTGAGACACACCCGCGAGTGCGGTGACCCGGCACGGCGTGCGCCGCCGGGCCCCCACGCACCCGGGCCCGGCGGCCTTTTCTTCACCAGCCGTTCCCGCTTTCCGTACACCCGTGATCAATCCGCAACCAATTCCGGTCTTGACCGAGACCCATCAATCGGGTGCGTGATTACGCTCCCGAGCATGACCGACTCCCGTTCCGCTTCCGTACAGCTCTCCGCCACGCCCGCCGACCGCCCGGTGTACGTCATCGGCGCCGGTCCGGGCGGCCTGGCCGCCGCGTACGCGCTGCGGGCACGGGGCATACGGGCCGTGGTGCTGGAGAAGGCCGACCACGTGGGCGCCTCCTGGCACCGCCACTACGACCGCCTGCACCTGCACACCACCCGGCCGCTGTCCGCGCTGCCGGGCCTGAGGATCCCCCGGAAGTTCGGGCGCTGGGTGTCCCGCGACAACGTGGTGCGCTACCTGGAGAAGTACGCCGAGCACCACGAGCTGGAGATCGTCACCGGTGTGGAGGTCTTCCGCGTCGAGCGGGCCGCGGACGGCACCGGCTGGCTGCTGCACGCCTCCGGCGGGCGCGAACTGACCGGCAGCGCGGTGGTCGTCGCCACCGGCTACAACCACACCCCCCGCGTCCCCGACTGGCCGGGCCTCGCGGAGTACGGCGGCGAGTTCCTGCACGCCTCCGAGTACCGCAACGCGAAGCCGTTCGCCGACCGCGACGTCCTCGTTGTCGGCGTCGGCAACACGGGCGCCGAGATCGCCGTCGACCTGGTGGAGGGCGGGGCCTCACGCGTGCGGCTGGCCGTGCGCACCGCCCCGCACATCGTGCGCCGCTCGACCGCAGGCTGGGCTGCCCAGTACACGGGCGTGCTGGTACGACGGCTGCCGACCGGTCTCGTCGACCGGCTGGCGAAGCCGATGGCCAGGCTGAGCGTCCCGGACCTCTCCGGCCACGGCCTGCCCCGCCCCGACACCGGTCTCTACAGCCGGGTCAACGAGGGGTCGATCCCGGTGCAGGACGTCGGCATCATCGACGCCGTCCGCACAGGCCGGATCGAGATCGTGCCCGCGGTCGAGGGCTTCGAGGACGACAACGTCCTCCTCACCGACGGCAGCCGCGTCGGGCCGGACGTCACCATCGCAGCCACCGGCTACGTCCGCGCCCTGGAAGACCTCGTCGGCCACCTCAGCGTGCTCGACGCACACGGCAAGCCGGTCGTCCACGGCGCCCGCACGCCGGCCAATGCGCCAGGCCTCTACTTCCAGGGTTACACCAACCCCATCAGCGGCATGTTCCGCGAACTGGCCATCGACGCACGCAAAATCGCGAAGGCCATCGCCCGGGACACCGGCACAGGACCGTCCCGGCTACCGAGGTGACGGCGCCACGTCATCCGGCCATGGGTCAGGCGCGGTACCCGCGCAGCCGCACAGGAGGAGTGCCGGTTCGGACACTCCGGTGATGTGCCGTCCCTGCAGAACTACCGCCGCCGTCTGCCTTCGGGGCCGACCACGGCCCTGGTGGCGCGCGGCACCACCCGCGCACCCGTCGGTAACTTTGCGGGTCCGACCAGTTCCTGACATTGCGTCAGTTCAGTAATCTGACTGTGCGTCAGTTTACTTGTGCTGTCTCACAGGAGCGGGCGGACCGATGCTTGGATCAACCCACGGCACCCTCACCACCGACTCCCGCCGGGCCCGGGTCATCGCGTGCGGCGAGCAGCGGCCCGGACCCGTCGTCCACGACCGGGTCGACGACCTCGACGTCAGCGGGCGGCCGCTGTACGCGGACGTACCGGACCTGACCCGCTTCTTCCGGCCCGGGTCGGTCGCCGTGATCGGCGCCTCGGACGCGGAGGGACGCCCGAACACCGGGATCACGCGGCAGCTGCTGGCCTGGGCCGAGCGGGTGGGGGCGCAGGTGTATCCGGTGCATCCGACCCGCCCCTCGGTCTTCGGCATCCCCTGCGCCGCCTCCGTCGCCGAACTGCCGCCCGGACAGGTCGACCTGGCCGTGCTGCTGGTGGCCGACCCGCTGCCGGTGATCGGGGAACTGGCCGACGCAAAGGTCAGGTTCGCGGTCGCCTTCGCCTCCGGATTCGCCGAGACCGGCGAGGCCGGTGCCGAGGCGCAGGAGCGGCTCGCGGACGCCGTACGCCGCTCGGGGATCCGGCTCCTCGGCCCGAACACCAACCTCAACGCCTTCGAGCACTTCCGCGAGGACCTGACCGGCCCCGCGATCGCCCTGATCACCCAGTCCGGCCACCAGGGCCGCCCCGTGTTCTCGCTCCAGGAGCTGGGCATCCGCCTCTCCCACTGGGCACCCACCGGCAACGAGGCCGACCTGGAGACCGCCGACTTCCTGTCCTGGTTCGCCGAGCAGCCCGAGGTCGGCGCCATCGCCGCTTACGTGGAGGGCCTGAAGGACGGCCGTGCCTTCCTGCTGGCCGCCGACCGCGCCGCCCGCCGCGGGGTGCCGGTGGTCGCGGTGAAGGTGGGCCGCACGGAGGCCGGCGCGCGTACGGCGGCCTCGCACACCGGCAAGCTCACGGGCGCCGACGACGTGGTGGACGCGGCGATGCGCCAGTTCGGGGTCGTACGGGTCGACGGTCTCGACGAACTCCAGGACACCGCGGCCCTGTTGGCGCGGGCCCGGGCGCCGCTGGCGGACGGGGTCGCGGTGTACTCGATCTCCGGTGGCACCGGCGCGCATGCCGCCGACCTGGCCACGGCGGCCGGGCTACCGCTGCCCCGCCTGCCGGAGGCCAAGCAGGCCGAGCTGCACCAGTGGATTCCGGAGTACCTGAGCGTGGCCAACCCGGTGGACAACGGCGGGCATCCGGTGGGCGACCGGCGCGGCCGGAAGATCATCGACGCGATCCTCGCCGACCCGTCGATCGGCGTCCTGATCTGCCCGGTCACCGGCCCGTTCCCGCCGCTCAGCGACAAGCTCGTGGCGGACCTGGTCGAGGCGGCGGAGGAGACGGACAAGCTGGTGTGCGTGGTGTGGGGCTCGCCGGTCGGCACGGAGGCGGCGTACCGCGAGGTCCTGCTCGGCTCCTCCCGCGTGGCCACCTTCCGCACGCTGGGCAACTGCCTGAAGGCCGTCCGCGCCTGGCTGGACCACCACCGTTTCGTGAGCGACTACCGCTCCCCCTTCGACGAGGCCCCGCGCACCCCCTCCCTCTCCTTCCGCAAGGCCGAGGCCCTGATGCACCCCGGCCAGCAGCTCAGCGAGCACGGGGCGAAGCAACTGCTGCGCGCCTACGGCATCCGGGTGCCGCGCGAGCAGCTGGTGACCAGCGCGGCGGCGGCCGTACGGGCGGCGGCCCAGGTCGGCTACCCGGTGGTGATGAAGGCCTCCGGCGCCCGGATCGCCCACAAGACCGAACTGGGCCTGGTGAAGATCGGCCTGACGTCGGCCAGCCAGGTCCGGGAGGCCTACCGCGAGCTGACCGACATCGCCCGCTACGAGGGCGTCGCGCTGGACGGGATCCTGGTGTGCCAGATGGTCGAGCAGGGCGTGGAGATGGTGCTCGGGATGACCCACGACGACCTGTTCGGCCCGACGGTGACGGTGGGCCTCGGCGGAGTTCTGGTGGAGGTCCTGCACGACGCCGCCGTCCGCGTCCCCCCGTTCGGCGAGGACCAGGCCCGCGCCATGCTCACCGAGCTCCGCGGCCGGGCCCTGCTGGACGGCGTCCGGGGCCGCCCGCCGGCCGACCGGGAGGCGCTGGTCGAGGTGATCCTTCGGGTCCAGCGCATGGCGCTGGAACTGGGCGAGTCCGTCTCGGAGTTGGACATCAACCCCCTGATGGTGCTGCCCCGGGGCCAGGGCGCCGTCGCACTGGACGCACTGGTGGTGTGCCGATGAGCGAGCTGCAGACCGAGCGCAGCGGCCAGGTCGTCCACCTCACCCTGAACCGCCCCGAGGCGTTGAACGCCCTGACTCCCGCGATGAGGGACGAGTTGACCGACCGCCTTTCCGAGGCGTCCTCCGCCCCTGACGTCCGGGCGGTGGTCCTGACCGGCACGGGCCGGGGCTTCTGCGCGGGCGCGGACCTGCGGGGCGGCACCGACCGCGGCGACCGGCAGCCCGGCGACGTGGCCCGGATGCTGCGCCGAGGCGCCCAACGCCTGATCGCGGCCGTCCTGGACTGCGAGAAGCCGGTGATCGCCGCCGTGAACGGCACGGCGGCGGGCCTCGGCGCGCACCTGGCGTTCGCCTGCGATCTGGTCCTGGCCGCCGAGTCGGCCCGCTTCATCGAGGTGTTCGTACGGCGCGGGCTGGTACCGGACGCGGGCGGGGCGTACCTGCTGCCCCGCCTGGTGGGCCCCCAGCGGGCCAAGGAGCTGATGTTCTTCGGCGACGCGGTGCCGGCGGCGGACGCGCAGCGGCTGGGGCTGGTCAACCGGGTCGTACCGGACGGTGAGCTGGAGAAGGCGGCCCGCGAGTGGGCGACCCGCCTCGCGTCCGGCCCCACCCGGTCCCTGGCCCTGACCAAGCACCTGGTCAACACCTCCCTGGAGTCGGACCGGGCCACCGCCTTCACCGCGGAGGCCTGGGCCCAGGAGCTCAACCTGACGACCGAGGACGCCCGGGAGGGCCTGCGGGCGTTCGCGGAGCGGCGGGGGGCGGAGTTCCGGGGGCGGTGAGGGTCAGTCCCCGGCGCGGTCCGGGGTCCGGAGGGTGCCTGCGTCCGGGTCGCCGAAGAGCACGTACAACTGGGGAGCGGACTCGGTGCCGCTGACGGACCAGCGGGTGTCCCGGCCGCAGTCGGTGTGGAGGTGCAGGAGGATGCCGGCGCGGTCGTTGTCGTCCGTGCCGGGGTCGGGCTTCCAGGTGCCGGCGCCCGCGCAGACGACGTGGTCCAGGTAGTGCGGGGCCGTCCAGTCGCGGTCGACGGGTTCGGTGGGGAGGCCGTGGGCCTCGGCCCGCCCGTCGCGGGTGAGGCGGAGCTCGGCGCCGTTGTCGCCGCGCCAGACGCCGGTGAGCTGGTCGCGGGTCAGCTCGGGCGGCTCGTACTGCGGGATCAGGCCGGCCGCGGAGGCCGCGAGCCCGCCGCCGAGGGTCAGGGCGAAGAGGCCGACGCAGGCGAGTGCCGAGCGCCACCAAAGGCCCCACTGCGACCAGGAACGCGTGCGGACGTACGCGATGCCGAGCGCGGGCAACAGTCCCAGGACGGTGAGGACCGAGGCCGTGGCGACGAACGGCCACCGGAAGAGTGCCGTCGTCACCGCACCCCATCCGACGGCCGTGGCGGCTGCCGCGACCGTGCGGCATGCCCACTCCGGCCCGCCGAACCGGCGGAGCACGGGGCGGGCGAGCAGGATCGCGGGCAGCGTCAGCACGGCGGAGAGCAGCAGGCCGAGGAGCGGCAGCAGCAGCGGGGCGAACACGAGCAGGCAGAGGATCCCGAAGGCGCCGCCGTAGCCGGTCTCGTACTGGTCCCGGCTCGCGCTCCAGATCCACCACAGCAGGCCGGCGGCCGGCAGCTGCGCCGCGTTCACCGGGACCGCCGCGGCCAGGTCGCTGCGGGCCGCCCGGACCCGCTCACGCGTCTTCTCCCACCCCATGGCCGCACCCTACGAAGTACCCGTACGAGGCCCGGCCACCGGCCTTCCCATCTGACGCTCCGTCAGCTTCAATGGTTGGCGTGATGGGACACGCAGGGGCGGCGGCCGCCGCCGTCCGGTATCTGGGGCGCGGGCCCGTGGAGCCGTTGCCGCGGCCGGAGTTGCGGTGCGTGCGGGAGGACGAGCGGGCGCCGGTGGACCAGGCGGAGTTCCGGCGGGTGCTGGGAAGCTTCGCCAGCGGGGTGACCGTGATCACGGCACCGGCCGCCGACGCAGAGGGCGACCCCGCGGGTTTCGCCTGCCAGAGCTTCGCCTCGCTCTCCCTCGACCCGCCCCTGGTCTGCTTCATGGTGGGCCGTACGTCGACCACCTGGCCCCGCATCGCCCGCGCGGGCGTCTTCTGCGTCAACGTCCTCAGCGCCGGCCAGGACGAACTGTGCCGGGCCTTCGCGGTGAGCGGCGCGGACAAGTTCGCCGGGGTGGCGTACGACCCGGCCCCCGCCTCCGGCTCCCCGCGCCTCGCCGGCACCGCCGCCTGGATCGACTGCACCGTCCACGCCGTGCACACCGGGGGCGACCACCTGATCGTCGTGGGCCGGGTGGACGCCCTCGGCACGGAGGATCCGGGCGAGCCACTGCTGTTCCACCGGGGGCGGTTCGCCCGGCTCGGCTCCTAGGAACTCACACCACGATCAGCCATCGACCCGTCCGGGCCCCGCCCCGGGACCCGGACGCGGCTTCCCTTTCCCGTCGGCTTCCCGTCGACGCGGTCAGGACACGGCGGGCAGCGCGGGCGCCGGGGCCCGCCGGATCACCAGGGACATCAGCGCCGCCGCCGCGCACAGCGTGCCCGAGACGTACCACATGAGGTCGTAGGTGCCGAAGACGTCGCGGACGACGCCGCCGAGGTAGGCGACGAGGGCCGCGCCGACCTGGTGGGAGGCGAGCACCCAGCCGAAGACGATGGCGCTGTCCTCGCCGTACTGCTCGCGGCACAGGGCGAGGGTCGGCGGGACGGTGGCCACCCAGTCCAGGCCGTAGAAGACGATGAAGAAGAGCATCGGGGGATGGACCGCCGGGCCCAGCAGCATGGGGAGGAAGAGGAGCGACAGGCCGCGCAGGGCGTAGTACACCGCGAGCAGGCGGCGTGGTTCGAAGCGGTCGGTGAACCAGCCGGAGGCGATCGTGCCGGCCACGTCGAACACGCCGATGACCGCGAGCAGCGAGGCCGCCGTCGTGACCGGCATGCCGTGGTCGTGCTCGGCGGGCACGAAGTGGGTCTGGATCAGGCCGTTGGTGGAGGCGCCGCAGATCGCGAAGGTGCCGGCGAGCAGCCAGAAGGTGCCCGTGCGGACGGAGGTCGAGAGGACCTTCAGCGTGCGGCGGGCGGCGCCGGTGACCGGCGGGGGCTTGGGAACGAACTCCCGGGCGCCGTAGGGCCTCTGGCCGACGTCGGCGGGGTGGTCGCGCAGCAGGATCCACACGAAGGGGACGACGGCCAGGGCGGCCAGGGAGACCGTCACGGCGGCCGGGCGCCAGCCGTGGTGTTCGGTCAGCCAGGACAGCACCGGCAGGAAGATCAGCTGGCCGGAGGCGGACGCGGCGGTCAGGATGCCGCTGACCAGTCCGCGTCGCTCGGTGAACCACCGGTTGGTGACCGTCGCGGCGAACGCGAGGGCCATCGAGCCGGAGCCGAGGCCTACCAGCAGACCCCAGCACAGCCACAGCTGCCAGGCCGCCGTCATCCACACGGTCAGGCCCGACCCGGCCGCGATCACGGTCAGCGCCACGGCGACCACCCGGCGGATGCCGAAGCGGTCCATCAGTGCGGCGGCGAAGGGCGCGGTGAGGCCGTAGAGCGCGAGGTTGACGGAGACGGCCGCGCCGATCGTGCCGCGCGACCAGCCGAACTCCTGGTGCAGCGGGTCGATGAGCAGGCCGGGCAGGGAGCGGAAGGCGGCCGCGCCGATGATCGTGACGAAGGTGACGGCGGCGACGAACCACGCCCGGTGCACTCGGCGGCGCCGGACGGGCGGGACGGCCTGGACGGGGGCTGCGGCTGGGCTTGTCTGAGTCACGTCATACAGCGTGCTTTTTTCATGACCGCACAACGAGTGGCCCGGAGGACAGTATTCGTTATGATCGGGCCATGAGTAGCGATCGGGCCACGGCCACCACCGCCGGTTCTTTCCGTCCGCATCGGATCGTCGTCCTCGCCCTCGACGGGTTGCTGCCCTTCGAGCTGGGCATCCCGCACCGCATCTTCGGCCGCCCCAAGGACCGGCACGGCCGGCACCTGTACGAGGTCGTGACCTGCTCGGTACGGCCGCCCGGCCCGGTCCTGACCGACGCCGACTTCGCCGTGCACGTCCCGAACGGCCCGGAGGCGCTGGCCGACGCCGACACGGTGATCGTGCCGGCCTCCTACGAGCTCGGCCCGGTCTTCGAGGAGGGCCGGCTGACCGACGAGCTGGCCGCCGCCCTCGCCCGCATCCGCCCGGGCACCCGGCTCGCCTCCATCTGCACCGGCGTCTACGTCCTCGCCGCCGCCGGACACCTCGACGGCCGCCCCGCGACCACGCACTGGGCCGACGCCGAGCGTTTCCAGCGCATGTTCCCGCGGATCAGGGTGGACGCGGACGTGCTGTTCATCGACGACGGCGACGTGCTCACCTCGGCCGGCGTGGCCGCCGGGATCGACCTGTGCCTGCACATGGTGCGCCGCGACTTCGGTGCGGCGGTCGCCAACGAGGTGGCCCGGCGCACGGTCGTACCGCCGCACCGCGACGGCGGCCAGGCGCAGTACATCGAGCGCCCGGTCCCGGACCCGCAGCTGGCCACGACGACCGCCGCCCGCGCCTGGGCGCTGGGCCGCCTGCACGAGCCGATCCAGCTGCGGGACATGGCCGAGCAGGAGGCCATGTCGGTCCGCACCTTCACCCGCCGCTTCCGCGAGGAGGCCGGGATCAGCCCCGGACAATGGCTCACCCAGCAGCGCGTGGAACGCGCCCGCCATCTGCTGGAGACCACCGACCTGTCCATCGACCAGGTGGCCCGCGAGGCGGGCTTCGGCACGGCCCAGTCGATGCGCCAGCACCTCCAGCAGGCGCTCGGGGTGACCCCGACGGCGTACCGGCGGACCTTCCGCACCGGCGTCGGAACGTGAGTCGGAACGTGCGTCAGAACGTGAGCACCGCCCGGGCCACCCGCCCCGCCTCGGCGTCCGCGCGGGCCTTGGCGAAGTCCTCCACCGGGTACACGGCCGTCACCAACTCGTCCAGCAGCAGGCGGCCTTGGCGGTACAGCTCGGCGTACAGGGCGATGTCCCGCTGGGGGCGCGAGGAGCCGTAGCGGCAGCCCAGGACGGACTTGTCCAGGTAGAGGGAGGAGACGAGGAAGGACGCCTCGGCGGTGGCAGGAGGCACACCCAGCAGGACGGCCTGGCCGTGCCGGTCGAGGAGGTCGATCGCCTGCCGGATCAGCTCCACCCGGCCCACGCACTCGAAGGCATGGTCGGCCCCCGTGGGCAGGATGTCCTTCACGCCCTCCGCCGAGGTCAGGAAGTCGGTCGCGCCGAACTGTCGGGCCGCCTCCTCCTTGGCCGGGTTGGCGTCCACGGCGACGATCCTGAGCGCGCCCGCGAGCCGCGCGCCCTGCAGCACGTTCAGCCCGATCCCGCCGGTCCCGATGACGACGACGCTGTCCCCGCGGTCCACCCGGGCCCGGTTCAGCACGGCGCCCACGCCCGTGAGCACCCCGCACCCGATCAGCGCGGCCGACTCCAGGGGGATGTCCTCGGGGATCCGCACGGCCTGTACGGCCTTGACGACCGTACGCTCGGCGAAGGCGGAGTTGGCGGCGAACTGGTGCACCAGCCCCGCCGGGCCGCGGGTGAACGGCTTCTGCGGCCGCCCGATGGCCTGACGGCACATCGTCGGCCGGCCCCGGTCGCACTCCGCGCACGTGCCGCAGTTGGCGAGCGTGGACAGCGCCACATGGTCGCCGGGCGCGACATGGGTGACGCCGGCACCGACCGCTTCCGCGATCCCGGCGCCCTCGTGCCCCAGCACCACCGGTACCGGGAAGGGAATGGTGCCGTCCACCACGGACAGGTCGCTGTGGCACAGCCCGGCCGCCGCGATCGCCACCAGCACCTCACCGGGCCCCGGCTCGCGCACCGCGAGATCGTCGACCACCTGCACCTGCTTGCCGTCGAACACCACTCCACGCATCACACGGCCCCCTTGGGCTCTCTGGGCAGGCCGAGCACGCGCTCGGCGATGATCGTGCGCTGGACCTGGTCCGAGCCGCCGTAGATGGTGTCGGCCCGGGAGAAGAGGAACAGGTGCTGGCCGGCGTCGAGTTCGTACGGCGCGGAGGCGGACCAGTCCGTGGGGCCGACGGTGGCCACCGCGCCCCTGACCTGCATCGCCAGCTCGCCGAGCCGCTGGTGCCAGCCGGCCCACAGCAGCTTGGCCACGCTGGGCGCGCCCGGGTCGGCCGAGCCGCCGAGGGTGCGCAGGGCGTGCCGGCGCATGGTCCGCAGCTCGGCCCACTGCCGCACGAGCCGCTCCCGTACGACGGGATCCGCCGCCGCACCCGTCTCCACGGCCACCTGCACGACCTGGGCCAACTCCGTGGCGAACCCGACCTGTTGGGCGAGCGTGGACACCCCGCGCTCGAACCCGAGCAGGCTCATGGCCACCGGCCACCCCCGCCCCTCGCCTCCCACGACGTGCTCCACACGCGCGTGCGCCCCGTCGAAGAAGACCTCGTTGAAGTCGCTGGTGCCGGTCATCTGCCGGATGGGGCGGACCTCGACACGGCCGGGCTGGTCCATCGGCACGAGCAGGAAGCTGAGCCCGTGGTGGCGCCGGGACTCCGGGTCGGTACGGGCCAGCACGAAGCACCAGTCGGCCTCACGGGCGAGCGAGGTCCAGATCTTCTGCCCGCTGATCCGGTAACGGTCCCCTTCCCGGACCGCCACCGTCCGCACCCCGGCCAGGTCCGACCCGGCCCCCGGCTCGCTGTACCCCTGGCACCACAGCTCCTCTCCGGCCGCGACCGGAGGCAGGAAGCGGGACTTCTGTTCCTCGGTACCGTGGGCGATGAGGGTGGGGGCGAGCAGGTTCTCCCCGATGTGGCCGGAGCGCGGGGGCGCGGCCGACCGGGCGTACTCCTCGGCCCAGACGACCTGCTGGGTGAGGGTGGCCGTGCGGTTGCCGTATCCCGACTCGGGCCAGCCGAGCCCTGTCCAGCCGGCCTTGCCGAGTGTGCGCTCCCAAGTGCGTCTGTCCATGTCCGGGTCGGCATGGGCGGCCAGCCAGGCGCGGACCTCCGCACGGAACGTCTCGTCCTCTTGGCTGAACCCGAAATCCATTGAAGACCGCCTTAGATCGACGCGCCCGAAGGGGCGCGGGGCTGTATCGATATGCGGCTCCGCCGCGTGGGCGCGACAAGCCACCCACGGCCCGCGGCCGCCGAACCACAACGCACCCCGAGCCGTCAGGCGTTCGGCCGGGAAGAACCCCGCGCCGCCTCCTCCATCGCCAGGAGCTGGGACAGCATCGGCATCGGATCCACCCCCACCGACCCCGGCAGAGACTCCGCGATCCGCTCCGGAGTCCAGGGCCCCTCCCCGTAGACGGAACGGAGTTCCCTCGGCTGGGCCCACACCGCGATCTTCGGCCCCGCGATGGTGTACACCTGCCCGGTGATGCCCTGCGCGGCAGCCCCGTCGGACAGCAGGTACACCACCAGCGCGGCCACGTCCTCCGGCTCGCCGATCTCCGCGAGCTCCATGGGAACGTTCGCCGACATCCGCGTACGAGCCACCGGGGCCACCGCGTTCGCGGTCACCCCGTACTTGTGCAGGCCGAGGGCCGCGCTGCGGACCAGCGAGATGATCCCGCCCTTGGCCGCGCTGTAGTTGGCCTGGGACACGGAGCCCTGGTGGTTGCCGCTGGTGAAGCCGATCAGCGTGCCGGAGCGCTGCTTGCGCATCACCGCGGACGCCGCCCGGAAGACGGTGAACGTGCCCTTGAGGTGGGTGGCGACCACGGGGTCCCACTCCTCCTCGCTCATGTTGAACAGCATCCGCTCGCGCAGGATGCCGGCGACGCACACGACCCCGTCGAGACGGCCGTACGAGGCCAGCGCCACGTCGACCACCCGCTGTCCGCCCGCCATCGTGGAGATGTCGTCGGCGACCGCCACCGCCTCCCCGCCCGCGGCCTCGATCTCCTTGACGACGGCCTCGGCGACCTCGCTCGTGGGCGAGGCCCCGTCCACGGCGACGCCGTAGTCGTTGACGACGACCTTCGCCCCCTCGGCGGCAGCCGCGCGTGCGACCGCCCGGCCGATGCCCCGCCCGGCGCCCGTCACGGCGACGACCTTTCCTGCCAAGAAGTTCCCCACGCCCGGCCCCTTCCCGCGGTTTCTGACGGACCGTTAGATTTTATGGCGCGCCGGATGCGCGGACACAAGCCCCGGGGAGGCACCGAATGGCACTGCCGGAGGAGTTCCACGAGATCGCCAAGCGGGTGAACAACTGGGGGCGCTGGGGGGCGGACGACGAGATCGGCACGCTGAACCTGATCACCGACGAGGTGGTGCGCGCGGCGGCCGCCACGATCCGGACCGGCCGCCGCGTTCCCCTCGCCCTCCCCCTCCAGCAGGACGGCGTGCAGACCGGGATGATCCCCGGCCGCGTCAACCCCCTCCACACCATGGTGCAGATCAACCAGGAGCTCTTCGGCCCCGGCACGGTGGCGTGCAGCGACGACGCGGTGACCATGGGGCTGCAGGCGGGCACCCACTGGGACGCGCTCACCCATGTCTCGCACTCCGGGAAGCTCTACAACGGCCGCCCGGCACACACGGTCACCGCGCATGGTGGTGCCGGGTTCGGCGGGATCGACAAGGCGCGGCACATCGTCTCGCGCGGGGTGCTGCTGGACGTGGCACGCGCGCGTGGCGTGGACCGGCTGGCGGGGGGTCACGCGGTGACGCCGGAGGATCTGGAGCGGGCCGAGGAGTTCGGCGGGGCCCGGGTGCAGGCCGGCGACATCGTGCTGGTCCGCACCGGGCAGGTACAGGTGTATCTGGCCGGGGACAAGCACGGGTACGGCTATCCGTCGCCGGGGCTGTCGATCCGTACGCCGGAGTGGTTCCACGCGCGCGATGCGGCGGCGGTCGCGAACGACACCCTCACTTTTGAGATATTTCCGCCCGAGTCGGAGAATCTGTGGCTGCCCGTGCACGCCCTGGACCTGGTGGAGATGGGGATGCTCCAGGGCCAGAACTGGAATCTCGAAGAGTTGTCCACAGCCTGTGGACAAGAGGGACGGTACACGTTCCTGCTGTCGGCGATGCCCGAGCCGTTCGTCGGCGCGACGGGAACACCCGTGGCACCCGTGGCCGTCCTCTGAGAACCAGACGTGAGACCTTGACCGGCCGGCGGCGCGCCTCCCCCCACCGTCGCGCACACGCGCCGCCCACCGGATGCGACCCACACTCGACGAGGGCTGCCGTCACCCCGGCCCTCGTCGTCCCCTCGCGGCGAATCGTCGCCCACAAGCGTGTTCAGGCGGTCACGCGTCGTCAACGCCGGTACGGGGATTTGTTACGTACGCCCTGTTCGCGGCACCCGCGCACGGATGCACCCCCGGCGCACCGCCGCGCCGGGCACTACACCGCTTCGAAGGCGAGACCCTCGTACGCGGACAGTCCGCTCCCGTACGCCATCGCCGCGCTCTCCCTGGGCTGTGAACAGCGGTCCAGTTCGCACCAGATGCTCTTGCCGGCGCCTTCCGGGCTCCAGCCCCAGCGATCGGCCAGACAGTCCACCAGGGCCAGGCCCCGGCCGCCGGTGGCATCACCGGCGGCGCAACGCGGCACGGGAGCGCGGGAGCTGCTGTCGGCGACCTCGACGCGCACGGTGTCCGCCACGGGTGCCTCCGCCATCTCGGCCGCATCCACCACGCCGACCGCCTCGACCACCACGTCGGCCGTCTCGGCCGCCACACCGACCGTCTCGGCCGCCGCGCCGGGCAGGGAGAGCCGGAGCACGGCCGCGTGGCCGGTGTGCACGACCGCGTTGGTCACCAGTTCGGAGACGAGCAGGATCAGGGTCTCGGCCAGCGGCTCGTCGGCCGTTATGCCCAGCCCGGGAAGCCGCGAGCGGGCCCACCTCCTCGCCCGCCCCACCTCTGTGGGGTCGGGCCGGATCTCCAGCTGCACTTGAAGCACCTGCACCGCTCACACCATCCGAACCGGCGGACACATGACCCCGCGCCGCCCGGCCGCAGCGGCCGCGACGACGATGACGAGGGCCACGATCGTAGCCATTTTCTGCATGCTCAGAACAACGGCCCGAGCAAGGGTCACGGAACGTGATTCCCTTTGTAGACAGCATGGTTGACGTACAGTCACCCCAACAAGCGCTTCGGGCATATTCCAGCGTGAAGGAGTACGCGTGCGGCATACTGTGCGACGCGCGTGCCGGGGAGTCGAACAGGCGTCGGCCGAAGCCGCTACCGCCCCGCGAGCAGCGATGCGCACCGCGCGACCCGGTACCGCCCCAGGGGCGCCGCCGGCTCGGCTCGTGCTCGCAGCCACTCGCATCCCACACAAGGTACCGGAGGGGACGCCCGACTCCGGGTCGTGACGAGCCTGTTGAAGGACACAACCAGGTATCGACGCTCCGTGATACCGGTGTGCCACAATCCGCGACATCCTGGGCCAAGGCTTTGTCGCCCGTGCAGCCCAGGGAGCCGCGCCCTCCTCAGGCTGCCAGCCGCGCGGCGAGCAGTTCCTCACTCTCCGTGCTCCCGCCACCACGCCGGGCCCGCACCCAGGCCCGCTTCAGATGCAGATGCACGTCCGCCTCCCAGGTGAACCCCATGCCCCCGTGCACCTGGAGACAGTCACGGGCCCCGCGTACGGCGGCCTCGTCGGCGAGCAGCCGGGCGGCGGCGATGTCGGCCGGGTCGCCGGTGACGGCGGCCGCGTAGACGGCGACGCGCGCGGTCTCGGTGCGCACCAGCAGGTCCGCGCACAGGTGCTTGACGGCCTGGAAGGCACCGACCGGCTGCCCGAACTGCTCCCGCGTACGGGCGTGTTGCACGGCCAGCTGCTGCACCCGCACGGCGGTACCGAGCTGTTCGGCTGCGGTGAGGAGGGTGGCCACGGGGCCGGGGGTGCCGTCGGTGTCGGGCGCGCCGGTGCCGTCGGTTCCTACGGCGTCGGTGCCGGTGCCGGTGCCCGCCGAGGGTTGGGTCGCTTGCCGGCGCACACCAGGTGCCTCCCCCACTCCCGGCTTCGCTCGAGCGGGGGGACCCCCAGCGCCCACCCGTGCCGCCCCAGCGGCACGACCGCCCGCAGCAGCGTGCGTCTCGCCGCCGCCAGGTGGGCGCCGGCCTGCGGCGGCTTCGCTGCGGGTGGGTGCGGGAATCCGGTGCAGCGGGGTCAGCGGGTCAACGGAACGCAGCGGTACGGCCTCCGCCGCCTCCCCCCGTACTACGTCCGCCGCCTCCAGCCACTCCACCAGCTGCCCGTCCACCGCCGTGACCACCGTCTCCCCGGTGGCCGCGCCCGGTACGCTGCCGGCGGCCAGGTGGGTCGCCACGAGCGGTCCGGGCAGCAGGGCTCGTCCGGCCTCCTCGAAGACCAGCACCGCCTCCGGCAGTCCCAGCCCGACCCCGCCGTCCGCCTCCGGCAGCCGCAGGGCGAAGAAACCCGCGTCGCCGAGCGCCCGCCACAGCTCGCGGTCGAGCCGCCCCTGCGCGTCCACGGCCGCCCGCAGCGCTTCCCGCCCGAACCGCCGGTCCAGCAGCTCCCGTACGCCTGCTTTCAACGCACGCTGGTCCTCAGTGAGTTGGAAACGCACGCTCATCTCCCTCCGACCGGACCGACACCGCACCGGACCGACACCGCACCCGACGGCACCCGGCCACACCGCCCCCTCTCCACCAGCCCCTGGACCGCCCCGCCGTGCCCTCGCCACGCCGCCCCCGCCCGCCACCGGCGACGAACCCCCGGCCCCGCCCCACCGCCAAGCGCGCGTTCACCTCCCCTTCGGCAGGTCCAGGAGCCGTTCGGCCACGATGTTGCGCTGGATCTGTGAGGTGCCGGCGGCGATGGTGTAGGACAGGGAGGACAGGCGGTCCAGGACCCAGGGCCGGTTCATGTCGAGGCAGTCGGGGCCCAGGACCTCGGCGGCGGTGTCGTACAGCTCCTGGCGGGCGTGCGAGTAGCGGAGCTTGAAGACCGAGCCGCCGACGCCCGGCACCCCGCCGCTCGCCTCCGCCTCGCTCACGTTCCACTGGGTCAGCCGCCACAGCGCCCGGAACTCCGCCTCCAGGCGGCCGAGCCGGCGCCGTAGGACCGGGTCGTCCCAGCGGCCGTTCTGCCGGGCCCCGGCCGCGAGCTCGGCCAGGACCCGGCGGCAGGCCACCACCTCGCCGACGAACGCCGTGCCGCGCTCGAAGGACAGGGTCACCATGGTCACGCGCCAGCCGTCGTTCTCCGCGCCGACCCGGTTCGCCACCGGCACCCGCACCTCGTCCAGGAACACTTCCGCGAACTCCGCCGACCCCGCGAGCGTACGCAGGGGCCGTACGGTGATGCCGGTGGCGTCCATGGGCATCGCGAGCCAGGTGATGCCCCGGTGCTTCGGCGCGTCCGGGTCGGTGCGGACCAGCAGTTCGCACCAGTCGGCGACCTCGGCGTGGGAGGTCCAGATCTTGGACCCGGTGACCACGTAGTCGTCGCCGTCGCGCCACGCGCGCGTGCGCAGCGACGCCAGATCCGATCCCGCGTCCGGCTCGCTGAACCCCTGGCACCACACCTCCTCGCCGCGCAGGACCGGCGGCAGCCAGCGCGCCCGCTGAGCGGGGGTGCCCTCGGCGGCGATGGTCGGTCCGGCGTGCAGCAGGCCGACGAAGTTCGCCCCCACATAGGGCGCGCCCGCCCTCTCCGTTTCCTCCAGGAAGATCAGCCGGAGCGTCGGCGAGGCGTCCCAGTGGACGTCGGCGTACCCGGCCTCGTACAGCGTCCGCTGCCAGCCCAGGTCGTACGCCCTGCGCGCGGGCCAGTCGTCCGGGGACGGCTTCGGCGGCAGCGTCGGCAGCACCTTGGCGAGCCACTCGCGCAGCCGGGCGCGGAAGTCCTCCTCCTCGGGCGTGTACGACAGGTCCATTACTTGTCGAAGTCCAGGTCCAGCATGCGGATGGCGTTGCCCCGCATCAGCTTGTGGACGGTCTCGTCGTCCAGGCCCTTCACATGCTCGAGGGCGACCTCCTTGGTGTGCGGGAAGGTCGAGTCGACGTGGGGGTAGTCGGTCTCGAAGGTGGCGTTGTCCCTGCCCACCACGTCCAGCGAGGCGACGCCGTGCTTGTCGCGGAAGAAGCAGCAGAAGATCTGCCGGTAGTAGTACGTCGACGGCGGCTCGGGGATCAGGTCCCGGACCCCGCCCCAGGCGCGGTGCTCCTCCCACACGTCGTCGGCACGCTCCAGGGCGTACGGGATCCAGCCCATCTGCCCCTCGGAGTAGGCGAGTTTGAGCTGCGGGAACTTCACCAGGACCCCGCTGAAGAGGTAGTCCATCATCGAGGCCATCGCGTTGTTGAAGCTCAGCGAGGCCTGGACGGCGGGCGGGGCGTCGGGGGATGCGGCCGGCATCTGGGAGCTGCTGCCGATGTGCATGTTGACGACCGTCCCCGTCTCCTGGCAGACGGCGAAGAACGGGTCCCAGTGGCCGGAGTGGATGGAGGGCAGCCCGAGGTGGGTGGGGATCTCGGAGAAGGTCACCGCCCGCACCCCGCGCTCGGCGTTGCGCCGGATCTCGGCTACGGCCAGTTCGACGTCCCACAGCGGGATCAGGCACAGCGGGATCAGCCGGCCGCCGCTGTCCCCGCACCACTCCTCCACCATCCAGTCGTTGTAGGCGCGCACGCAGGCGAGGGCGACCTCCTTGTCGTGGGCCTCGGCGAAGGTCTGCCCGCAGAAGCGGGGGAAGGTCGGGAAGCAGAGGCTGGCCTCGACGTGGTTGAGGTCCATGTCCTTCAGGCGTTCGGCGGGGTCCCAGCACCCCGGGCGCATCTGTTCCCGGGTGATCCCCTCCAGGGTCATCTCGTCCCGGTCGAAGCCGACGGCGGCGATGTTGCGCTTGTACGGGAACTTCAGGTCCTCGTAGATCCACCAGTCGGTCGGCTGGCCGGCCGGGTCCATGGTGATCTGGTACTTGCCGCCGACATAGGCCAGTTCCCCGATCCCGGCGGTCAGCGGCTTGGGTCCACGCTCGCGGTACCTGGCCGGCAGCCAGGTCTCGAAGAGGTGGGCGGGCTCGATCACATGGTCGTCGACGCTGATGATGCGGGGCAGTTCGGTCATGGGTCCCCTCCGCCGGACGGTACTTATCTGATGGTCCGTCAGATAGCATGCTACCTGACGTGCCGTCAGCCAAGGAGGGGGCCAACGTGAACGACACCCCGCACTCCCTGAGTTCCTCCCGCACGCTGTGGGACCTGCTCGCCCGCCGTGCCGATCTCACTCCCGACCGTCCCGTCCTCCTCCAGGGCGACCGCCGGCTGACCTTCGGCGGACTGCGCGCGCGTGCCGAGCGGGTGGCGGCGGGCCTGTACGACATGGGCGTGCGGCCCGGCACGGTGGTCGCCTGGCAGCTGCCCACCCGCGTCGAGACCGCCGTACTGTCCTTCGCCCTGGCCCGCCTGGGCGCCGTACAGTCCCCGGTGATCCCCTTCTACCGGGACCGGGAGGTCGGCTTCGCGCTGCGCGGGTCGAAGGCGGAGTTCTTCGCGGTCCCTGGTGTGTGGCGGGGCCACGACCACACGGAGATGGCGCGGCGGCTCGGCGCGAAGGGGGTCTTCGAGGCGTACGACGACCTCCCCGAGGGCGACCCGGCGGCGCTCCCCGCCCCGCCCGCCGAGGGCACCTCGGTCCGCTGGATCTACTGGACCTCCGGCACCACCTCCGACCCCAAGGGCGTGCTGCACACCGACCGCTCCCTGATCGCCGGCGGCTCCTGCCTCGCCCACGCCCTGCGCCTGGCGCCGGACGACGTCGGTTCGATCGCCTTCCCGTACGCCCACATAGGCGGCCCCGACTACCTGGTGATGCTGCTGCTGTACGGCTTCCCGGCGGTGATGTTCGAGCACTTCGCGCTGCCGGAGGCGCTGGCGGAGTACCGGCGGCACAAGGTGACGGTGGCCGGCGGCTCCACGGCCTTCTACTCCCTCTTCCTCGCCGAGCAGCGCAGGCAGCCGGACGAGAAGCTGATCCCGACCCTGCGCCTGCTCGCGGGCGGCGGCGCACCCAGGCCCCCCGAGCTGTACCACGCCGTGGTCCGCGAGATGGGCGTCCGGCTCACCCACGGCTACGGCATGACCGAGGTCCCGATGATCACCATGGGCGACCCCGAGGACACCCCGCAGAACCTGGCCGCGACCGAGGGCCGTCCGCCGGCCGGGATGGAGATCCGGGTCGCCGACGGCGAGATACGGCTGCGCGGCGAGGCCGTCTGCCAGGGCTATCTGGACCCCGCCCAGACGGCCGCCGCCTTCGACCCCGACGGCTTCCTGCGCACCGGCGACCTGGGCCATGTCACCGACTCCGGCCATCTCGTCCTCACCGGCCGTCTGAAGGACGTGATCATCCGCAAGGGCGAGAACATCTCGGCCAGGGAGATCGAGGACCTCCTCGCCGCACACCCCTTGGTGGCGGACGCGGCGGTCATCGGCCTGCCGGACACGGAACGGGGCGAGCTGGTCTGCGCGGTGGTCGAACAGCCGCCGGGTGCGGGCGGGTTGACCTTGCCGGAGGTCGTCTCCTACCTGCGCTCCTCGGGCCTGTCCGTGCACAAGCTGCCGGAGCGGCTGGAGGTCGTGGAGGCGCTGCCTCGGAACGACACCCTGCGGAAGGTGCTGAAGTACAAGCTGCGGGAGCGGTTCGCCGGCCGGCCGGCGTCACTGTCCGACTGATCACGGCCGTGACGGTGACGGCCGGGCGCCGTCCGGTGCGCGCGTTACTCCGCGACCGTGAAGTACCGGGCGAACGCCGGGACGATGTCCGGTTCGGCGATGGTGCCGTCGGAGTCGGTGTCGAGGGCGTGGGCGACGGTGTCGGCGAGGTCGGCCGGGACATGGAGGACGCGCAGGACGCGGGCGGTGTCGGCGACCGTGAGGCGGCCGTCGGCGTCCGTGTCGGCCACCGCCAGCGCCGCGTGCAGGAAGGGGCGGGCGATCTCGGCGAAGCGTTCGGGGTTGTCGCGCAGGCGCTTGACCGCGCCGGTGACGAACTCCTCGCGGGTGATGCGCTGGTCGCCGTCCCGGTCGGCGATGCCGGCCATGCCCTGCCAGAACGCCTCCGCGCCGGCGTACAGCGCCTGCCCCTTGTCGGAGCGTGCGGGCACGGCGAACTCGGCGAGGAGCGCCTTGGCCGCCGCGCTGAAGTCCTCGCGGTCGATCCAGCCGTTGCCGTCCTGGTCGAAGGTGGCGAACCGGGCTGCGATCCTGCGTTCGTAGTCGGTACTGACCATGTCTTTCGGGCCGCCTTACGTATGCGTCGTTCGAGTCGTCCTACGGGTGCGTTGGTGACCTGGCACGGAGCGTATGACGCGGGTGGCCGTCGGATGGCGGAAATCCGGTGGTTGTGCCAAGACCGGGGGAATTCTGCGACAACAGTGTGGCCTTGCCGCAGAGAAAAGGCGGCGCGGGCGGGGGGTCAGGCCGAGAGCGGGCCCGCCTCGTCCGTCGTCGCGGTCTCGAGGTCGGGGTGGACGTCGAAGAGCCGGCGCACGCCGAGCGCGCCGAGGACCCGGTTGACGTGCGAGCCGTCGTCGGCACCCCGGTCGGGCAGGATGAGCCGGAGCCGGCCCTGACAGGAGCGGATCAGCCTGCGGGCGGCGACGAGGACGCCGACCCCGCTGGAGTCACAGAAGAACACGTCGGAGAGGTCCACGACGAGGCTGTGGTGGCCCTCGGCGACGACGTCGTGCACACGTTGACGCAATATCGGCGAGGTCATCAGGTCCAGCTCCCCGGACACCCGGAGCACGGACCAATCGCCCTGTTCGGCGCCGGTCACCTTGAATGCCACGTCCCTGCCCCTCCGCTCGCCGGAACTCCCGGAACCGCCCGGAAACGGAAGCAGTTCCTACGCTTGCCTTCCGCGCGGCTGCCCAGCGGCCGTTCCCTGAAACGTGGAGCCACAAACTAGACGTGATCGACAAGGGGCTTGTTTCGGTCACTATCGATCCTGTTCGATCAGAGATGTGCGCACCTTGTGTGAGGATTATGTGAAGAGGGCACTATCACCTGCAGCCCTTCCGGGGGCGCGCGTTGACACAAAGGGGCGTGCAGTGTCAGACGTGCCGACTACATTCGGGAAGACGGTGCAGACAGGCTGGACGGGCCGGACACGGGTGAGGGGAGGGGACCGCATGGCCACGAAGGACGTACCACCCCGCTGGGACCGCAAGATGCAGCAACGGCTCGCCCGCGGTGAGGCGGCCGCCCTGGGCGAGCTGTACGACCGCTTCGCCTCGCTCGTGCACGGCCTCGCCCACCGCGTCCTCGGCGACGAGAAGGCCGCCGACACCCTCACCCGCGAGGTCTTCGCCCACCTCTGGGAACACCCCGAGACCTACGACCCCAAGAAGGGCCCGCTGCGCACCTGGGTGGCCGGGGTCACCCACCGGCTCGCCGTGCAGCGGCTGCGCGACAGCGAGGCCGCCGCACTGCCGCAGAGCAGCGGCGGCTCCCTGGCCGAACTGGAGCGCAGGGTGCGCCGCGCCTCGGTCGCCGCCCGCGCCGACTACATCGTCCACTCCATGCCCGCCCCGCTGCGCGCCGCCCTCGACCTGGCCTACTTCCAGCGCCGCGACTACCGCCAGACCGCCGTCGACCTCGGCGTCACCGAGGACGAGGCCCGCCGCCGGCTCCGCCTCGGCCTGCAACTGCTCTCCACCGCCCATGACGCCGGGACACCACCGGGAGCCGGGGGTGCGGTGTGAGCGGAGCGGAAGGGTTCGGGGCGGCCGACGAGCACGAGGGGCCCGGAGACGAGGAGCAGCGCGCGGTGCCGCCGTACGAGGACGGCGGCGGCCGGGGTGAGAACGGCCACACGGGCAAGGGCGCCGGCGGCGGCTCGGGGCAGGACCCGCGCCAGGCCGGCGGTCCCGAGCCGGACCGGCCGGCGCGCATACCCACGCCCCGCGCCTCCGTCGAGGACGGCGGGCGCGCGCTGCCCGACCTCGCCGATCTGGGGGACCCCGCACCCGTGCCGCTCGACCTGCCGCACGACGTCCTGAAATCGCTCCTCGGCGCCTGGGCGCTGGCCGCCTGCTCGGCGGCGGAGACCGCCGCAGTCGAGGACCACCTGGGCTCCTGCGGAAGCTGCGCCGACGAGGCCCGCCGGCTGCGCGAGGCGGTCGGCCTGCTGCACCAGCCCGAGAGCCTCGACCTGGACCCGGGACTGCGGGCCCGCGTCCTGGCGAGCTGTCTGGAACGCCGCCCGCCGCGCATCCCGGTCCCCGGGTGGGCGGCGCCGTACGACGCCGAGACCGCCCGCCTGGACGCCCTGCTGCAGGACTTCGGGGACGCGGAGTGGCACGCGCCGGTGCGGCTGCGGTGGTTCGAGTCCGACGCGGCGCAGAGCCGTCGTACGACCGTGGCCGGGGTGATCGCGCACCTGCTGTCCGTGGACGGGCTGATCGCCCTCGGGCTCGGCCTGGAGGACCCGCTGGCCGAGGTCGCCGGCGCGGCCGGGCAGCAGGCGGTGGGCCCGGAGGGGCGCACCGAGGCGTTCTGGCGGAACTCCCACTTCCCGCCCACCCGCTCGGTGCGGGGGCCCTGGCGGGAGCAGAGCCACGGTCTGGTGCGGACGGCGGCCTTCACCGGCGGGCACGCGGGCGGGCTGGCGGTGTCGTACGGCGACTTCGAGCTGCCGCTGCACGACGCGATGCTGGACCGGGCCTTCGAGTGCTGGGTGCACGCCGAGGACATCGCCGAGGCGGTGGACTACCCGTACCAGCCGCCCGCGCCGCGCCATCTGAACAAGATGATCGACCTCGCGGCCCGGATGCTCCCCGCTGCGCTGGCCCGGCGCCGGCAGACCGGCCTGGGCTCCCCCGCCCGCGGCCGCCACCTCGGCCTCGCCGGCGAGCCCGGCCGCAGCCTGCGGCTGGAGATCGAGGGCGCGGCGGGCGGCGAGTGGCTGATTCCGCTGGACTCACCGGCGGCGGTGGCCTCGGCGGACCTCGAGGTGGCCCACGTGGCGCTGGACGGCGTGGAGTTCTGCCGCCTGGCCGCCGGCCGCATTCCTCCGGAGGAGGCCGCGGTGGGGCAGGCCGGCGACCGGGAGGCGATCAGGGATGTGCTGTTCGCGACGGCGGGGTTGAGCCGGCTGTAGGAGCGGGTCGCGGTTTCGTGGGCGGCTGCGGGTGCGTTGTGGCTTGTCACGCAGCCGCCGAACGACGCGAGGCCTCCGAGCTCCTAGGCGAACACCACCGTACGGCGCCCGTTGAGCAGAATCCTCCGCTCCGCGTGCCACTTCACCGCCCGCGCCAGCGCCTGGCACTCCACGTCGCGGCCGACGGCAACGAGCTGATCCGGCGTCACACCGTGACCGACCCGCTCGACCTCCTGCTCGATGATCGGGCCCTCGTCCAGGTCGGCGGTCACATAGTGCGCCGTCGCCCCGATCAGCTTCACACCCCGCGCGTGCGCCTGGTGATAGGGCTTCGCGCCCTTGAAGCTCGGCAGGAAGGAGTGGTGGATGTTGATGATCCGGCCGCTGAGCTGCTTGCACAGGTCGTCCGAGATGACCTGCATGTAGCGGGCGAGGACGACCAGCTCGACGTCCTCCTCGCGCACGATCTCCAGCAGCTTCGCCTCGGCCTGCGACTTCGAGTCCTTCGTCACCGGAATGTGATGGAAGGGGATGTTGTAGGAGCCCACCAGCTCCTCGAAGTCGGTGTGGTTCGAGACCACGCCCACGATCTCCACCGGCAGCGCCCCGATCCGCGCCCGGAACAGCAGGTCGTTCAGGCAGTGCCCGAACTTGCTGACCATGAGCAGGATCCGCATCTTCTCGTCGGCCCGGTTGATCTGCCAGTCCATGTGGAAGGAGTCACCGACCGCCGCGAAGCTCGCCCGCAGCTTCTCCACCGTCACCGGCGCATCGGCCGAGAAGTGGACGCGCATGAAGAACAGACCCGTGTCGTGGTCGCCGAACTGCTGGCTGTCCTCGATGTTGCAGCCGGTCATGAAGAGGTAGCTCGACACGGCGTGCACGATGCCCTTCTTGTCCGGGCAGGAGAGGGTGAGGACGTACTGGTCGGCCGGGGCGGCGGCGGGCGCGGACTGCTGATTCATGCACTACAGGTTCTCACGTCGGCCGCGCGCCGTGGGCGTTTGTCCCGCAGTGCGGGACGTCTACGCGGTCCGGGTCAGGATCCGCAGCACTTCCAGACTCTTCGGCGGCGTGTCCGGGTCCTCCCCGTCACTCGCCGCCATCCGGACGTGGGCGTCCCGCGCCGCCCGCACCGCCTCCGGCCACCCCTGGTGGTCGAGATAGGCGGCGACCGGCGCGTCCGGGCCGACCTGGTGCATGATCCGCAGCACCCGCAGCACGGCGGTGTCCACGAGCGCCGCCTCCTGTGAGTCCCGGAATATCGTGCCGACGTACTTCTCCGCGGACCAGTTGTCCAGCCAGGTGTCCTCCACCAGCCGGTAGACGGCGTCCGTGACGTCGCCGTAACCGTCCACGCCGGCCAGCCAGACGTCCCGCTGGAACGCCTGGTCGGAGAGCATGTGCAGCGCCGAGCGCACATTGCTGCGCCAGCGCCACCACGGCATGTCGCTTAGGGGCATGCCGCCCATGGTGGAGGAGCGACGGCCATGACGGGAAGAGTTCTCCGAACCTTGCACGGTCATCGATCGTACGTTCCCCGTCACACCAGCCTCACCGGCCCCTGCAATTCACCTCGATGTCACCCCTCGTTGACTCAGGGTCACTCGCCGGTTCGTCGTGTGAGGGAATCGTGCGTGCACATGACCGGCAGGCGACGCACTTTTAGTACTTTCCTCCATTCGTCCTTCCGCCCCGGCAGAGCCACCGCGCTGACCGTGGGCGCCGTGGCCCTCTGTGCGTCGCTCACCACCGGATGCGGGGTCATCCCCGGTGCCACGGGGGGCTCCGGGGATGACCCGATCAAGGTCATGACCTGGGCGCCGCAGGACACCGACGCCACCAACAAGCCCGGCATGCCAGCGATGGCCCTCGCCTACGCCAAGTGGATCAACGCGCACGGCGGCATCAACGGCCGCAAGCTGAAGGTCCTGACCTGCAACGACCACAACGACAGCGTGGGCGCCGCGAAGTGCGCCCGGTACGCGGCCGACGAGGACGTGGTCGCGGTCGTCGGCTCCTACAGCCAGTTCACCGACTCCTACTCAGCCCCGCTGGAAGGCGCCGGCATCCCCTACATAGGCGGCTACGGCGTCACCAACGACGAGTTCACCGGCCAGATGTCCTACCCGGTCAACGGCGGCCAGCCCGCCCTGCTCGCCGGTCTCGGCAAGGCCCTCGCGGCCGCCTGCGGCAACATCGCACTGGTCCGCCCCGACAGCATCGCCGGCGACGAGCTACCGGTGCTGCTCGACTCCGGGCTGCAGGCGGGCGGGCACAGCAAGGCGGGGGACCAGCTCGCCGAGGAGGACGCCACCGAGTACGGCGACCAGGCCGACCAGGCGCTGCGGTACGCCACCAAGGACCCCGCCCGCAAGGGCTGCGTGGTCCCCGCGCTCGGGGACCGCACCGACACCTTCCTGGACTCCTTCCGACGGGACCGCGGGAGCTTCCCCCCGGTACGGCTCGCGACCGTGCTCGGCAGTGTCGACCAGACCGTGATCAACGCCACCGGCGGGGCGTCCGGCCCGTACGAGGGGGCGTACATCACCGGCTGGTATCCGCCGGCTTCGGACTCGCGGTGGGACCCGATGAAGAAGGTGATCAACGAGGAGGCCTTCGGCGACACCCGCATCGACCCCGCGGACGCCGGAGTGCAGACCACCTGGATCGCCTACACCGTGCTGAAGGCCGTCCTGGACAAGATCGGCGGCGGCGAGGTGAGCGCCGACTCCGTGCGCCGCACCCTCGACGACGGCCCGCAGGTCTCCACCGGCGGTCTCACCCCGCCCCTGCGGTGGTCCTACTCGAGCCGGCTCGCCTCGGTCGGCTTCCCGCGGATGGTCAACGCCGACGTCACCCTGCAGGTGGTCCAGGACGGCAAGCTGGTCGCCGCCCGCAAGGGGGTCGGCGGGTTCGACGGCACCACCGACATGACGCGGACGCTGGAGAACGCCGACGTGCAGTGACGCCCGTCGGCGCGTCCCTCACAGCTGGGTGGGCCGGCGCTGGGTCAGGCCGTACTTCTGCGCGATCGCGTTCCACAGCGCCGCCGCCTTCGCCTTCTGCGCGCTGGCGGTGCCGCTCGCCCGGTTGCCGGCCTGGGTCTCGCCCGTGACGCGGGCGTGGCCCTTGCGGCAGACCTTGTGGTTCTTGGCCTGGCCGGCCCAGGCCGCGTAGTGGTTGTCGGCCGCGGCGGACGCCTGCCAGGCCTGGGTCAGCGCCGCGGTGAGCGCCCCGTTGCCCGGCAGCTTGTCCACGGACAGCTTGCCGAGCCGGGTGACCAGCTGGTTGCGCTGCCCGGCCGCGTTGCGCAGGTCGGTGGCGGCCCCGTCGAGGTTGTCGCAGTTCTTGACGTTGGCCACCGCCTTGATCACCGAGGCACGGCTGCTGCCGCTGTCGGCGAGCAGCTTGTCCAGCTCGACCGCCTGCTGCCGGGCCGGATCGGCGGCAGCCGAGCCGGACGGAGCGGGGGAAGTGGCCGCGACCGTCTTGCCGTCGGCGCCCTGGTCCTTGCCGCCGCCGCTGAGCAGAGCGCCGGCGCCCACACCGATGACGACGATGCCGACACCGATCGCGGCGATCAGCGGCACGCGCGACCGGCCGCGCGGCCGGTCGTCGTCGTGCGCGGGGGCGTACGACGGCTGCTGGGCGCCGTAGGAGGGCTGCGTGGCGCCGTACGACGCCGGGCCGGGGTGGGCGTCCGGCTGCTGGACGCGCGGCAGCTGCTGGGTGGCCCCGGCCGGGCCGTCACCGCCCGCCGGGCCGCCGCGGAAGAGGCTGTCGAACTCGGCCGGCGGCTGCCGCTCCGCGCCGCCCTGCGCCTGCGCCTGCGCGGCGTACGGCGGGATGTACTGGGTGGCCTCCGCGTCGGGCGAGGCCGGGGCGGGCGCCTGCCGGGCGCGGCCGAGGTAGCGCGTCTCCTCGCCGCTCGACTCGGGCGGCAGCGCGCCGGGCGTCACCGGCGGGATGTACTGGGTCGCGCCCTCGTCGGCGGAAGCGGCCGGCACCGGCGGCAGGTACTGGGTGGCGCCCTCGGCGGGTGCCGCCGCCTGCACCGGCGGTATGTACTGCGTCGCGCCGTCGTCCGCCGCGGGCAGCGGGGCACCGGCGCCCGCGTAGGCGTCGGGCGCGGCCGGCGGAAGCGGCGCGGCACCGGCGGGCTGCTGCGGGTACGGCTGCTGGTGGGGCAGCGGCAGAGGCTGCTGCGGCTGGTGGTGGTACGGCTCGGGTGCCGCACCGTACCCGGGCTGCTGACCGGCGCCGTAGCCACCGCCCTGCGCGCCGGGGTGGTCGTACGACGGCGTGTGGCCGTACGACGGGGCGCCCTCCGGGGGCAGCGCGCCGGGGTTCGCGGCGGGCGGCTGCTGGGCCGGGGCGTCCGGCGTGTGCCACTGCTGGGCCGCCGCCGGGGGCCAGCCCTCGCCCGGCTGGGGCGCCCGCTGCTCGGGCCCCCAGGAGCCGCCCCAGGCCTGCCCGCCTGCCGGGGCCGCGGGGGCGGGCGCGGCGGTCATGCCCGGCAGCACGGGCTCGCCTCCGTCGGAGGGCAGCACGATGCCTTCGCGCGCGGGCCGCGCCGAGGGCTCCTCGCCCTGTCCACTCTGCGTCACCGGGACTCCTACTAATGGGGGACCTTGTGAATCGGGCTCACGCTACCGGGTCCCCCGAGCCGGGTGCCATGCAGCTCAGGTCGTGATCTTCTTACCTGTGACGGCGGTAACACAACTGCCCCGCAGTACGCCGACCCTGGCACCCGCACGCATCCGGGTGCCGTTCGCCGTGCGTTCACACGACCGCGGGGCCGAGGTTCACGCGGCCTGCTGGAGATCGAGGCGCGCCCCGAACTCCCGTACCACCGCCTCCTCCCGGAAGGGTTCCAGGCGCTGCTGGAGGTCCTCCAGATACTCGGCGCCCCGGTTGGAGCGGAGCGTCTCCAGCAGCTCCACCGCCTTCAGGCCGGTGCTGCAGGCCTGTTCGACCTCCCGCTGCTGCACCTGGGCCGTGGCGAGCAGCACATAGCCGATGGCGCGCCGCCGGGCCCGGGTCTCGGGGTGCCCGGCCAGCGACTGCTCGGCGCATCGGGCCGCCTGACCGCTCTGGCCGAGATCGCGGTGGCAGTGCGCCAACTCGTCGGCGAGATACGCCTCGTCGAAGTGCCGGATCCACACCGGGTCGTCACCGGAGGAGCCGTCCGCCTGCTCCATCGCCGTCACCGCCCGCCCGATGGACGCCTGCGCCGCGCGGACGTCGCCGAGCAGGGCGTGCCCGCGCGCCTCGGCCGCCTGGAACATCGCCTCCGCGCGCGGGGTCACCTGCCCGCGCGCCCCCTCCTGCGCCGCCCGCGCCAACTGGGCGATCTCGCGCGGGTTTCCGAGCTGGGCGGCGAGGTGGCTCATGGACGCGGCCAGGACGTAACCGCCGTACCCGCGGTCCCCGGCGGCCTGCGCGAGCCGCAGCGACTGGATGTAGTACCGCTGGGCCAGCCCCGGTTGCCCGGTGTCGACGGCCATGTACCCGGCCAGCTCGGTCAACCGGGCGACCGCCGCGAAGAGTTCCCGGCCGACCGTCTCCCGGTAGGAGCCGGCGAGCAGCCCGGAGACGACGCTGTTGAGGTAGTGCACGACGACCGGGCGCACATGCCCGCTGCCGAACTGGTGGTCCAGATCGGTCAGCGCCTGCGTCATGGACCGTACGGCCGCCACGTCGGCCTGTCCCACGCGCGGGCCGGCCTGCCGGGCCACCTGGGCGTCCGGCGCCGAGATCAGCCAGTCCCGGCTGGGCTCGACCAGCGCGGAGGCGGCGACGGAGGAGCCGGACAGGAAGTCCCGGCGCCCCACGTCGCTGCGCCACAGCTCGCAGACCTGCTCGATGGCCCCCAGTACCGTCGGCGAGAACTGGAGACCGACCCCCGAGGCGAGGTTCTTGCCGTTGGCCATGCCGATCTCGTCGATCGTGACCGTACGGCCGAGCTTGCGCCCGAGCGCCTCCGCGATGATCGCCGGGGCGCGGCCCCGGGGCTGCTGTCCGCGCAGCCACCGGGCCACGGACGTCTTGTCGTAGCGCAGGTCGAGGCCGTGCTCGGCGCCGCACATGTTGACCCGCCGGGCCAGCCCGGCGTTCGAACACCCCGCTTCCTGGATGAGTGCCTGCAGCCGTTCGTTCGGCTGCCTCGCCACGAGAGGCCTTGCGGCCATGTGCTACCCCCTGCGTTGCGGTCCCCTGGGCGTAACCGTTCCGGGAAGATCACTGCCCAGCTGACATACCGTCAATGCGCGACATGTGCCGTTTGCCGGGGTAACGACGGATGCCAACCCCACCCCTGGCTACCCAGCCCACGCCCCGGATCCCCCCGCGCGCCCCCACCCGTGCATCCATGCGCCCCGATTGCCGAATCGATGCTCCTCCCCCGCGCACGCCATGGCCGTAACTCCAGGTGGGCGCGAGAGTTGAGTGGAGCGTGGAAGAGACGATCGCGGGCGCCCAGAACACTCAGATGACCGGTCAGATTCCGCAGCAACGCGGGGAATCGCTGCTGGAGACCGCCGTACGCTACGCCGAGGAGCGACACTGGGACGTGTTCCCGGGCACCTGGCTGGAAGCCGTCGACGGAGTGCAGCGCTGCTCCTGCGCCGACGCCTCCTGCCCTGCGCCGGGTGCGCACCCCGCGCGCCCCGACTGGGCGACCCTGGCGACCGGCAGCGCGACCGTCGCGCGCCGGATGTGGCAGAAGCAGCCGACGGCTTCGATTCTGCTGCCGACGGGGCGGACGTTCGACGCGTTGTCCGTCCCGGAGAGCGCGGGGTTCCTGGCTCTGGCCCGTATGGAGCGGATGGAGCTGATGCTGGGCCCGGTCACCTTGTCTCCCGACCGGCGCATGCAGTTCTTCGTGCTGCCGGGGGGTGCCGCGAAGGTGCCGGACCTGGTGCGCAAGCTCGGGTGGACGTTGTCGTCTCTCGACCTGATGGCACTGGGCGAGGGGGCGTATGTGGCCGCTCCTCCCACTCGGTTCGGGTCTCGTGGTGCCGTGCAGTGGGCCTGCCGGCCGACTCCCGCCAATCGGTGGTTGCCGGACGCGGAGGAGTTGATCTCGCCGCTTGCCTACGCGTGCGGGCGGGACCGGTAGCCGTTCACGGCCCCGCGCCCTTCGGGGCTCCGCACTGGCCGTAACCTTCATGCATGACCGAGGTCGCAGTGCGGGTGCGGGGGCTCTGGAAGCAGTTCGGGCAGCAGGTTGCCGTCGGGGGGATCGACCTGGATCTGCCCGCCGGCAAGTTCATCGGGCTGGTCGGGCCCAACGGAGCCGGGAAGACCACCACCCTCTCCATGGTGACCGGGCTGCTGCGGCCGGACGGCGGGACCGTCGAGGTCGTCGGTCATGACGTGTGGCGGGATCCCGTGGCCGTCAAAGCGAGGATCGGCGTCCTTCCCGAAGGGCTGCGGCTGTTCGAGCGGCTGTCGGGGCGGGAGCTGCTCGGGTACTCGGGGCGGCTGCGCGGACTGCCGGGGACCGAGGTCGACAAGCGGGCCACGCAGCTGCTGGACGTCCTCGACCTGGCCGGCGCCCAGCACAAGCTCGTCGTCGACTACTCGACCGGCATGCGCAAGAAGATCGGGCTCGCCGCCGCGCTGCTGCACAACCCCGAGGTGCTCTTCCTGGACGAACCCTTCGAGGGCGTCGACCCGGTGTCCGCGCAGAGCATCCGCGGCGTCCTCGAGCGGTACACCGCCTCCGGCGCCACCGTCGTCTTCTCCTCCCACGTCATGGAGCTGGTCGAGTCGTTGTGCGACTGGGTCGCCGTGATGGCCGCCGGACGCATCCGCGCGACCGGCCCGCTGGCAGACGTGCGCGGCACCCATCCCACCCTCCAGGGGGCGTTCCTGGAACTGGTCGGGGCGAGCGGCCGGGACACCGGGTCCGATCTGGACTGGCTGGGCGGCGGGGCGGCCCGATGACGAACCTCACCTCCACCGTCGTACGGCTGAAACTGTCGCTGCTGCGGGGCGGACTACGGCAGTCCGGGGGCCGGCGGGCCGCGTTCGTCGTCTCCGCGGTCATCGCGGTCCTGTTCGCCCTGCTGCAACTGCTGGGCCTGCTCGCACTGCACGGACACGCGCACGCCGACGCCGTCGCCGTACCGGGCACGGCCGTGCTGGCACTGGGCTGGGCGGTGCTGCCGCTGTTCTTCCCGACCGGCGACGAGACACTCGACCCGACCCGGCTGGTGATGCTCCCGCTGCGCCCCCGCCCGCTGGTCCGTGCACTGCTCACGGCCTCCCTGGTCGGCATCGGCCCTCTGTTCACCCTGCTGGTACTGGCGGGCTGCACGCTGTCGCTGGCCCAGGGCGCGGCCGGGTACGTCGTCACCGTCGTCGCCGTAGCCCTCGCCCTGCTCGTCTGCGTGGCCCTGGCCCGGGCCGTCGCCACGGCCAACGTACAGCTGCTGACCAGCAGGAAGGGCCGCGATCTGGCCGTGCTGAGCGGTCTGGTGATCGCCGTCGGGGCGCAGCTGGTCAACTTCGGTGCACGGCAGCTGGGTTCGGCCGGGCTCGGCCAGTTGCAGCCCGCCGCGGACGTGCTCTCCTGGGTGCCGCCGGCCTCGGCGGTGGCGGCGGTGCACGCGGCGAGCCAGGGCTCGTACGGCATCGCGGCCACCCAACTCGCCGTCACGGCAGCCGGGTTGGCGGCCCTGATCGCCGCGTGGGCGCGGAGCCTGACCCGGCTGATGACCGCGCCCGACGCCTCCACACTGCAGCCGGCCGACGCCGGCGACCACGGACGCTCGACCACCGGACTCGGCCGCCTGCTGCCGCAGGGCCGCACGGGCACGGTCATGGAACGCAGCCTGCGCTACATCTGGCGGGACCCGAAGACCAAGGCCGCCTGGGTGACCTCGCTGGCGATCGGACTGATCGTGCCGGTGTTCAACGCGGTGCAGGGCACGGGGTCGATCTACTTCGCGTGCTTCGCCGCCGGGATGCTCGGCATCCAGATGTACAACCAGTTCGGGCAGGACACCTCCGCGTTCTGGATGGTGGCCATGACCGTCTCCTCGCCCCGGGACGCATACGAGGAACTGCGCGGCCGCGCCCTGGCCCTGCTGCTGATCACCCTCCCCTACGCCGTGCTCGTGACGGTGACGACGACGGCCCTGCTCGGCGCCTGGACCCGGCTGCCGGAGGTGCTGGGGCTGTCCTTCGCCCTACTCGGAGCGATGCTCGCGACCGGCGCCTGGACCTCGGCCCGCTTCCCCTACTCCATCCCCCAGGAGGGCCACAAGAACGTCGTCCCCGGCCAGGCGGGCCTCGCCTGGATCTCGATCTTCGGCGGCATGGTCTCGGCGGCCCTGCTCTGCTCCCCCGTCATCGCCCTGACCATCTGGCTCCACGTGAGCACGGGCGGGGCGGACTGGAGGTGGCTGCTGCTGCCGGTGGGGGCGGCGTACGGGGCCGGGCTCACGTTTGCGGGCCTCCGCCTGGCGGCTCCGAGAACGGCGGCACGGCTGCCGGAGATCCTCACGGCTGTCAGCAAGGGGTAGGGGGCTCAATCCCCGAACACCCGATCAAGAAACGGCGAGACAGCCCCCCGCCAAGCCCCCGGCATGTCGTAATGAGCGAGGTGCCCGGCGTCGGAAACCTCCGCGTACTCACCGGCCGGCAGCACCCGCACCATCTCCTGGGCCTCCGCCCGCCCCAGCTCCCCGTCCACCCCACGCACCACCAGCGTCGGGCACCGCACCTGGGCCAGCTCCTCCCAGTGCGCGTCGTACACCCAGGTCTCCCGGGACCTGAGCATCTGCTCCGGCTCGAACACCGGCCGCCAGCCGTCGGCGGCCTCGTGCATCACCTCGGCGTAGAACTCCCCGCGGGCCGGGTTCGGCCGCTCCACCCACGGATCGTCCTCGCCGAACCACTTGCGTACGTCCGCCAGTGTGGCGAAGGGAACGGGCCAGGCCCTGAACCACTCCGCCCACTCCCGCTGCGAGGCGGCCCCCAGGGCGGAGGCCCGCATGTCGCAGATGATCAGACCCCCGACCAGTTCGGGGCGCTTGGCGGCGAGCTGCCAGGCGGTCAGCGCGCCCATGGCATGGCCGATCAGAAGCGCCGGGGCGAGACCGAGCTGTTCCAGGGCGGCCTCGGCGTCCTCGACGTAGGCCTCGCGGGTGTAGGCGGCCCGCGGCGGCTTCTCGCTCTGGCCGTGTCCGCGCTGGTCGAGGGCCACGGCACGGTGGCGTGCGGTGAGCCAGCGGGCGGTGGAGGCCCAGTGGGAGGCACGGCCCATCAGGCCGTGAAGTAACAGCACGCCCGGAGCGCCGGACGCCGTGTCCGGCCGGCCGTCCACCTGATGGTCCGTATGGTTTTCCGACGGGTCGAGCCCCGTCTTGGGAGGGTCGGCGAACTCCCAGGCGGCCAGGCGCACGCCACCCGCTCCCGTCACGTCGATACGCCGTGCCATGGGTCTGGCACCCCCCAGCTCCGCCTGCCTCGTACCGGTGTACTGCCGTACTCGCTCGTACTCGCTGCTGTCGCTGTCGTGCTGTCGTCGTGCTTGTCGTCGTGCTCGTCCTGCCGCCGCAGACTATCGAATGCCCATTCGAAAAATCCGTCTCTGCGGACAACACCCCTCATTCGAGTGACACCCCTCAAGGAATGATCGCCGCCATCGAGGGGATCTCTTCTGGCGGGAGGCGGACCGCTCGGGGAAAAACGGTCCGAGGGGGATGACCCTGAGAGCTCGGGGCTCCGGGTCAGCACAGGGGAGGACAGGCCCCGGCGCCACAAGGCGCCGGGGCCCTCTCCTGTTCAGCGCTTGGCGACGAACACGTGCGAGGCGACGTCCGCCTCCAGCTCGGCCGCCTCGCCGCCACTGCCCACCAGCACGCCGCCGGCCGACTCCGTCACGCTCACCACGGAACCGGGCTGCACACCCGCGCGCCGCAGCGTGTACATCAGCTGTGCATCCGTCTGGATCGGCTCGCCGATACGGCGGACGACGACCGTCTTGCCGTCCGTACCCGCGTCCAGGTCTGCCAGCGAGACCATGCCCTCGTCCAGGAACGGGTCGGCGCCGTCCTTCTCGCCCAGCTCCTCCAGGCCCGGGATCGGGTTTCCGTACGGCGACTCGGTCGGGTGCCGCAGCAGCTCCAGCACGCGCCGCTCCACCGCCTCGCTCATCACGTGCTCCCAGCGGCAGGCCTCCGCGTGCACCTGCTCCCACTCCAGGCCGATCACGTCGACGAGGAGACACTCGGCCAGCCGGTGCTTGCGCATCACGCGCGTGGCGAGCCTGCGCCCCTCGTCGGTCAGCTCCAGATGCCGGTCGCTGGCGACGGAGACGAGCCCGTCGCGCTCCATGCGCGCCACCGTCTGGCTCACCGTCGGCCCGCTCTGGTCGAGCCGCTCCGCGATGCGGGCGCGCATGGGGACGACGCCTTCCTCTTCGAGCTCGAGGATGGTGCGGAGATACATCTCCGTGGTGTCGATCAGTCCGGACATACGTGCCCCTCGATTACCTCTGCCGGCACCCCGGCGCGTGCGCTGGCCCTGTCACCAATTCTGCCGGATCGGACTGACAAGCGGGGGCCGCGCGGGAAACGGGGGCAGCCGTGGAGCTCCGGCCGTTGACGGGTGCGGGTCCGTGGGTGGCCGATGCGTCCAATCTTGTGGGACCAATCTTGCGGGAACAGGATGTGTGCTGGGTCACGTTCCAGTTGAATGATGGGCACTGAGCGAACCGTGCGCCGTATGTGCGCCGACGCAGCCTCCAGGGGGTCCAGGTGAGTGCTTCCCGGCGGAGTGGGACCACCGATGAGCTGGGGCCGGACGAGCCCGGTGAGTCAGGGGGATCCGATCTGCTCGCCGCACTGCTCGACGGCATGGACGCGGCACTGTGCGCCTTCGACGCCGACGGGGTCGTCACGCACTGGAACCGGGAGGCCGAGCGGATCCTCGGCTGGACGGCCGCCGAGGCGGTCGGGCGGCACGGGTTCGCCGGATGGGCGGTGCGCAGTGCCGACGCCGAGGAGGTGCAGGCCCGGCTGATGTCGGCGATGCACGCCCCCGGGCGGCAGGTGCACGAGTTCGCGCTCGTCACGAAGGACGGCGGACGGGTGCTCGTACGGACCCAGTCGGCCGCCGTGCGCGGGCCCGACGGAGAGCCCGCCGGGGTGTACTGCGCGTTCAGCGAGGTCCACGCGCAGATCGATCTGGAGCGGTCGATCGCGCTGAGTGAGGCACTGTTCGAGGACGCCGCCTGGGGGGTCGTACTCATCGACGCCGATCTGCGGCCCGCCGTCGTCAACGCGCACGCGGCCCGTGCGCTCGGCATCGGACGTACCTCCGCGCTCGGCCGGCCGCTCGGTGAACTGCTCGCGCAGGGCGTGGAGGAACTGGAGGCCGCGCTCACCCATGTGCTGGCCGAGGGCGCGCCGCCCGCGCCCGCCGAGATGTGGGTCAGCGTGCGCACCGGGGAGGGCGAGAAGCGGCGCTGCTGGCGGAGCGGGTTCGTGCGGCTGGCCTCGCCGCTCGCGGAGGAACCGGTGCCGCTCGGCGTCGGCTGGCTGTTCCAGGACGTCACCGAGGCCAAGCAGGGCGAACAGGAGGCGGCCCTGCTGCGCTTCCGCACCAACCAGCTGCACCGCGCCGCGCGTGCCGCCGCCGAGTGCGAGGACCCTGCCGAGGCGGCCACCGTCCACCTGGACTTCGCCCTCGCCGGCTTCGCCGACCACGCGTTGATCGACCGGGCGGTGCCTGCCCCGCGCACGGAGGGCGGGGAGGCGGCCGTACGGCTCGTACGCCTCGCCGCGACGCCCGCCGGAGCGCCGGGACCGAGCCTGCTCACCGGCGCGGCCGGGCTGCCCGTGCGCTACGAGCCGGGCCATCCGGCGCTGCAGTGCGTGGAGCGGTGCGGGGTCGTGCGCGCGGACGCCGGGTCGGTCCCGGCGCAGCGGGCGCAGGAGTGGGCGCTGTCCCGGCAGTGGCCCGGCGACGCGGTGCACGCCCTGTGCGCGGTGCTGCGCAGCCGGGGGCGGACGCTGGGCGTGGTGACCTTCCTGCGCGGCTCCGGCCGCAGCCGCTTCGAGCGGTCCGACACGGCCTACGCGGAGGACGTGGCGGTCCGCATCGCGGCGGCGCTGGACCTGGCGGGCGCGGTGGCGGGGAAGTAGGCCTCCGGGGGCTCCCGCGCGGTCTCAGCGCCGGTAGAAGATCCGGTCGCCGTACTCCCGCAGCACACGGCCGTTCCACTCGTGGCCGCCGTCGACGTTGCCCGAGCGCAGGAGCGGGGGTTCGATGCCCCGGTCGGCGAGGGTGGCGGCGGTGGTCGCCATGACCGCCTGCATCAGCGCGGTGGTGACGACCGTGGAGGCGGGGGCGAAGGGCGCCGGGATGGTGTCCAGGGTGAGCTCCGCGTCACCGACGGCGATCTTCGAGTCCAGGACGATGTCGCAGTGGTCCTTCAGGAAGGTGCCGGAGGCGTGCCGGGACGTGGTCTGCGCGGCGTACGCGACCGAGGTGACGCCGATGACCTTCACGCCGAGGGCGCGGGCGTGCTGGGCCATCTCCACGGGGAGGGCGTTGCGGCCGGAGAGGGAGATGATCACGAGGGCGTCGCCGGAGCGGAGCGGTGAGGTACCGAGGACGGCACTCGCGAGGCCGTCGACGCGTTCGAGGGCGGAGCCGAGGGTGGCCGGGATGACGTCGACGCCGACGACGCCGGGGACGGCGAGCAGGTTCATCAGGGCGAGTCCGCCGGCACGGTAGACGACGTCCTGGGCGGCCAGGGAGGAGTGCCCGGCGCCGAAGGCGAACAGGCGGCCGCCGGCGGCGACGGTGTCGGCGAGCAGGGTGCCGGCCGCGGCGATCGGCTCGGCCTCCTCCTCACGGACCCGTTGCAGCAGGCCGATCGCGGCGTCGAAGAACAGGTCGGCAGGCGTGCCGTCGCTCATGCGGTACCCCTTCGCAGCGTCTGTGTCGCGGATCACCGTGCGGTCTGGACCAGTGTGGTGTCAATACGGCCGCTCACCATCCGACGGGCACGGCAACGGAACCCGTCGTCGTCACGCCAAGAGCGCTGCCCGGGCAGCGAGGACGGCTCCAGCGCGGCGACGGCCACGGCCACCCGACGCGGCCGGAAGCCCCTCCGTCAGGATCTCCGAAAAACAGTTGAGCTCTCCCCAGCCGCTTCCTAGGCTGTGTCCCAAGCGGAAAGGAGGTGATCGGGTAAATGAGTGAAACCCGGACGCGCGAGGTGGCTGCGGGCTAGCGGCTCGCCACCACACCCAGTGCGGTGCCGGACCAGCGTGTGTGCGAAACACGCAGCCGGCCCTAATCCAACGCAGTCACCCGACCCGCGGGCTGCCGGTACGTCCGGCCGGCTCCTCCTCGAGGAACCCAGCCCGCGGGTCGTCTGCGTTCACGTGCCCCGTGCCTTCAGGGGGCGAGGCGCTCGACCTTCCAGGTGCCGCCCGGCTGGGCGACGTAGCGCAGGCGGTCGTGGAGGCGGTTCACGCGGCCCTGCCAGAACTCGATGGTTTCCGGGGTGATGCGGAAGCCGCCCCAGTGCGGTGGGACCGGGACCTGTTCGTCCTCGGGGTAGCGGGCCTGAAGGTCGGCGTAGGCGGTGTCCAGTTCGGTGCGCGAGGCGATCACCGTGGACTGGGCGCTGGCCCAGGCGCCGAGCCGGGAGCCGTGCGGGCGGGTGCGGAAGTAGGCGGCGGTCTCGTCGCGGCCGGTGCGGTGGGCGGTGCCGGCGACGATGACCTGGCGGGCCAGCGGGTGCCAGGGGAAGAGCAGGGAGACGTGCGGGTTCTCCGCGAGGTCGTGGGCCTTGCGGGAGTCGTAGTTGGTGTAGAAGACGAAGCCCTCGGTGTCGAACTGCTTCATCAGGACCGTGCGCGAGCTGATGCGGCCGGCCGCGTCCGCCGTGGAGACGACCATCGCGTTGGGCTCGTAGATGGTGCCGTGCAGCGCCGCCCGGGCGGCGTCCTCGAACCAGCGGGCGAACTGGTCCATGGGGTGCGTGGCGAGATCCTGTTCGGCGAGGCCCTCGGCCCGGTACTGCTTGCGCATGGCGGCGGGGTCGAGGGCGGGATCCAGGAGCGGGTCGCGGTCGGTCACGCGGTCATCTTGCCGTATCGAACGCCACTGGCACTCAGTGTCGTACGGACTCCCCAAGTCTGGCACCGGGGGTTATCGTGCTGGTCCCCTTGCGGTTGGGTGACCACCGGCTGAACGGGGCATCACCGGGGTGACCGCCGCCGATCACATCACGAGGAGCCGCCTGATGTCCGATTTCGTACCCGGACTCGAGGGAGTCGTAGCGTTCGAGACGGAGATCGCCGAGCCGGACAAGGAGGGCGGCGCCCTGCGGTACCGGGGCGTCGACATCGAGGATCTGGTCGGTCATGTCTCGTTCGGGAACGTGTGGGGGCTGCTGGTCGACGGGGCGTTCAATCCGGGGCTGCCGCCCGCCGAGCCGTTCCCGATCCCGGTGCACTCCGGTGACATCCGCGTGGACGTGCAGTCGGCGCTCGCAATGCTGGCGCCGGCGTGGGGGCTGAAACCGCTGCTCGACATCGACGAGCGCCAGGCGCGGGACGATCTGGCGCGGGCCGCCGTGATGGCGTTGTCGTACGTCGCCCAGTCGGCGCGCGGGCAGACGCTGCCGATGGTGCCGCAGCGGGAGATCGACAAGGCGAAGTCGGTCGTGGAGCGGTTCATGATCCGCTGGCGGGGTGAGCCGGATCCCAAGCATGTCGCCGCTGTGGATGCCTACTGGACGTCCGCGGCCGAGCACGGGATGAACGCCTCGACCTTCACCGCGCGGGTCATCGCCTCCACCGGGGCCGATGTCGCCGCCGCGCTGTCGGGGGCGGTCGGGGCGATGTCCGGGCCGCTGCACGGGGGTGCGCCCTCGCGTGTGCTCGGGATGATCGAGGAGATCGAGCGGACGGGGGACGCGGAGGCGTACGTCCGGCAGGCCCTGGACCGGGGTGAGCGGCTGATGGGGTTCGGGCACCGGGTGTACCGGGCCGAGGATCCGCGGGCGCGGGTGCTGCGGCGTACGGCGCGGGAGCTGGGCGCGCCGCGGTTCGAGGTCGCCGAGGCGTTGGAGAAGGCCGCGCTGGAGGAGCTTCACAACCGTCGGCCGGATCGGGTGCTGGCCACCAACGTGGAGTTCTGGGCCGCGATCACGCTGGACTTCGCGGAGGTGCCGGCGCACATGTTCACGTCGATGTTCACGTGCGCCCGTACTGCCGGGTGGTCGGCGCACATTCTGGAGCAGAAGCGGACGGGGAGGCTGGTGCGGCCTTCGGCGAGGTACGTGGGTCCCGGGCCGCGCAGTCCGCAGGACATCGAGGGGTATGCGGACATCGCCCACTGAGAGGGGCGCCACGGAGCGCGGGCGCCGCGGGCCGGTCGTGGCCTGTCGCGCCCGCGCGGCGGAGCCGCATGCCGGCACGGCCCCGCCCCCCTTGAAAACCAGGGCCCTGAGGGCCCTGATTTTCATGCTGCCGCAAGCAGACTCGCATGGTGTTTCTCCGCCACCAGCGGATGTGCCCTCAGCTTGCCCTTGAGTTCGTTGTAGCCGTACTCGGCGTACAGCGGGTTGGAGGGGTCGGTGGTGATGCCCGGTGCCTCGGAGGCGTGCGGGAACGGCAGGAGCTCGACCTTTGCGTCCAGGCGGGGGTTGTAGAAGAACGGGACCGAGAAGCGTTCCGTGGCTCCGGGCGGGCTGACCACGCGGTGGTTGGTGGCGAGGAGGTAGCCGTTGGTGGCGACTTCCAGGAGTTCGCCGAGGTTGACGACGAAGGCACCGTCGAGGGCCGGGACGTCGTGGAAGAGGCCGTCCTCGCGCTGGACCTGGAGGCCGCCGACGGTGTCCTGCAGGAGCAGGGTCAGGAAGCCGTAGTCCTTGTGGGCGCCGACGCCCTGGTCGGTGCCGTCGCCCGCGCTGCCGGGGTAGCGGACGAGCTTGAGGTGGGGGTGGGCACGGTCGCCGAAGACCGGGTCGTAGAAGTCGGCGGGGGCGCCGATGGCGGCGAGGAGTTCGTGCAGGAGGCGGTCCGCGACCGAGCTCAGCTTGTCGATCCAGGCCAGGGCGGCGGTGCGCAGCTCGGGGAGGGCGGTGGGCCACTGGTTGGGGCCCTGGAGCCACCAGTACGGGGGTTCGCCGGGGGCGGGGACGCGGGCGGGGCGTTCGGCGCCTATGTCGAGCTGGTCGCGCCAGTCGCGGGCGCCGGCGGTACGTTCGTCGCCGGTGCGGGTGTAGCCGCGGAAGTGCGGAGAGTTCACGTTGTCCAGGGCGAGCCGGTCGGCCTCGGGGAGGGCGAAGAAGGCGCGCATGGCGGTGAGCAGCGCGTCGGTCTCGGCCCGGGTCACACCGTGTCCGACGAGCTGGAAGAAGCCGACGTCGTGGGCGGCGCTGTGCAGCTGGGCGTGGAGCCTGGCGCGGGCCTGGGGGCCTTGGCCGGCGGCCGACAGGTCGATGATGGGGAGCTGGTCGTACGACGGGGTCGCCGTCGTGGTGTGCATCGCAGTGTGCGTCGTGGTGTGCGTCGTGGTGTGCGTCGTCATGGGTGCGTCCACAGGGTTGTGTGGGCCACGGGCAGGCCGCCGAGGGTGTGGGCGGCGTCGCCCCGGGTGCCGTAAGAAGATGCCGTAAGAAGGCGGAAGAAAAGAGGCTGAATCAGGCCGAAGGCCGACAGCCCATGCTCGTGACGCGCACGTAGTCCACGTGGCGGCGGCGGACGAGCATCGGAAGCATGGGGCAAGGGTAACGCTCCGTGCCGGATACGGGTGTGGCCCGCTTCACTGCGGGTCCGGTCCGTCGGCTCGGCCGAGGGCCTGGTCCAGCAGATCGGCCCACTGGGCGACGACGCGTGTGCGGCGGGTGGTGTCGTCGGTCAGGAGGTTGGCCAGACCGAGGCCGCGGGCCATGTCCAGCAGGCCCTGGACGGTTTCGCGGACGCCGGGGCGGCACTCGTCGGCGCCGAGGAGATCGACGGCGATGCGGTGGGTCTCGCGGCCGACGCGGGCCTCCAGCTCGGTCACGCGGCTGCCCAGCTGGTCCTCGTTGGAGGCGGCGACCCACAGGTGCAGGGCGGCGCGGAAGAGGGGGCCGGTGTAGAGGTCGACGAGGGCGGCGACGACGGCGCGGCGGTCGGCGGGGCCGGCCGGGAAGAGTTCCCGGAGGGCGGTGGAGCGCTCCTCGGCGACGTATTCGACGGCGGCCGTGAACAGGTCCTCGCGGGTGGGGAAGTGGTGCTGGGCGGCGCCGCGGGAGACTCCGGCGCGTTCGGCGACGACGGCGACGGTGGAGCCCGCCCAGCCGTGTTCGGCCAGGCAGGCCACGGCGGCCTCCAGGAGCCGCTGCCGGGTGGCCCGGCTGCGGTCCTGCTTGGGGGCGCGGTCGCGCTCCTTGGGCAGGCCGTCGCGTTGCGCCGTCGTGCTCATCCGGTCACACCACCCATGCCGCGTCCCGTCTTTCCAGGAAGGCCGTCATCCCCTCCCGGGCCTGGGCGGAGGAGAACAGCCGGGCCGAGAGCGCGGTCAGATCCGCCGCGTCCCGGTCGAATGTTTCCAGCACCCTAGCCGTGAGCAGCTGTTTCGTCTCGGCCAGGCCCTGGGGTGAGGAGCGGCGCAGGCCGTCGAGGATCGGAGCGAGGGCGTCGTCCACGTCGTCGCCGGTGACGGTGAGGAGTCCGACGCGTACGGCCTCGGGTGCGTCGAAGCGTTCGCCGGTGAGGAAGTAGCGGGCGAGGGCGCGGGGGTCGGCGCGCGGGATCACGGGGAGGGAGATCACCGCGGGGGCGACGCCGATGCGGACCTCGGTGAAGGCGAAGGTGGCTTCGGTGGAGGCGGCGGCGATGTCGCAGGCGGCGAGCAGGCCGAGGCCGCCCGCGCGGACGTGGCCGGTGACGCGTGCGACGACGGGTTTGCGCAGTTCGAGGATCTGCCGGAGCAGGCCGGTGAGGGCATCCGGGTGGGGCGGGTCGCGCAGGTCGGCGCCGGCGCAGAAGGTGGTGCCGGTGTGGGTGAGGACGACGGCGCGTACGTCCGGGTCCTTGCCGCAGTCGGTGAGCGCGTTCACGAGGTCGGAGACGAGCGCCGCCGAGAGGGCGTTGCGGGTGCCGGTGGCGTCGAGGCTGAGGGTTTCGACGGCACGCGCGCGTGTACGGCTGATCATTGTCACGGCAGCTCCCTCAGTTCCCGGCGCAGTATCTTGCCGGAGGCGGCGCGGGGGACGGTGTGGATGAAGGTGACCTGGCGGATCCGTTTGTAGGGTGCGACCCGTTCGGCGACGTACAGCATGATCTCGTTCTCCGTGAGCTCCTCGGCGTCGGGCCTGCGGACGACGAAGGCGTGCGGGACTTCGTTGCCGTCGTCGTTGTAGGAGCCGATGACGGCGGCGTCGGCGATGCCTGGGTGGGTGAGCAGCAGGGCCTCCAGTTCGGCGGGGGCCACCTGGAAGCCCTTGTACTTGATGAGTTCCTTCACCCGGTCCACGACGAACAGCCAGCCGTCCTCGTCGACGTGTCCCACGTCCCCGGTGTGCAGCCAGCCGTCGGCGTCGATCAGCGCGGCGGTGGCGTCGGGGCGGCCGAGGTAGCCCTTCATCACCTGGGGGCCGCGGATGAGGATCTCGCCGGGCTCGCCGGTGCCGAGGTCCTTGTCGGGGTCGTCCAGGGAGACGATGCGCATCTCGGTGCCGGCGATGAGCCTGCCGACCGTGCCGGCGGGGGCGTCGTGCAGCCGGTCGAGGGGGACGACGTGGGTGCCGGGGGACAGTTCGGTCATGCCGTAGGCCTGGCCGATCGGGGGCAGGCCGAGCCGCTGCGAGCAGGCGCGGGCGAGGGTGGCGTCCAGTGGGGCGGCGGCGCTGATGACGTACTTCAGGGAGGAGAGGTCGTAGCGGGCGACGGCCGGGTGCTTGGCGAGGGCGAGGACGATGGGCGGGGCGACGTACAGGCCGGTGATGCGGTGCGTTTCGATGGCCGCGAGGAAGGTCTCCAGGTCGAAGCGGGGCAGGACGACGACCGTGGCGCCCTTGCGCAGGGGCGCGTTCATCAGGGCGGTGAGGCCGTAGATGTGGAAGAAGGGCAGGACGGCCAGGATGCGGTCGCCGGGGGCGGCCGGAACGGCGGGTTCCAGCTGGGCGAGGTTGGTGGCGATCTGCCGGTGGGTGAGCATCACGCCCTTGGGGACGCCGGTGGTGCCGGAGGAGTACGGCAGCGCGGCGATGTCCTCGGCCGGGTCGAGGGCGGGCCGCGGCTCGGGGGCGGTGGTGGCGAGCATGTCGATCAGGGAGCGGTGCCCGGACGCGCTGTCGCACACGAAGATCTCCCGTATGCCGCCCGCGAGTTCGGCGGCGCGGCGGGCCGTCTCCAGCAGGGGCGAGACGGTGACGATCCAGCGCGCGCCGCTGTCGCCGAGCTGCCTCGCGAACTCCTCGGGCGTGGCGAGCGGGTGCACGGTGGTGACGGAGGCACCCGCGCGCGTGGCGGCGTAGAAGGCGGTCGGGAAGGCGATGGTGTTGGGGCTGTGCAGGGCGAGGACGTCGCCCTTGCGGACGCCCGCGTCGGCGAGACCGGCGGCGACGCGCCGGTGGAACCGGTCCACCTGCTTGTACGTGAGCGTGGTGCCGTCCGTGCCGTCGATCAGGGCGGGTCGCTCGCCGAACTCGGCGGCGCGCCCCAGGACGGCCTCGTGGATGGGGAGGGCTACGGGCGGAACGTCTGCGTACTCGCTGCGGAACACGGTTCCTCCAGGCGGATGCGGCGGCCTAGTACGACTTGGGCAGGCCGAGGCTCTGATGGGAGACGTAGTTGAGAATCATCTCCCGGCTCACCGGAGCAATACGAGCCACGCGTGCGGCCGTTATCAACGAGGCGAGCCCGAACTCGCGGGTGAGCCCGTTGCCGCCGAGGGTGTGCACGGCCTGGTCGACGGCCTTCACGCAGGCCTCCCCGGCCGCGTACTTGGCCATGTTGGCGGCCTCGCCCGCGCCGACGTCGTCACCGGCGTCGTAGAGGTGGGCCGCCTTCTGCATCATCAGCCGGGCCAGTTCCAGGTCGATGTGCGCCTGCGCCAGGGGGTGGGCGATGGCCTGGTGGGCGCCGATCGGGGACTTCCAGACGGTACGGTCGCGGGCGTACTCGATGGCCTTGGACAGCGCGTACCGGCCCATCCCGATGGCGAACGCGGCGGTCATGATCCGCTCGGGGTTCAGACCGGCGAACAGTTGCAGCAGACCGGCGTCCTCGTCGCCGACGAGGGCGTCGGCGGGCAGCCGTACGCCGTCCAGGACCAGCTCGAACTGCTTCTCGGCGGCGTTGAGCTCCATGTCGATCGGCCGCTTCTGGAAGCCCTCGGCGTCCGTCGGGACGATGAACAGGCAGGGCTTGAGGCGTCCGGTGCGGGCGTCCTCGGTACGGCCGACGATCAGGACGGCGTCGGCCATGTCCACGCCGGAGATGAAGACCTTGCGGCCGGTGAGGAGCCAGTCGGTACCGTCACGGCGGGCCGTGGTGGTGATGCGGTGGGAGTTGGAGCCGGCGTCGGGTTCGGTGATGCCGAAGGCCATGAGGCGGGTGCCGTCGGCGATTCCGGGCAGCCACTGCCGTTTCTGGGCCTCTGTGCCGAAGCGGGAGATCACCGTGCCGCAGATGGCCGGGGAGACCACCAGCATGAGCAGGGGGGAGCCTGCTGCCCCCAGCTCTTCGAGCACGATGGACAGTTCGGCGACGCCGCCCCCACCGCCGCCGTACTCCTCGGGGAGGCTGACGCCGAGGTAGCCGAGTTTGCCGGCCTCGGTCCAGAGTTCGGTGAGGGGTTTGCCCGCGGCGACGGTCTGGACGAGGTAGTCACGGCCGTAGCGTTTGCCGAGGGCGGCCACCGCTGAGCGGAGGGCTTTGTGCTCTTCGGTTTCGATGACGGGAGACATGAGGCTCCTAAGAAGAGGTTTCCTGCACTACGGCGAGCAACATTCCTGGTTCCACCTGCTGGCCGGTCCTGGCATGCAGCGCGGTCAGCGTTCCTGTGACCGGCGCCGAGATCTGGTGCTGCATCTTCATCGCCTCCAGCCATATGAGGCCTTGACCGGCCTGAACCGTTGCCCCTTCCGCCAGGCCCTCGGCGATGCGGACGACCGTGCCCGGCATCGGTGCGAGCAGCGAACCGGGGGCGAGCTGGGCGGTGGGGTCGGGGAAGCGGGGCAGGGCGGTGAGGCGGGTGGAGCCGACGTGGACCTCGTCGCCGTACGCCGCCACCGTGAACCGGCGCTCCACGCCGTCGACTTCGAGTACGACCAGTCGCGCGTCGGCGTGCACGACGCGCACCCCGTCGGCCGCAGGCCCCTGCCTCGCGTGCCAGTAGCGGACCTCGTGCTCCTCCCCCGCCACCGCGTACCGCTTCACCTGCGGCTGTGCGGGCAGGTTGCGCCAGCCGCCGAAGCGGGAGCGGCCGTGGGCGTCGGCGAGGGCGGCGGCGAGCGGGGCGTACGGGTCGGGGGCGGACTCGGTCAGTGCGGTGAGGTGGCGGTCGTAGAAGCCGGTGTCCATGCGCCCGCTGGTGAACTCCTCGTGGCGCAGGGAACGGACCAGCAGGTCGCGGTTGGTGACCGGGCCGTGGAGCTCGGCGCGCTCCAGTGCTCCGGCGAGCCTGCGGACCGCCTCCGCGCGCGTGGGTGCGTGGGCGACGACCTTGGCGAGCATCGGGTCGTAGTGGACGCCGATGGTGTCGCCGTCGGTGCAGCCGGTGTCCAGGCGGACGCCGGGCGGTACGGCGAGGTGGTGCAGGGTGCCGGTCTGGGGGGTCCAGTCGTGGGCGGGGTCCTCGGCGTACAGGCGGGCCTCGATCGCGTGGCCACGCGCGCGTGGCGGGTCCTTCTCGAGGGCCCCGCCCTCCGCGATGCGGATCTGTTCCGCGACCAGGTCGATGCCGAACACCTCCTCCGTGACGGGGTGTTCGACCTGGAGGCGGGTGTTCATCTCCAGGAAGTGCGCGCGGCCGTCGGCGACCAGGAACTCGACGGTGCCTGCGCCCTCGTAGGCGACGGCGCAGGCGGCCTGTACGGCCAGCGCGTACAGGTCCTGCGTGAGCTGCTCGGAGAGGCCGGGTGCCGGGGCCTCCTCGATGACCTTCTGGTGGCGGCGCTGGAGGGAGCAGTCGCGGGTGCCGAGGGGCCAGATCGTGCCGTGGGTGTCGGCGAGGATCTGCACCTCGACGTGGCGGCCGTGCTCCAGGTAGGGCTCGATGAACACCTCGCCGTCGCCGAAGGCACTCGCCGCCTCGGCGCGTGCGGCCTGCAGTGCGGCGCTCAGCTCCTCCAGCCGGCGCACGATCCGCATCCCGCGCCCCCCGCCGCCGGCGGCCGCCTTCACCAGCACCGGCAGGTCGGCCTCCGTGACCTGCGCCGCGTCGAGGGGCGCGAGGCCCATCAGCTCCTTCGCGCGGGTCTTGGACGCCATCGCCTCGATGGCCTCCGGCGGTGGGCCGATCCAGGTCAGGCCGGCGTCGAGGACGGCGCGGGCGAAGTCGGGGTTCTCGGAGAGAAAGCCGTAGCCGGGGTGCACGGCGTCCGCGCCGGCGGCGAGGGCCGCCTTCACGATGAGGTCGCCGCGCAGATACGTCTCGGCGGGCGCCGCGCCCGGCAGCCGTACCGCCGTGTCGGCCACGCGCGTGTGGAGCGCGTTCTCGTCGGCGTCCGAGTGCACGGCGACCGTCCGGATTCCCAGCTCACGGCAGGTGCGGAAGATCCGGCAGGCGATCTCGCCCCGGTTGGCGACGAGCAGTGTCGTAATCACGTGATGCCTCACATCCGGAAGACGCCGAAGCCGCCGCGCGCGCCCTCGTAGGGCGCGGTGTGGATGGCGGACAGGCACAGGCCGAGGACGGTGCGGGTGTCGCGCGGGTCGATGACGCCGTCGTCGTACAGCCGCCCGGACAGGAACATCGGCAGCGACTCGGACTCGATCTGCTGCTCCACCATGGCGCGCAGGGCGGCGTCCGCGTCCTCGTCGTACGGCTGCCCCTTCGCCGCCGCCGACTGCCGGGCGACGATCGACAGCACGCCGGCGAGCTGCTGCGGGCCCATGACGGCGGACTTGGCACTCGGCCAGGCGAACAGGAACCGGGGGTCGTACGCCCGCCCGCACATGCCGTAGTGGCCGGCGCCGTACGACGCCCCCATGAGCACGGACAGGTGCGGGACCCTGCTGTTGCTGACCGCATTGATCATCATCGAGCCGTGTTTGATGATCCCGCCCTGCTCGTACTCCCTGCCGACCATGTAGCCGGTGGTGTTGTGCAGGAAGAGCAGCGGGATGTCGCGCTGGTTGGCGAGCTGGATGAACTGGGCGGCCTTCTGCGACTCCGCGCTGAACAGGACGCCCTGGGCGTTGGCCAGCACCCCCACCGGATATCCGTGCAGGGCGGCCCAGCCGGTGACCAGGCTGGTCCCGTACAGCGGCTTGAACTCGTCGAAGTCGGAGGCGTCGACGATCCGGGCGATGACCTCGCGCGGGTCGAAGGGGGTCTTCAGATCGCCCGGGACGATGCCCAGCAGTTCCTCCGGGTCGTACTTGGGAGGGGCCGCCGGACCGGGATCCGGGTACGCCTTGCGGTGGTTGAGCCGGGCCACGACACGGCGGGCCTGGCGCAGCGCGTCCGGCTCGTCGACGGCGAAGTAGTCGGCGAGGCCCGACACGCGCGCGTGCATCTCGGCGCCGCCCAGGGACTCGTCGTCGCTCTCCTCGCCGGTGGCCATCTTCACCAGCGGCGGACCGCCGAGGAAGACCTTCGCCCGCTCCTTGACCATGATCACGTGGTCGGACATGCCGGGGACGTAGGCGCCGCCGGCGGTGGAGTTGCCGAAGACGACCGCGACGGTCGGGATCCCGGCGGCGGAGAGGCGGGTGAGGTCGCGGAAGATGGCGCCGCCCGGGATGAAGATCTCCTTCTGGGACGGCAGATCGGCCCCTCCCGACTCCACCAGGCTGATGCAGGGCAGCCGGTTGGCGAGCGCGATGTCATTCGCACGGAGGGCCTTCTTCAGGCTCCACGGGTTGCTCGCACCGCCACGCACGGTCGGGTCGTTGGCGGTGATCAGGCACTCCACGCCCTCGACCACACCGATGCCGGTGACGAGCGAGGCGCCGACCGTGTAGTCACTGCCCCAGGCGGCCAGCGGGGACAGCTCCAGGAAGGGCGTGTCCGGGTCGAGCAGCAGCTCGATCCGCTCCCGTGCGAGCAACTTGCCGCGCTTCCGGTGCCGTTGGACGTACTTCTCACCGCCGCCCGCGAGCGCCTTGGCGTGCTCGGCGTCGAGTTCGGCGAGGTTGGCGAGCATGGCCTCGCGGTGGGCCCGGTAGTCGGGACCGGCCGGGTCCAGGGCCGAGGTCAGGGTGGTCACAGCAGGGCCTCCGGGATGTCCAGGTGGCGGGAGCGCAGCCATTCGCCGAGGGCCTTGGCCTGCGGATCGAAGCGGGCCTGCGCGGCAACGCCGGCGCCGAGGATGCCCTCGACGACGAAGTTGACCGCGCGGAGGTTCGGCAGCAGGTGCCGGGTGACGGGCAGGTCCCGGCTCTCGGGGATCAGCTGCCGGAACCTTTCGGCGGTCAGCTCGTGCGCGAGCCACCGCCAGGCCTCGTCACTGCGGGCCCACACGCCGACGTTGGCGTTCCCGCCCTTGTCCCCGCTGCGGGCCCCGGCGACCAGGCCGAGGGGTGCGCGGCGGGTCGGACCGGGTGGCAGGGGGTCGGGGAGCGGCGCGGCCGGTACGTCGTCCAGGGGCTGAGTGTCCTGGGGCACCGGCACAGGGATACGGCGTCCGTCGTGGAGGACGGCCATATGGTCTACGGCGCCATGGGGGACGTACACATCCTCGAAGACTCCATAAGGCGAGCCCTTCCCCGGTGGGGAGAGCACATGGAAGCCCGGGTAGCTGGCCAGCGCGAGCTCCACGGCGGCACCGCTCAACGCCCGTCCGACGACCCGCTCGTCCGGGTCCCGTACGACGAGCCGCAGCAGGGCGCTCGCGGTCTCCTCGGTACCGGCGTCGGACCGGTCGGTGCGCACGAGTTCCCAGCGGACCTCGGTGGGCGGCGACTTGGCGAGGGCGTCGGTGAGCTGCGCCCGCACCAGCTCGGCCTTTTCCTCGATGTCCAGTCCGGTGAGGACGAAGACGACCTCGTTGCGGAAGCCGCCGAGCCGGTTGAGCCCGACTTTCAGGGCCGGCGGCGGTGCCTCGCCCCGCACGCCCTCGATCCGCACCCGGTCCGGCCCGTCCTGGCTCAGCCGTACGGTGTCCAGCCGGGCGGTGACGTCGGGTCCGGCGTACCGGCCGCCACCGGTCTCGTACAGCAGCTGCGCGGTGACCGTGCCGACGTCGACCAGGCCGCCGGTGCCGGCGTGCTTGGTGATGACGCTGCTGCCGTCGGCGTGGATCTCGGCGAGCGGGAAGCCGGGCCGGCGTACGTCCCCCTCCCGGAAGAACGCGTAGTTCCCGCCGGTGGCCTGCGTCCCGCACTCCAGCACGTGTCCGGCGACGACGGCGCCCGCGAGCCGGTCGTGGTCCGTGGGGCCCCACCCGAAGTGGGCGGCGGCGGGCCCGGTGACGAGGGCCGCGTCGGTCACCCGCCCGGTGACGACGATGTCCGCACCCGCCCGCAGGCACGCGGCGATACCGAAGCCGCCCAGGTAGGCGTGCGCGGCGAGCGCGCCGGGGTGGGAGGCGGTGAGGTCGTCGCCCTCGACATGTGCGACCCGCACACCGATGCCCAGCCGCTCGGCCAACTGCCCGACGGCTCCCGCCAGTCCGGCCGGATTGAGCCCGCCCGCGTTGGTGACGATCTTCACCCCGCGCTCGTGGGCGAGGCCGAGGCAGTCCTCCAGCTGGCGCGGGAAGGTGCGGGCGTAACCGGCGCCGGGTTCCTTCAGCCGGTCGCGGGCCAGGATCAGCATGGTGAGTTCGGCGAGGTAGTCGCCGGTGAGGACGTCGACCTCGCCACCGGTGAGCATCTCGCGCAGGGCGTCGAAGCGGTCGCCGTAGAAGCCGGAGAAGTTGCCGATGCGCAGGCCGGTCACGCCGGATCCTCCTTCGGCGGGCGGCCGCCGCCGGGCGGGCCCGCGAAGGCCTGGGCGATGTCCAGCCAGCGGTCGGCGTCCGGGCCGACGGCGGTCAGGGCGAGGTCGGCGCGGTGGGCGCGCTGGGTGACGAGGAGGCAGAAGTCGAGGGCGGGGCCGGTGACGCGCTGTGGGGCGCTCTCCGGGCCGTACGCCCACACCGCGCCGTCCGGCGCGGTCAGTTCCACGCGGAACTCTTCGGCGGGAGGGGTGAGTCCGTGGACCGTGTGGGCGAAGTCCCGGGTGCGTACCCCGAGTCGCACCACATGCTTGAGCCGGTCGGTGGGTGGGAGCACCACACCCAGGGCGTCGGCGATGTCCAGACCGTGGGCCCAGGTCTCCATAAGGCGGGCCGTGGCCATGGAGGCGGCCGACATGGGCGGGCCGTACCAGGGGAATCGGGCGCCGGGTGGGGCGTTGCGCAGGGCCTGGTCGAGGGCGGCGCGCCCCTCGCGCCAGGTCGACAGCAGCTCGGCGGGCGCGAGCCGAGCGCCCTCCTCCGCGCCCTCGTCCACGAAGGAGCCGGGGGCGGCGAGCGCCTTCTCGACCAGCGCCTGGAAGGCGCCGGCGTCGGTGACGGCCAGCAGGGCCGAGCGGTCGGTCCAGGCGAGGTGGGCGATCTGGTGGGCGAGGGTCCAGCCGGGCGCGGGGGTGGGCAGCGCCCACTGCTCGGAGCTCAGCTCGGCCACGAGCAGGTCGAGTTCCTCGCTCTCGGCACGCAGGTCGTCGATGACGGGCGTCGGGTCGGCCATGGGGGGAGCATGGCAGTGGCCGCAGAAACAATCAAGCGTGCTTGCATTAATTTGGCCGGCTGGTTTTCACAGGGGTCGGGGACCGCCCCCTCACACCGCTTCCACCGGCGGATACACCGGTTCCCAGCGTGCCGCGCGCACCGCCGCCTCGATGTCGTCGCCGTCCAGGTCGGCCCGGGCGACGCCGTCCGCCGTCGCCGCGCGGACCACGGCCACGGCGACCGCCTCCGACGTGCCGCGCAGGTCCCGGATGGGCGGGAGGACCGGTGCGTTCAGCCGGGTGGCGTCCGTGTCGCCGCCGGTGCGGCGGGCGACCGCGTCCGCCGCCGCGCGGAGCATGCGGTCGGTGACCCGGGAGGCGCGGGCGACGATCACGCCGAGGCCGAGGCCGGGGAAGACCAGGGCGTTGTTGGCCTGGCCGATCTCGTACGTCCTCCCGTCCCGCTCGACCGGCGCGAACGGGCTGCCCGTGGCCACCAGCGCCTTGCCGTCCGTCCAGTCGAGCAGGTCGGCGGGAGTCGCCTCGGCGAGGTCGGTGGGGTTGGACATGGGCAGGATGATGGGGCGTTCGGTGTGCCGGGCCAGCTCGCGGACGAGCGCCTCGGTGAAGGCGCCGCTCTGTCCGGAGGTGCCGATGAGGATGGTCGGCCGGACCCGCCGGACCACCTCGTCGAGGGGGATGCCGGGCAGGCTGTCGTCGCGCCGCCAGCCGTCCACCTCGTCGGCGGGGCGGGCGTAGGGCTGCTGGAAGTCGCGGAGCTTGTCGCCCTGGTCGGCGGTGAGCAGCCCGTACCGGTCGACGCACCAGAACCGGGCGGTGGCCTCGGCCGGGGACAGACCCTCGGCGACCAGGGCGTCCCGCAGCTGGTCGGCGACGCCGATGCCGGCGGTGCCCGCGCCGAAGACGACGATCCGGTGCCGCGGCAGGGGCACGCCGACGGCGCGCACGCCGGACAGGACGGCGGCGAGGTTGACGGCACCCGTGCCCTGGATGTCGTCGTTGAAGGTGCACACCTGGTCGCGGTAGCGGTTCAGGATGCGACGGGCGTTGGCGGTGCCGAAGTCCTCCCAGTGCAGCAGGGCGTTCGGGAAGAGCCTGGTGGCGGCTGTGACGTAGGCGTCGATGAAGGCGTCGTACGTCTCCCGGTCGGCGCGGGGGTGGCGATTTCCGAGGTAGAGGGGGTTGTCGAGGAGTTCCTTGCGGTTGGTGCCGACGTCGAGCATGACCGGCAGGGTGCGGCGCGGGTCGATGCCGGCGGCGGCGGTGTAGACGGCGAGTTTGCCGACCGCGATGTCGATGCCGCCGACGCCCCAGTCGCCGATGCCGAGGATGCCCTCGCCGTCGGTGGCCACGATCAGGTCGACGTCGTCGGCGCCGCGGCCGCTCGCGCGCAGGGAGCGCTCGATGTCGCCGGGGGCGTCCACGGAGAGGTAGATGCCGCGCGGGCGGCGGTACTCGTTGCTGTAGCGGCGGATGGCCGTGCCCACGGTCGGCGTGTAGACGATGGGCAGCATCTCTTCGAGGTGGTCGCCGACGAGCCGGTAGAACAGCGCCTCGTTGCGGTCGTGCAGGGCGGTCAGATTGACGTTCTTCGCCAGGTCGCTGGGCTGTGTCCGGTACTGGGCGTAGGCGCGCTCGACCTGTTCGTCCTGGGTGAGCACATGGGGCGGGACCAGTCCGACGAGATCCAGGGCCCGCCGCTCGGCCTCGGTGAACGCCGTGCCGCGGTTGATCCGGGGGTCGGCCAGTACGGCACGGCCACGGGAGGTGATCTTCAGCGGGCGGGGGCTGGTGTCGCTGTTGCCGGTCACACCGTCCACTCTTGCACAGAGCAAACTCCGCTGCGCACACCGGAGGTTACTCTGCGTCACCGGCAGGCCTGGGGGCCGCACTGCGCCAGGGCGGCCCCTCAGGCCTCCGGGACCGGTTCCACCTTGGCCCTGCCTCGGCCCACCTGGGTGCGGACCGCGCCAATGCTCGCCGCGATGACCAGGGCGATCGCGGCGGCCTCCGTCAGGGACAGGGACTGGCCGAGGATCAGGAAGCCGGCCGTCGCGGCGATCGCCGGTTCGAGGCTCATCAGGATCGCGAAGGTGGAGGCGGGCAGGCGGCGCAGGGCGAGGAGTTCGAGGGTGTAGGGCAGGACCGAGGAGAGCAGGGCGACCGCCGACCCGAGGGCCACGGTGGTGGGGTTCAGGAGGCGGGTGCCGGCCGAGGTGATGCCGATGGGGAGGAAGAGGAGGGCCGCCACCGCCATGGCCAGGGCCAGGCCGTCCGCCTGGGGGAAGCGGCGGCCCGTACGGGCGCTGAAGAGTATGTAGACCGCCCACATGGCGCCGGCGCCCAGAGCGAAGGCGACACCTGTGGGGTCGAGGTCGCCGAAGCCTCCGCCGCCCAGCAGGAAGACGCCGAGCAGGGCCAGGCCCGCCCACAGTGCGTTGATCGCGCGGCGGGAGGCCAGGACCGAGAGGGTCAGGGGGCCGAGCACCTCCAGGGTGACCGCCGGGCCCAGCGGGATACGGGCGACCGCCTCGTAGAAGAGGCCGTTCATCGCGCCCATGGCGATACCGAACGCGATCACCGTGCCCCAGTCGGTGCGGGAGTGGCCGCGCAGCCGGGGGCGGCAGACGAGGAGGAGGACCACGGCCGCCGCGAGGAGGCGGAGGGTGACGACGCCCGGCGCGCCGGCCCTCGGTATCAGGGTCACCGCCAGGGCCCCGCCGAACTGGACCGAGATGCCGCCGGCCAGCACCAGGCCGACCGGGCCGAGCGAGCCGAACGAGCCGAAGCGGCGGCGCCTTCCGGCGGGAGTGACCGGTGTCGGCGCTGCGGTGCTGGAGGTGGCGGTCACGGGCGATCCTGTGCTTGATCGGGTTCGTTCATCTAGATGTACTACTGGGTCCAGGGTAGTGGACTTTGACAGGTGCGTGAACCCTTTAAGGAACTGTCCCGGATGCTGGAAGTCAGACCCCCGGCCACGCCTCCTCGTCGCGGAAGAGGGGACGGCCGTCGGGGAGGGGGGAGGGGTGGGTGGTGGGGTGGGTGGTGGGGTGGGTGGTGGGCATGGGGGTGGCCGTGTAGGGGGCGTAGCCGTACTGCTGCTGGTACGCCGGTGCGTGCCCGTGCGCCGGCGCCGGTGTCCGCGCCTCCTCCCACAGCGGCATGCGCAGCTCGCCCGTGTCCGTCACCGCGTTGTTCTGCGAGCGGTGCAGCCGGGCGTACGCCCCGCCGCGGGCGAGGAGTTCGTCATGGCGGCCGGTCTCGACGATCCGGCCCCGGTCGACCACCAGGATGCGGTCGGCGTCGGGGGCGAGGTTGAGGTCGTGGGTGATCATGATCGTCGTACGGCCGGTCATCAGGCGGCGCAGGGGTTTGACGACGCGGCGGGCGGCCATCGCGTCCAGGCCCGTCGTCGGCTCGTCCAGGACCAGGACGGGGGCGTCGCGCAGGATGGCGCGGGCGATGGCCAGGCGCTGGAGCTGGCCGCCGGACAGGCGGGCCGAGTTGGGGTCGACCCGGGTGTCGTACCCGTCCGGCAACCGCGAGATGAACTCGTGCGCGTCGGCCGCCCTCGCCGCCTCCTCGATGGCGCGGTCGCTGGCGCCGGGCCGGCCGCAGGCTATGTTGGCGCGCACCGTGTCGTGCAGCACCAGGGTCTCCTGGGGCAGCAGTGTGACGTACTCACGCAGGCGGGCCAGCGGGAAGTCCCGGAGCGGTGTGCCGTCCAGGAGGACGTCTCCGCAGTCCGGGTCGTAGAAGCGCAGCAGGAGCTTGGAGACCGTGGACTTGCCGGCGCCGCTCGGGCCGGTCACGATCACCAGCTCGCCGGGGCTGACCGTGAAGGAGAGGTCTTCGAGGGCGGCCTTCTCGGCGCCGGGGTAGCGGAAGGAGATGTTTCTGACCTCCATGGTGCCGTCCGGCCGGCCGGTGTCCGCAGGGCGACGCGGGTCGGTGACCGAGGGGCGGACGTCCAGGATCTCGATGAGCCGCTCGGCGCCGGCCGTGGCGGCGGTGACGGTGAGGCCGAGCTGGGCCAGGCCGCGCACCGGTGGATAGAGGTAGCCGAGGAAGGCGGCGAAGGCGAGGAGCCGGCCGAGGGTCATCCGGCCGGTGGAGATCTCCCAGGCACCGATGCCGATCACGGCGAGGACGCACACCGTCTCGATGACCTGGACGAGCTGCTCGTAGGCCTCGTTCAGGCGGGTGGAGCGGACCGAGGCGCGGAACCAGGCGTTCGCCTCCTCGCGCAGCCGGCGGCGCTCGGCGTCCCGGCGGTCGTAGGCCTGGGTGAGCACGATGTTGCCGAGGGACTCCTCCACCACGGAGGTGATCGCGCCGTCGGCGACCCGGCCCGCGCGGGAGACGTCCTTGATGGCACCGGAGAAGCGGCGCGCGGCCAGCCAGAACAGGGGCGCGAGGACGAACGTGGCGGCGGCCAGGTCCCAGCGCAGCCAGAACGCGGCAGCCGCGTAGAAGAGGGCGGAGAAGGCGGCCGAGGCGGCGCCGACCAGCCCGGACACGACCATCGTCTCGATCGCCTCGACGTCACCGGTCAGCCGGGAGAGCAGATCGCCCTGGCGGTGGCGCTGGAAGAAGTGCGGCGGCAACTGCTGTACGTGGTCGAAGACATGCTCGCGCAGCCGCATCACGAACCGTTCGGTCACCCAGGCGGCAAGGGAGTTGCCGGCGTAGGCGACGACGGCGCCGACCACCGCGACGCCCAGCCACATGCCCGCCGGGCTCCAGAACGCGGCCGGTGAACCCTTCTGCAGGGCGTGGTCGGTGAGGTCGCCGAACAGCAGGATGGTCTCGGTCTCGGCGAGCGCGGCGAGGACCGTGCACAGCCAGACCAGCAGCAGCCACTTTCTGAGCCCCTTGGTCAGCGGCCAGAAACGACGGAATGCGGTACGGGCCGGAATGGCCGGGGTGCCGTACCCGAATTCGTCACCCTCTTCATCCACGACATATTCCCTTCTGAATCACCGTCCTGAAGAAAACAAAAAGGGGCCGACGGTGCACCATCGGCCCCTTTCAGCTCAGCGCCGGATCAGTGGTCCTGGCCAGGAAGCGGCTTGGGCAGCGGCTTCGGAGCGTGCTTCTTCTTGTGCTTCGGCGGGGGCGGGGGCGGCAGATGCTTCTTCGGCTTCGGGGGCAGCGGGGCGAGCTTCTTCAGGCTCATTCCGACTCCTAATGTCGCACTGTACGTGTGGGTGCCGAATTCCGCGTCCGGAACCCGACACCCAAGAAACTACACGCCCGCCATCTTCCCGAACGGCAAAAAAGGCAAAGGGGCGCTGTGAATCCCCTTGGAAATGCTGGGTGTTGCTTTGCGAAGCTGAGAGCGCCCTCAGCGCCGGGCCATGCAGAGGTCAAGTGCCTTGTGCAGCAGGCGGTTCAGCGGGAAGTCCCACTCGCCCACGTACTCCACGGCCTCGCCGCCCGCGCCCACCTTGAAGCGGAGCAGGCCGAAGAGGTGGTCGGACTGCTGGAGGGTGTCGGTGATGCCCCGGAAGTCGTAGACGTGCGCACCGAGTTCGTGGGCGTCGCACATCATGCGCCACTGCATCGCGTTGCTGGGCTACACCTCGCGCCTGCGGGCGGTGGAGGCGCCGTAGGAGTACCGGACGTGCCCGCCGACGATCGGCATCGTGGCCGCGGCGAGCACATCGCCGTCGTGCTGGGCGAGGTACAGCCGCATCCGGTCGGGGTCCTCGGCGGTGAGCGCGGTCCACATGCGCCGGAAGTACGGCAGTGGGGAGGGGATGAACCGGTCGCGCCGGGCGGTCCCGGCTTAGAGCTCGTAAAAGGCCGGCAGGTCCTCGTAGCCGCCCCGGACGGCCTTCGCATCCACCCACGACGGCACCTGCACATGGCTGACGGAGGGGCGGCCCGTCACGAAGGCGAGATGCTCAGCACGGCTGATGGTCCGGAGGGTGAGGATCATGCGCGCTCCTTGAGCATCGCGAGAACGCAGTTCGCCTCACCCTACGAAGCACCCCGCCCGTCCTTCGGTCCCCATGCCGTCAGCACTTCCGTGTCCGTCGCCCGGGCGTACAGGAAGTAGTCGGCCCACTCGGCGATCTCCGGGTAGGCGCACTCCGCCACGAGCCGGGCGACCGCGGCCGGTATGTCGTACGACGTCACGCGCAGGTCGATGCCGGGGCCCAGCAGGCACCAGTGGGCGCCGGGGCGGCCGTAGGGCATGCCGACGCTGCCGGGGTTGACGACCAGACGGCCGTGCGCCAGACGAACGTAAGGCATGTGGGTGTGGCCGCAGACGACCGTGCCGATGCCGGGGGCGAGGCCGCTGAAGACTTCTGCCCAGCGGGCGGGGCGGGAGTCCACCAGCACCAGTTCCTCGTCGTCGCGCGGGGTGGCATGGCAGAACAGGACCGTGCCGAGGCCGCGGACGCGCAAGGTGAGCGCCCGGGGCAGGGCGGCGAGGAAGTCGATCTGGTCCTCGCGGAGGGCCCGGGCCGCATGCGGGCCGATCGGGTCGGGGATGTCCGTGCGCTCGCCGCGCCGGTACTCCACCAGCTCCCGGTCGGCGTTCCCCGCGAGCCAGAGCACTCTCTCGCCCTGCTCCCGCAGCAGGTCCAGCACCTGGGCCGGCTGCGGGCCCGCCGTGATGTCGCCGGTCAGGACGATCCGGTCGGCCGCCGCCACCTCCGGTTCCGCCAGGACCGCCTCCAGGGCGGGCAGCACGCCGTGGATGTCGGACAGCACGGCCAACCTGCCGTATTCCTCGGTCACTTCGAGCCCCCCGTTTCCTCCGTCACTTCGAGCCCCCCGTTTCCTCCGTCACTTCGAACCCCCCGTTTCCCCAGTCGCTTCAGACCCCGTCGCCGTGTCCAGTGCCCCCGCCCGATGCCGGCCCCGCACGGTCACTCCGCGCCCCCGGTCTCCTGGTCCAGCGCCTCCGCCAGCACCTCCGCCAGATGGCGGCCCCGGACCCCGGCCAGCTGGTCCAGCTGGGTGCGGCAGGAGAAGCCGTCGGCCAGGATCACCGTCCGCTCGGGGGCCGCACGGACCGAGGGCAGGAGCTGCTCCTCCGCGCAGGCCCTCGACACCTCGAAGTGGCCTTTCTCGAAGCCGAAGTTGCCCGCGAGGCCGCAGCAGCCGCCGCTGAGCTCGCCGGTGAGGCCCGCGGCCTCGCGCAGCCGGCGGTCGGGGGTGTCGCCGAGCACCGCGTGCTGGTGGCAGTGGGTCTGGCCGGCGACGGGGCGGTCCACGACGGGCGGGGTCCAGTGCGGGGCGTGCCGCTGAAGGGCCTCGGCGAAGGTGACGACGGCGGAGGCGAGCCGGGCCGCGCGCGGGTCGTCGTGGAGCAGCTCGGGCAGGTCGGTGCGCAGGGCCGCGGCACAGCTCGGTTCCAGGACGACGACCGGGGCCCCGGCCCGCAGCACCGGCTCCATCAGGTCGAGCGTGCGCCGCAGGACCGTGCGGGCGCGGTCGAGCTGGCCGGTGGAGAGATAGGTGAGGCCGCAGCAGACCCGGGCCCGGTGGGCGATGAGCAGCGCGGCGGCCGACCTGGTCCGCCCGTCACCGATCCCGCCCTCGCCGATCCTCCGCCCGCGCGGCAGCAGCGTCGGCGGCAGCGCCACCCGCAGCCCGGCGGCCTCCAGCACCCGGACGGCGGCCCGGCCGACGTCCGGCGACAGATGCTCGGTGAAGGTGTCCGGCCAGAGCACGACCAGGTCTCCCGGGCCAGAGCTCCCCGGCACCGGCCCCGCGGTGCCGCCGTGGGCGGGCTTCCTGCCGCGCCACCAGCCGGTGAACGTCCGCGTCGCCAGCCGGGGAATCTCCCGCTCGGCCGCGATCCCGCCCAGGCGTTTGCCGATCTGGGCCAACGGCCGTACCGAGGCGAGGGCGTTGAGCAGCGGGGCCGTGCGGCTGGCGGCGACCCAGCGCAGCCACTGCGGGAGCCGGCCCATGCTGAGGTGCGCGGCGGGACGGCGCCGGCCGGCGTAGTGGTGGTGCAGGAACTCGGCCTTGTAGGTGGCCATGTCGACGCCGACCGGGCAGTCGGAGCGGCAGCCCTTGCAGGACAGGCACAGGTCGAGGGCGTCGCGGACCTCCGTCGAGCGCCAGCCGTCGGTGACGAGTTCACCGGCCAGCATCTCGTGCAGCAGCCGGGCCCGGCCGCGCGTGGAGTGTTCCTCCTCGCCGGTCGCCCGGAAGGACGGGCACATCACGGCGGGGCCGGACGCCGTGGTCGTGCGGCACTTGGCGACGCCGACGCAGCGGCGGACGGCGGCGCGGAAGTCGCCTTCGTCGGCCGGGTAGCCGAAGGCCACGTCGACGGGCTTCACCGGGAGGACGGAGAAGCGGAGGTCTTCGTCCAACCGCGCCGGGCGGACCAGCATGCCGGGGTTGAGCAGGTCGTCGGGGTCCCAGACCGCCTTGGCCCGCTCGAAGAGCCGCACCGTCTCCTCGCCGTACATGCGCGGCAGCAGCTCCGCGCGGGCCTGTCCGTCGCCGTGCTCCCCGGACAGGGAGCCGCCGTGTTCCACCACCAGGTCGGCCAGTTCCTCGGAGAAGCAGCGGAAGCGGCCGATACCGGTCTCGGTGAGCAGGTCGAAGTCGATACGGACGTGGATGCAGCCGTCGCCGAAGTGGCCGTAGGGCGTGCCGCGCAGGCCGTGTGCCGACAGCAGGGCGCGGAAGTCCCGCAGATAGGCGCCGAGCCGCGCGGGCGGCACCGCGCAGTCCTCCCAGCCGGGCCAGGCCTCACTGCCGTCGGGCATACGGGTGGCCGTGCCGCTCGCGTCCTCGCGGATGCGCCACAGGGTGCGCTGGGCGGCCGGGTCGGTCACCACCAGGGAGTCGGTCACGTCGGCCGCGCGGACCATGTCCTCGGCACGTGCGCGTGCCTCGGCCGCCGACTCCCCGCCGGTCTCCACGAACAGCCAGGCACCGCCCTTGGGCAGCCCGGCCGGCGCGCGCACCAGGTCTGCCGCCATGCCCTCCACCGTCAGCGGGCCGAACGGGAGGAGTCCGGCGGCGGCCTCGGCGGCGGCGCTCTCGTCGCCGTACGCCAGCACGGCCAGGGCACGCGTGCGTGGGGCCTCGACCAGCTGGACGACGGCCTCGGTGAGGATTCCGAGGGTGCCCTCGGAACCGCAGAAGGAGCGGGCGACGTCGGCGCCCTTCTCGGGCAGCAGCGCGTCCAGCGCGTACCCGGAGATGCGGCGGGGCAGCTCCGGGAAGCCGGTGCGCAGCCGCGCCAGCTCCCCTTCCGCGAGCTCGCGCAGCCCGTCCGGGGCGCCCGACCAGCCCGGCCCGGGCCGCAGCCGGCGCCCGCGTGCGGTGACGACGGACAGCTCACGCACGCTGTCCGCGGTCGTCCCCCAGGCGACCGAGTGCGAGCCGCAGGAGTTGTTGCCGATCATGCCGCCGATCGTGCACCGGCTGTGTGTGGACGGGTCGGGGCCGAAGCGCAGGCCGTGCGGTGCGGCGGCCTCCTGGAGGCGGTCGAGGACGAGCCCCGGTTGGACGACGGCCGTACGGGTGCCGGTGTCCAGCTCCAGCAGGCCGTTCATGTGCCGGGTGAAGTCCAGCACCACGCCGGTGCCGGTCGCCTGCCCGGCGATCGACGTGCCTCCGCCGCGCGCCACCACCGGCACCCCGCGCGCCCGGCAGACCTCCAGCACGGCGGCCACGTCGTCGGCGTCTGCGGGGGCGACGACGCCCGCCGGGACACGCCGGTAGTTGGACGCGTCCATGGTGACCAGCGCCCGGGAGGTGGTGTCGAAACCGACCTCTCCCCGGACGGCGCCGCGCAGCTCCGCTTCGAGACCCGAGTGATCCGTCATGCGTCCAGGATGCATCCGCTCACGGACGGTCACCGAAAGTTTTCCACAGCCCCACGCATATCGTCGTACTAGTTCACAAGTCCACGCTTCGACGATCTTGTCTCATCGGACGGACACGGCTCAGTCCCGGTTCGCCCACCGCGATACTCTCCGACTCGTGGCCGACATCCAGATTCCCGCTGACATCAAGCCCGCCGACGGACGCTTCGGCGCGGGCCCCTCCAAGGTGCGCACCGAGGCGCTGGACGCCCTCGCCGCCACCGGAAGCTCCCTGCTCGGCACCTCCCACCGCCAGGCCCCCGTCAAGAACCTGGTCGGCAAGGTCCGCGAGGGCATCTCCGAACTGTTCTCCCTGCCCGAGGGCTACGAAGTCATCCTCGGCAACGGCGGCTCCACCGCCTTCTGGGACATCGCCACCCACGGACTGATCGAGAACAAGTCCCAGCACCTCAGCTTCGGCGAGTTCTCCTCCAAGTTCGCCAAAGCCGCAAAGCTCGCCCCCTGGCTGGCCGACCCCACCGTCATCACCACCGACCCCGGCACCCACCCCCAGGCACAGGCCGAAACCGGCGTCGACGTCTACGCCCTCACCCACAACGAGACCTCCACCGGCGTCGCCATGCCCATCACCCGGGTGACCGGCGCCGACCAGGACGCCCTCGTCCTCGTGGACGCCACCTCCGGCGCCGGCGGCCTCCCCGTCGACATCGCCGAGACCGACGTCTACTACTTCGCCCCGCAGAAGTCCTTCGCCTCCGACGGCGGCCTGTGGATCGGCATCTTCTCCCCCACCGCCATCGAGCGCGCCGAACGCATCCACACAAGCGGCCGCCACATCCCCGAGTTCTTCAGCCTCCCCACGGCGATCGACAACTCCCGCAAGAACCAGACCTACAACACCCCCGCCCTCGCCACCCTCTTCCTGCTCGACCAGCAGCTGCAGTGGCTCAACGGCCAAGGCGGGCTCGCCTTCTCCACCGCCCGCACCAAGGACTCCGCCACCCGCCTGTACACCTGGGCGCAAGAGTCCAAGTACGCCACCCCCTTCGTCACCGACCCCGCCAAGCGCTCCCAGGTCATCGGCACCATCGACTTCTCCGACGAGATCGACGCCACCACCGTCGCCAAGACCCTGCGCGCCAACGGCATCGTCGACACCGAGCCCTACCGCAAACTCGGCCGCAACCAGCTCCGCATCGCCATGTTCCCCGCCATCGACCCCGCCGACGTCGAAGCGCTGACGAAATGCGTCGACTACGTCATCGAGAAGCTGTAACGGCATCACCTGCGGCAACGAAGGGCGCCCGGCGGAACATCACCGGGCGCCCTTCGCGTTGCGCCGCCGCAGCCGCCGCAACCCGAACAGGGCCGCCAGCCCGACGGCGACGACGGCGGCACCGACCTTCAGACCACTGCCACCGATCCCGCTCCCGATCCCGCCCCCGGCCGAGGTCGAGGCCGAACCACCGCTCGCCGAAGGCGACTTGGACGCCGGGGAGTCCGGCGCGTCCTTCGCCACGACCTCGCTGTCCGCCCCCTCGCTGCTGTACAGCAGCTTGGTCCCGTCGACGGAGTAGGTGACTCCCTCGCCCTGATCCTGCAGGGGCACGTCCAGCTGGCCCTCGCGCTTGATGCGGCCGCCGTTCCAGTCGTAGGAGATCCCCCCGATGTACCCGCGTACGACGAGTTGCCGCCCGTCCGGGGAGAAGGCCGCGTCCGTGGCCCAGAGGTCGACGGGGGCGATCGGCCGGAAGACGTTCGCGCCGGAGGTGGACAGGGTGGGCGGGCCCTCGTACAGGTGCCCGCCGTCCTGCTTCTTGTCGATGATGTAGACCCGCCCGGTCTTCGGGTGGACGATCAGCGACTCGGCGTCGCGCGGCCCGTTCGCGTACTTCACGACGTACTGCGTGGCGGTGACCGTCTGGTCCTTCAGCTCCTTCGGCTCGGGCAGCCGGTAGATCCACACGTACGGCCACTTGCCGCCGAGGTTGTCGCCGATGTCGCCCAGGTACATCTCGTCGTGCGGGCCGATGGAGATGGCCTCGACGTCGCGCGGGGCGCCGATGCCGCGCAGGGTGATCCGGGCGACGGTCCTCCCGGTCGCGCTGTCCACGGCGTAGACGTACGGCCCGTCGCCGCTGTCGTTGTGCGTCCAGTAGATGCCGGGGTGGAGGCGGGAGGCGGCGAGCCCGCTGGACTCGGCGATCCGCGGGTCCTTGATGGTGAACCCGTGGTCGCCGGCCCCGCCCGTGCTCCCGGCGGCGGAGGCGGGCAGTGCGCAGGCGCCGGCGAGCAGCAACTGGGCGAGGACGGCGGACGATCGACGCATGCCCCAAGACTGCCATTCGCTCAGGGGGTTCAGCGGTCGGCTGCCTGGCGGGACTCGCCGGACGTGGTGGGCCTCACATCCCATCGGTGCGCACGATCGTCCATCATGAGCGGATGCTCAGGTTCATGCCCGTAGGTGACTCCATGACGATCGGGAGCGCGGGCGAACACACGTGGCGTTACCGGCTGTGGCGGCATCTGCGTGACACGCATGACGGCCCGTTCACCTTCGTCGGCCCCCGCGAGGAGCTGTACGACAAGGCGGCCGACGCCCCGACGTCCCACGCCTACGCCGAACCCGGCTTCCCCCGCCGCCACCTGGCCGGCTGGGGCGAGGGCTGGCTGCACATGGCCCCGCTGATCGGCGAGGCGGTGCGGAAGCAGCGGGCCGACGTGCTGCTGGTCTCCCTCGGGCTGATCGACCTGGGCTTCTACACCAACGCCGAGCAGACCGCGGAGAACGTACGGGCCTTCGTCGCGGGCGCCCGGGCGGCGAACCCGCGCATCCGCATGGTGCTGCTGCCGGTGATCCCGAACATCCGGGCCGAGGTCGACGCGCCCTTCGCCGCGCAGGTGGACCTCTTCAACGTCCTGCTGGCGAAGGCGGTCGCCGACCTGGACGAGCCCCGCTCGCCCGTCCTGCTGGCCTCGCGGCCGGAGTCGTACGGCATCCACGCCGACACCTACGACGGCACGCACCCCAACGCGAGCGGGGAGCACCGGATCGCGGCGGCGTTCGCGGGGGCGATGTGGGAGGCGTGGGGAGTCGGACAGCCGTACGCGGCCGGAACAGGTTGACCGATTTCCAGCGTCTCCTCGTCACCGTGCGTATCGTTGAAGTGCGCGGCTGCACCGGTGCGTGGGGCAGCCGGGGAGGAGCGCCACGATGACCGTCCTTGAAGACAGGATCGAGATGGCCGACGCCGACGCAAACACCGAGCGTTTGGACGAGTGGTTCGAGCGTCTTGAGCGTATGCCCGTCCCCGAGGGATACAGGGTCGAGATCGTCGGGGGCAACGTCCATATGACGCCGCAGCGGGACACTCACTGGAACATCATCTTCCGGATCGCGGGGGCTGTCGCGGCCAAGTTCGGAATGGAGAAGGTGTTCTCGGACGTCCGCATCGACTTCCCGGGCCACGAGAACGGCTTCTGCCCGGACGTCGCCCTGCTCAAGGACTCGGCGAAGAAAGACGACACGGGCCACTGGCGCTACCAGGACGTCGAGTTCGTCGCCGAGGTCATCTCCGAGGGAACGGCCCAGAACGATTACGGACCCAAGAAGATCGCCTACGCGGTCGCCGAGGTCCCCCTCTACATCGTCGCCGACCCGTACCAGGGACGGTGCTACGTCTACACCGACCCCAAGGACGGCGACTATGAGAACAGGACACCTGTGGACTTCGGCACCGACATCGACCTGACCGGCACCGTCGTCGACCTCGTCCTCGGGACCGACGAGTTCCCCCGCGACCGCCCATGACATACGGCTGCATCACATCACTGAAGACCACCCCCGGCTCCCGTGACGAGGTCGTGGCCATCCTCCTCGGCGCCGCCGGAGGCCTCCGCGCGGCCGGCTGCCACGCGTACATCGTGGGCCTCGCCGACGAGGACGACGTGACGGTCCGGGTGACCGAGGTCTGGCGCAGCAAGGAGCACCACGACGCCTCGCTGCAACTGCCGGAGGCCAGGGCGGCGATCGCAAAGGCCATGCCCATGCTGACGGGCGAGTTCACCAAGCAGGAGCTGGCGGTCGCGGGCGGACTCGGGCTCTGAGACGGGAAACCCTCCAGGCCCCGAAAGCCCTTGCATCGAGCGCACTCGAAGCCGTTGGCTAGAGGACCATGAAGTACACGCAGCTTGGACGCACGGGCCTCAAGGTCAGCCGACTCGTCCTCGGGACGATGAACTTCGGGCCGCAGACCGACGAGGCCGACAGCCACGCCATCATGGACGCGGCGCTGGACGCGGGCATCAACTTCTTCGACACCGCCAACGTGTACGGGTGGGGTGAGAACAAGGGGCGCACCGAGGCCATCATCGGCAACTGGTTCGCCAAGGGCGGCGAGCGCCGCGACAAGGTCGTCCTCGCCACCAAGGTCTACGGCAACATGGCCCCCGACGGCGCCGCCGTCTGGCCCAACCACGACAAACTCTCCGCGCTGAACATCCGCCGAGCCGTGGATGCCAGCCTCAAGCGGCTGCAGACCGACTACATCGACCTCTACCAGTTCCACCACATCGACCGCAGCACCCCGTTCGAGGAGATCTGGCAGGCGATCGACACCCTGGTCCAGCAGGGCAAGATCCTCTACGCCGGCTCCTCCAACTTCCCCGGCTACAAGATCGCCCAGGCCAACGAGATCGCCGCCCGGCGCGGCGGCACCATCGGCCTGGTCAGCGAGCAGTGCCTGTACAACCTGGCCGAGCGGCGCGCCGAGATGGAGGTCATCCCGGCCGCGCAGGAGTACGGCCTCGGGGTCATCCCGTGGTCGCCGCTGCACGGCGGTCTGCTCGGCGGGGTCATCAAGAAGGAGGTCCAGGGCGGGCGCCGCGCCACCGGCCGGGCCGCCGACACCCTGAAGGATCCGGCCGCCCGCGCCCAGATCCAGGCGTACGAGGACCTGGTCGACAAGCACGGCCTGGAGCCCGGCGAGGCAGCCCTGGCCTGGCTGCTCACCCGGCCGGGTGTGACGGGTCCCATCGTCGGCCCGCGCACGGCCGAACAGCTGGAGTCGGCGATCAGGGCTTGTGAGCTGAAGCTGAGCGAGGAGCTGCTGGCGGGCCTGGACGAGGTCTTCCCGGGCCCGGGCCCGTCCCCGGAGGCCTTCGCCTGGTGAGCGCCCCGTGCAGGGCGGCGGGGCTGCACTTGATGTGCGGCTCCGCCGCGCGGGCGCGACCAGCCACATCGGCCGCGCAGTCGACGAACCGGCCGCGGTTCCCCGGCCCGGCCGGGATCTACCTGAGGGCCGCAGCCAAGGCCACCACCACAAACATCAGAACAAGCGCACCGGCCATGATCCGGTTCCGGGTTTTCGGGTCCACGCCATCGAGCCTAACCGGACGCCCCCAGTGCCCAGCGCGCGACCGCCTCGTACCGCGGCTGCTCCCCCACCACCCCGGACCGCGGCAGGTTGCTGCGCACCAGCACCAGCTCGTTCACCGTCCAGGTCCGGCTGGTGAACTCGCGCAGCAGATCGACATACGGCCGTACGTCCACCGAGTCCCGGCTCCGCGCCACCGTCAGGTGGGCCTTGTACCGCCGGTGCTCCGACATCGGCAGGCCCGCCTTCCGCGCCGCCGACTCCGCCCGGTCGGCCAGCAGCCGCATCCCCTCCACCTCGCCGTAGGCGCCGGTCCACAGGGCCTTGCCGTGCCCGAACTGGCCGCCGCCGGAGAGGGCCAGGTCGAAGGGCGCAGTACGGCCGGCCGCACGGGCCAGGCGGTCCGACAGGTCCGGTACGAGGTCGTCGGCGACCTCGCCGTAGAAGGCCAGGGTGAAGTGCCAGCCCGGCCGGTTGGTCCAGCGCAGCCGCTCCGCGCCGGGCAGCCGCTTCAACTTGGCGACCTCGAGGGCGAGTTCATGGACGACGGGCTCCGGGGGGAGCACCGCGGCGAAGAGTCTCATGCCTTCACCTTGGCAGACGGCGGTGGGCATGATGGGTCAATGACGATCACCATCCGCGAAGGCGGCCCCGGCGACATCCCCGTGATACTCGCCATGCTCGACAGCAGTGTGGAGTGGCTGGTCTCACAGGGCCGCACCGGCCAGTGGGGAAGCAAGCCGCTGTCGGAGAACCCGAGGGTGGCCGAATCGGTCGCCGGGTACATGGACGAGGGCAGCGCGTACGTCGCCGAGGTCGACGGCGTGCCGGCCGCCACGCTCACGCTCAGCGACGCGCCGGGCGACTACCTGGCGCATCTTCCGCCGCCCGGCGAGCCCGAGCGGTACATCCACTGGCTCGCCTCCGACCGCCGCTTCAAGGGCCACGGCGCCGGCGCCGCCCTGCTCGCCCACGCGGCCGAGGTGACCCGGCGGGCCGGTGTCCGCCTGCTCCGGGTGGACTGCTACGCGGGTGGCGACCGCAGGCTGGTCGCCTTCTACGAGGCCAACGGGTTCGTCCCGACGGAGACGTACACCGCCGGCGAGCGGAACGACTGGCCGGGGCAGGTGCTCGCCCGGCGGGTGTGACCG
>NZ_JBSHAY010000007.1:0-193811 GCF_053611725.1 Streptomyces sp. NPDC054783 | reverse complement strand
CCCACGGGGTGCGCCCCGCCGGACCGGTACCCCGCGGGCGCGGGCACCCCGGGGCGGGGGCGGGGGCGGCCCGGGGGGGTGGCCCCCCCGGGCGCCCCCCGGCCCCGGGTGGGGCCGGCGGGTCAGCGTTCGGGGCGCAGGGTGCCGAGCAGCCCGTGCTGCTCGTCCTCGATTCCCGCCGCGAACCAGATGCTGTCCGTGCCGCCGGACCGGGCGGTGCCCCGCTGCAGCCCCCACAGACCCTCGATCACGACCGGCGAGCCGTCGGGGCACCTCAGGGTCCCCTCGAACCGGCCCGTCCTGAGGTCGAAGGCGTTGATGCGGCCGTCGCCGAAGTTGCCGACGAGCAGGTCGCCGCCGAACTTCCCGAAGCCCTTGGGAGCCGTCTCCAGACCCCAGGGCGAGTTGAGCACCCCATGCCTGGCGAAACGCTGGAGCAGTCTGCCCCCGGTGCTGAACACGTCGATGAAGCCGTTGCCCGGACCTGCGACGTCGTCGTGCCTGTCCGCATCCTGCTTGGCGTAGGTGACGAAGATCCTGCCGCCGATGTTCTTGACGTCGAAGGGCGCGAAGCCCTTGGGGATCCGGCGGTCCCGGAACGCGCCGGCGGGCTGCTTCACCAGCTTGAAGCCGGCGTCGAAGACGTCGATGCGCGCGTCGTGGAAGTTCGCGACGAGCAGGCGCGCCCGGCGCCGGTCGGCCTTCGTGGCCCTCCGCTCGCCGTCCACGAGGGTCAGGCCCTTGAAGACGGCGTCGTCCTCCTGGGCGACCTGGACGGCGTTCGTCGGGTGCACGTTCGCGTTGAAGGCGAAGAGGCCGCCGTTCTCCCCGGCGAAGATGTACCGCGCCGGGCCGGAGCGTCCGGAGACGGTGAAGCGGAAGTCGCGGGTGTCGTTGCGCACGATCCCGGTGGGGTCGGCGGAATCGGGGAGGTGGACGACGGGAGAGAGGAAGGTGACCGGCCGGCTGTCCCGGGCGCCCGAGTACACCGTGGACGTGTTCGTGCCGTTGTTGGAGACCCTGATCGCCCCGCTCGCCGTGCGCACCAGCCCCCAGGGGTTGACCAGGTTCTGGTCCTGCCGTTCCGCCCTGCCCGCGAGGTCGGAGACGAGGTCGCGCTCCTGGAAGCCGCGGTCGGCCCCGCGCGGTGCGGCGGCGGCCCCGGTCGGCGCGGCGGCGGCGAGCGCGCCGACCGTGGTCAGGGTCAGCGCGACCGCCGTCAGCTGCCGCACGCGCGAGCGGGGTCTCGGGGTCGATGCCTGTGATGCCATACGGATGCTCCTGTCCCATACGGGTACCAGAGGGTGCGTGATGGCATAAGTCATCTCATGTGACGATCGCCACGCCCGCGATCGACACAGACACGCATCCGTACGGGGACACAGCCGCTTTCGCACATCACCTATGCAGCCGTGGCCAGTTGCTCCCGCTCGCGCGGGACGAAACGGACCCGCGGGTGGCCGTGGTGCCAGCCCACCGCCAGTCGCAGACCGCCGATGCGGGCCAGGACCAGGCCGATGCCGGCGGCGGCCGCGGCCGAGACGGCGCCGCCGAGGGCGAAGCCGACCCGGGGGCCGTAGGTGTCGGTGATCCAGCCGACGACCGGCGCACCCAGCGGCGTACCGCCCATGAACACCATCATGAACAGGGACATCACCCGGCCGCGCATGGCCGGGTCGGTGGCCATCTGGACCGCGGTGTTGGCGGTGACGTTGACCGTCAGGCCGAAGACCCCGATCGGGACCATGAGCAGCGCGAACAGCCAGTACGACGGGGCCAGTGCGGCCGCCACCTCCAGCGCGCCGAAGGCCAGCGCGGCGGCGATCAGGACGCGCAGCCGGGCCGTGCCGCGCCGGGCGGCCAGCAGGGCGCCGCACAGGGAGCCGACGGCCATCAGGGTGTTGAAGAGGCTGTAGGAGCCGGCGCCGGAGTGGAAGACGCCGCCCGCGTAGGCCGACAGCCACACCGGGAAGTTGAAGCCGAAGGTGCCGATGAAGCCGACGAGGACGATCGGCCAGATCAGCTCCGGGCGCCCCGCCACGTACTGCAGGCCCTCGCGCAGCTGGCCCTTGCCGCGCGGCGTGCGCTCGACGACGTGCAGTTCGCGGGCGCGCATCAGCAGCAGGCCGGTGATGGGCGCGAGGAAGGACAGGCCGTTGACGAGGAACGCCCAGCCGGTGCCCACGCCGGTGATCATCAGGCCGGCGACGGCCGGGCCGACCAGGCGGGCGGACTGGAAGTTCGCCGAGTTCAGGCTGACGGCGTTCTGCAGTTGCGCGGGGCCGACCATCTCGGAGACGAAGGACTGACGGGCCGGGTTGTCGAGGACCGTGGCGAGGCCGACGGCGAAGGCGGCGACGTAGACGTGCCAGACCTGGACGTGGCCGGTGAGCGTGAGGAAGGCGAGCGCCAGGCCGGTCACGGCCATGGAGGCCTGGGTGCCCAGCAGTGTGGGGCGCTTGGGGAGGCGGTCGACCAGCACTCCGCCGTAGAGGCCGAAGAGGAGCATCGGCAGGAACTGCAGGGCCGTCGTGATGCCCACGGCGGCGGAGGAGCCGGTGAGGCCGAGGACGAGCCAGTCCTGGGCGATGCGCTGCATCCAGGTGCCGGTGTTGGAGACGACCTGGCCGATGAAGAAGAGGCGGTAGTTCCGGATCTTCAGCGAGCTGAACATCGAGCCCTTGCGGGCGGCGGGGGTAGTAGTGGCGGTCGGTGCGGGGGCGGAAGGTGTTCCGGATCCCGTACTCAAACGAGTTCGCCTCCTCTTTTTCTGGTCGTTCGCCACGGGCGCCCTCAGCCGGTGCCGAGAGGCCGATCGTGCTCACCCCTTCGGGGCTCCGCGCGTTCGGCCTCTCGGCACCGGCGCGCCCTACGGCTCACTCCTCAGGCAGCGGCTTACAGGTGTGCGAGCTTCTCCAGCACGGGGGCGGCGGCGCGCAGTTTGGCCCACTCGTCCTCGTCGAGGCCCTCGACCAGGCCGGCCAGGAACGCGTTGCGCTTGCGGCGGCTCTCCTCGAGCATCGCCTCGGCCTGTTCGGTCTGGGTGACGACCTTCTGGCGCCGGTCCTCGGGGTGCGGCTCCAGCCGGACCAGTCCCTTGGCCTCGAGCAGCGCGACGATACGGGTCATCGACGGCGGCTGGACGTGCTCCTTGCGGGCGAGCTCGCCCGGGGTGGCCGAGCCGCAGCGGGAGAGGGTGCCGAGCACCGACATCTCGGTGGGGCTCAGCGACTCGTCGACACGCTGGTGCTTGAGCCGACGGGACAGTCGCATCACGGCGGAGCGGAGGGAGTTCACGGCGGCAGCGTCGTCGCCATGGGTGAGGTCCGGCATGTTCCTTAGAGTAACTCATTACCCTCGCTAAAGACCACCGCGACACGCCCGAATGCCCGTGATACCCGCCACTGAACCATTCGATCACCCATATGAGTGAGTCGGTTCCTGAAAGTGACGCACGGGGTGGGCGGATGTGGCGACCCTCGTACGCATGGGGACCAGTGTGCTCAGCCTTCGCGTAGACGGAGAGCTGCTCGAAAGACTCCGGCACCATGCGGCGAAAAGAGGAATGAGCGTGCAGGACTATGTGGTCCGCACGCTCATCCGGGACGACTTCGACGAGCGGTTCCAGGCCGCCGTCGAGGAGACGGAGCGGTTCTACGGCGTCACCTGACGCCGTGGCCGCAGATGGCTCAGGTCAGGCCCAGGGCCGGCATCAGGTAGTAGAAGGCGAAGACCGCCGAGACGACGTACATCGCGGCCGGGATCTCCCGGAACCGGCCGGCGGCCAGGCGCAGCACCGTGAAGGTGATGAAGCCCATGCCGATGCCGTTGGTGATCGAGTAGGTGAACGGCATCATCAGCATCGTCACGAACGCCGGGATCGCGATGCTGTAGTCCGCCCAGTCGATCTCCTTGATGGAGTTCGACAGGATCAGGAAGCCGACCGCGATCAGCGCCGGGGTCGCCGCCTGGGACGGGACCATCGTGGCGACCGGGGTGAGGAACAGGGCGACGGCGAAGAGGCCGCCCGTGACGACGTTCGCCAGGCCCGTGCGGGCGCCCTCGCCGACACCGGCCGTGGACTCCACGAACGCGGTGGTGGCCGAGGACGAGCTGGCGCCGCCCGCCGCGACCGCGAGGCCGTCGATGAACAGCACCCGGTTGATGCCGGGCATGTAGCCCTCGGCGTCGGTCAGCTTGGCCTCGTCGCTGACGCCCATGATCGTGCCCATCGCGTCGAAGAAGCACGACAGCAGGACCGTGAAGACGAAGAGGACGCCGGTCAGCACGCCGACCTTGGAGAAGCCGCCGAACGGGCTGACCTGGCCGACCAGGCCGAAGTCGGGGCTGGCGACCGGGTTGCCCGGCCACTTCGGGACCGTCAGGCCCCAGGACGGGATGGTGGTGACGGCGTTGAGGATCACCGCGAGGACGGTCATGCCGACGATCGAGATCAGGATCGCGCCCGGCACCTTGCGGACGAACAGCGCGAAGGTCAGCAGCACGCCCAGGATGAAGACCAGCACCGGCCAGCCGTGCAGGTGACCGCCGACGCCGAGCTGGACCGGGACGGTGGTCTGGGCGGCGTCCGGCATCCGGGTGACGAAGCCGGAGTCGACCAGGCCGATCAGCATGATGAACAGGCCGATGCCGATCGAGATGGCCTTGCGCAGCCCGAACGGCACGGCGTTCATCACCCGCTCGCGCAGACCCGTGGCGACCAGCAGCATGACCACGAAGCCGGCGAGTACGACCATGCCCATCGCGTCCGGCCAGGACATCCGGGGCGCCAGCTGAAGCGCGACGACCGAGTTCACGCCGAGGCCCGCGGCGAGCGCGATCGGGACGTTGCCGATGACACCCATGAGCAGCGTGGTGAACGCGGCCGTCAGCGCGGTCGCCGTCACCAGCTGGCCGTTGTCCAGGTGGTGCCCGTACATGTCCTTCGCGCTGCCCAGGATGATCGGGTTCAGCACGATGATGTACGCCATCGCGAAGAAGGTGGCGAAGCCACCGCGGATCTCCCGGGCGACGGAGCTGCCGCGCTCGGAGATCCTGAAGTAGCGGTCGAGGGCGCCTTGAGCGGGCGCACCGCCCGGGATTTCAGGGGTGGGGGCCTTGGCGGGTGCCGAGGTGGACATGCGGGACCTCATCACCAACGGGGTTCCCCCGAGCCCTGTTGGAGTTTCATACGAACAGAAGCGGCCAAAGACAAACGGTTTCAGTATGAACGTATGAGCGCCAGATCGCTATCTCCGCGCGTAGAACGATCGGGAAGAGGTAAGGAAGCGGTCGCCTCGTAAGCTGTGCCCCATGGCCAAGTGGACCCCCAAGCACGAGGCGCCCGAGCCCCTGGAGGGCCCCGTGGTCGCCACCATCACCGGCGGCACGATCCTCTGGTTCGTCCTCTTCCTCGTCCAGCTCCCCTTCTACGGCTGGTTCGAGGACCACGGGCATCTGTGGTGGCTGTGGACCTGCCTGGCCGGGGGCGGGCTGGGGCTGATCGGCATCTGGTACGTACGCAAGCGGGACGCCGCGATCAAACGGGCGGCGGCGGTGAAGGAGACGTCGACTCCCTAGCCGCGGCCGGAAAGCGGGCGGGCGGGCACATCCGCACGTACCGTCGATGACATGACCCACATAGACGCGGGCGCGGAGCTCGACCCCGTGCATCCGGTGGCCCTACCGATGACCAGATCGGCAGGGCTGACCGGTGCCGAAGTCGCCGAGCGCGTCGCCCGCGGCGAGGTCAACGACGTACCGGTGCGCAGCAGCCGGTCGCTGGGCGAGATCGTCCGGGCGAACGTCTTCACCCGGTTCAACGCGATCATCGGCGTGCTGTGGGTGATCATGCTGTTCGTCGCGCCGATCCAGGACAGCCTCTTCGGCTTCGTGATCCTCGCCAACACCGGCATCGGCATCGTCCAGGAGTGGCGGGCCAAGCAGACCCTCGACTCGCTCGCGGTGATCGGAGAGGCCCGGCCGACCGTCCGGAGGGACGGGACGGCCGTCGAAGTGGCCACCCATGAGATCGTCCTCGACGACCTGATGGAGATCGGGCCGGGGGACAAGGCCGTGGTGGACGGGGTCTGCGTCGAGGCCGACGGGCTGGAGATCGACGAGTCGCTGCTCACCGGTGAGGCCGACCCCGTCGTCAAACGCCCCGGCGACCCGGTCATGTCCGGCAGCTTCGTCGTCGCGGGCGGCGGCGCCTTCCAGGCGACCAGGGTCGGCCGCGAGGCCTACGCCGCCCAGCTCTCCGCGGAGGCCGCCCGCTTCACCCTGGTCCACTCCGAGCTGCGCACCGGCATCTCCACGATTCTCAAGTACGTCACCTGGATGATGGTCCCGGCGGCCGTCGGACTCGTCATCACCCAGTTCGTCGTCAAGAGCAACGGCTTCAAGGACTCCGTCGCCCGCACGGTCGGCGGCATCGTCCCCATGGTCCCGGAGGGGCTGGTGCTGCTCACCTCGGTCGCCTTCGCCATCGGGGTCATCCGGCTCGGCCGGAAACAGTGCCTGGTGCAGGAGCTGCCGGCGATCGAGGGCCTGGCCCGCGTCGACACCGTCTGCCTGGACAAGACCGGCACGCTCACCGAGGGCGGCATGGACGTCACCGAGCTGCGGGCGCTCGACGGGGCCGACGAGGGTCATGTGCGCAAGGTGCTCGGCGCCCTCGGCGAGTCCGACCCGCGCCCCAACGCCTCCCTCCAGGCGATCATCGACGCCTACCCGGACAGCGAGGACTGGCGCTGCGTGGAGTCGCTGCCCTTCTCCTCGGCCCGCAAGTACAGCGGGGCCGCGTTCAGCGAGGCCGACGGCGAGATCAGCACCTGGCTGCTGGGCGCCCCGGACGTCCTGCTCGCCGACGGCGACCCGGCCCTGGCCGAGACCGGGCGCCTCAACGAGCAGGGCCTGCGGGTGCTGCTGCTGACCCGGGCGAGCCGCGACCTGGACGACCCCGAGCCGGCCCGCGGCGCCCGCCCCACCGCCCTCGTCGTCCTGGAACAGCGGCTGCGGCCGGACGCCGCCGACACCCTGCGCTACTTCGCGGACCAGAACGTCCGCGCCAAGGTCATCTCCGGCGACAACGCGGTGTCGGTCGGCGCGGTCGCCGCCAAGCTGGGGCTGGCGGGTACGACGGTGGACGCGCGGCACCTGCCCGCCGGCCGGGCGGGGATGGCGCACGCGCTGGACCAGGGCACGATCTTCGGGCGGGTCGGCCCGCGGCAGAAGCGGGACATGGTCGGGGCGCTGCAGTCGCACGGGCACACGGTCGCGATGACCGGAGACGGCGTGAACGACGTGCTCGCGCTGAAGGACGCCGACATCGGGGTCGCCATGGGCTCGGGCTCGGAGGCGACGCGGGCGGTGGCGCAGATCGTACTGCTGAACAACAGCTTCGCGAGCCTGCCGTCGGTGGTGGGCGAGGGCCGGCGGGTGATCGGCAACATCACGCGGGTCGCCACGCTGTTCCTGGTGAAGACCGTCTACTCGGTGCTGCTGGCCGTCCTGGTGGTGTGCTGGCAGGTGGAGTATCCGTTCCTGCCGAGGCACCTGACCCTGCTGTCCACCCTCACCATCGGCGTCCCGGCGTTCTTCCTGGCCCTGGCGCCCAACAAGGAGCGGGCGAAACCGCACTTCGTGCGCAGGGTCATGCGGTACTCGATTCCGGGTGGCGTGGTGGCGGGGGTGGCGACCTTCGTGACGTATCTGATCGGCCGCGACTACTACACCGGGCCCGGCCGGCTGGACGCCGAGACAAGCGCGGCCACCCTCACGCTCTTCCTGGTCTCCCTGTGGATCCTGGCGATCATCGCCCGCCCCTACACCTGGTGGCGGCTGACCCTGGTGGCCGCGATGGGAGTGGCGTTCCTGCTGGTCCTGGCCGTCCCGGCGATGCAGGACTTCTTCGCGCTGAAGCTGGTCGGGGTCACGATGCCGTGGACGGCCGTCGGCATCGCGGTGGTGGCGGCGGCCGCCCTGGAGTGGCTCTGGAAGTGGGTCGACCGCCGCTTTCCCGACTAGGGGGTGACTACTTCGCGGCCACGTAGACACCCGTGGCGCTGACCGCCGGGGTGGTCGTGGTACCGGCGAAGCTGAAGCGCCAGTAGCCGCTGTAGTTCACGGTGGCACTGGTTTTCAGGTTGCCGTACGAGTCCGTGTACACCGTCTTGATCGTGGTGTACGTGGTGGTGCCGGCCTTGCGGAACTGGAGCTTGACCGGCTGGTTGGCGTAGCCGTGGTACAGGTTGTCGTCCCAGTCGGCGCGGGAGAGCTTGCCGGACGCCGTGAAGGTCTTGCCCTTGTAGACGGACGTCGAGCTCACGGTGGTCGTCAGCTTGGAGTAGCGCTGCACCAGCGTGGTGCCGAGGCCGCTCTGGTCCTTGTAGCCGACCTTGCTCATATCGGGGTTCTGCTGGTCCTGGCCGTTGAAGGCGACAGCCTCGGCGGCCACGTTCCAGGTGCCGGCGTCCGCGATCTTCGGGTCGGCGTCGGTCGGGTAGATGTTGACGGAGCCCTTGCAGGTGGCCGTCGTCGACGAGGTGGCGGTGCAGGTCGCCGGGTTGTCGCCGTACAGCTCGGGGGCCGTGTCGCTGTAGGTGCCGTGGTACAGGAAGGCGTCCGTGTAGAAGTCGCTCGCGGCGATGTTCACGTCGGAGCCGTGCGTCAGCGTGTACGAGTACGAGACGCTGACCTCGTTGGTGCTGCCCACCTTGATCGACTTGGCGATCGAGACGTTGGAGAAGCTCGCGTTCAGCGTGTACGGGGTGCCCGAGTCGGTGACGGCCTGCGCGGCCGGGACTGCGAGGGCGGAGAGGGCCAGGGCGCCGGAGACGGCGGCCACGGTGGCACGTATGCGCATGTGCGTTCCCCTGGAGGGAGAAGTGATCTTGGAGTCGGTCGACTCACGCGATCAGATCCATGACCCCAGGAGCTGGTTGTACGGCAAGAGAGCAATCCGGCCAGATTTTATGACCGGATTGCTCTTCCATGACGGGAAGTTTACGGCAGCGAATTCCGGTGGTCAGTCGAACCAGCGGTCCCTGGCCAGCTCCTCCGTGCGGGACGGGTCCTCCAGCAGGGCGGCCACCTCGAAGCGCCGCGGCCACTGTCCGGACGCCCAGGCCAGGCCCGCCGCGACGCCCTCCAGCGTGGCCGCGTGCAGCACCCCGTCGTCGGTGAGCCGCCAGTCGATCTCCACGCCGTCCACGACCAGTTCCTCGTGCTCGACGTAGGTCTCCGGCGTCCGCGGTCCCAGCAGTACCCGTACCGGCTCCGGAACCTCGTGCTCGGCCCCCTCGGAGTGCACCTCGCCGGTCACGGACTCGCTCAGCCGCCGCACCTGGAACAGCTCCGCCAGCTCGGCGGCCCGGGCCGGACGGACGGGCAGCAGCGGCACCCCGGAGGTGAACGGCAGCAGGTCGGGCGAGTCGACCACGACCGCCTCGGCCGCGTCCACCACCTCCACCCGGCCGTCGACCACGGCCCGCAGCTCGTCCGGCAGGGTCACCTGCTCCGGGTCCAGCTCCGCCAACGCCCCGTACAACCCGTGCAGTTGTGCCGAGGTGACCGATCGCTCGGGGTCGGCCAGCCGGTCCAGCAGCTCGGCGGCGCCGCCGGGCTCGTCCAGCAGGGCCGCGACGGAGGTCCGTACGCCCAGGGCCCGCAGCACCTGCTCGTCCTCGAACCCGGTCGCGTCGGCCTCGTCGTACAGGCCGCGCAGCAGCGGGTCGCCGCCCGCCGCGAGGAGACCGGCGGGCCGGCGCCCGTCGAGCACCGGATGCCCGCGCAGCCACCACGCGGTGTACGGCCGCACGATCTCGTGGGTGCCGTCGTGCAGCAGGATGCGGACCGGCTGGGTGAGGGCGTCCCGCAGCGGCGGCTGCGCGAGCAGCGCGAGCGCCTGCGGCCAGTGCTCGTCGTCCACCAGGTCCAGATCGCGTACGGCGACCAGCTCGGTGGCGACCGGAGGCACCGGGCTGTCCGGGAAGCGGTCGAGGATGTCCTCGCACCACACGTCGACCGCGTCCAGCAGCCCGGCGTCGTCGGGCTCCGCGAAGTCGCCCTCCCGGGGCTCCAGTTCGTCCGGGTCGAGGACGACGTCGGCGGCGCGGACCAGCGCGAAGTTCGCGAGCACCCCACAGGCGGCCAGCGGCTGCTCGCCCCATTTGTCGGCCAGGTCGCGGTCCACGGCGGCCAGTTCGCCCTCGCGGATCACGCGGGCGAAGGGGCTGCCGGGGAAGACGAGTTCACCGGCGGGGGCCGGTTCGCCGTCCTCGTCGGGCAGTGCGAGGGCCCCCAGCCAGGGCTCGTCACCGGGCTCCAGGCCCGCGTCGCGGACCAACGACAGGACGGTGTCGGCCAGTTCCTCGGCGTCCGGCGCGTCCTCCTCCCAGCCGATCCCCTCGTCCTCCAGCGAGGCGGCGACGGCGGCCCGCACCTGCGGGGTGGTGAGCACCGCGCGCGGGGTGGCGGGCAGCGCGCCCAGCTTCTCCAGCAGCGGGTGCGCGGCGTCCTCGTGGGCCACCTTCAGCCCGAGCCGGCCGAGGACGTCCGCGTCGACACGGGCGACGTCGGCGGTGGGGAGGAGGACCTGCCGGGGTCCGATGGTGGTCCGCCCGTCCGCAAGGGGCACCGGAAGCCCGGACAGCCGCTCCGGATCCACCCCGGCGAGGCTGTCGTAGAGCCGCCACCACCAGTCGGGGTCCTTCTCCAGACCGGCGAGCCGGTCGATGGCGTCGGCGAGCCGCAGCCGGGCGACGCCGAGCGTGCGCAGTTCCACGCGCCGCTCCAGACCGGCGGGCAGCAGTGTGGGCAGCACCTCGGCGAGCACCCGTACGGTGTCCGCCCCGGCGCCCTCCACGACCTCGGCGTCCCGGGGCCGGAGGGCTTCGGGCAGGTCGGTGTCGTGGCTCTCGGGCCGGACGGCGGGCGGCAGGAGGGCCGGGTGGGCGGGTGGGAGGAACTCGGTGCGCGGCAGCCGCTCCAGCACGGCCTGCCGCAGCGCCCCGTCCAGCGCGCCCTTGCCGAGCGGTCCCGGTACGAGGTCGATGATGCCGTCCGTCACCGGCCGCCAGTCGGCGAGCAGTTCGGCGTAGGAGTCGGCGGCGCGCTGCACCAGGAAGTCGGTGAGCGGACCGGGGGCCGTGTGCCGGCGGGTGGTGTCGAGGGGGAAGGAGGCGATGAGCAGAGCGGGGACGCCGAGGGGTTCGTCGCTCGGGGTCGGCGCGTGCACGACGGGCGTGGTCCGGGGCCGCACCGGGCGCCCGCCCTCGTCCTCGGGTACGGCCCAGGTCACCGACCAGTGGGGCCGCAGCCGCTCCTCAACCGGCCGGTCGGCCAGCAGGTCCGGGGTGAGCGGCCCGTGGGCGGACGCGGTACGCCACCGCGTGGCGCCCGCCCGCGAGTCCTCCACGACGACGACGGCGCCCTCGCTGCGACGTCGCAGCGTGCGGGGCTGGTCGCCGTCGACCTCGATCACCACCTCCTCCAGGCCCGGCAGGGCGAGGAGCAGCGCGTCGTCGACGGCGCTCAGCAGCCGCTCGGCGAGATCGGCGGCGGCCGCGTCCCTGAGGGGCAGGATGACGGCGGTGTCGTACGGGTCCGGGGCGGTGCCCTCGGCGGCGAACGGCAGCCGGAGCAGCGGCACATGCCCGTCCCGGCGCCGGACCTCGTCCCCCAGTCCCGGGCTGTGCCGGGCGACCTCGCCGGCCAGCTCCCGCGCCTCGCCGAGCGACCAGCGCACACCCCCGTGCCGCCCCACGATCGCGGGTTCGTCGGTCACCGCGAGCACGGCGGCGAACCCGACCCCGAACCGCCCGACGGCGCCCTGGGTGCCCTCGGCGTCCCGCTTGGCCGAGGCGCGCAGCGTGGACAGCGACTCGACTCCGGCGGCGTCCAGCGGGGCACCGGTGTTGGCGGCGACGAGGACCCCGCCTTGGAGGGTGAGCCTGAGCCGCCCCGGCACCCGCGCCCGGGCGGCGGCATCGGCGGCGTTCTGGGCCAGCTCGACGACGAGCCGGTCCCGGTAGCCGCCGAGGACCAGGTCCTCCTCGGCGTTGGCGTCCTCGCGGAACCGGGCGGGGCTGGTGGCCCAGGCGTCGAGGACACCACGGCGCAGCCGGGCCGTCCCGAAGGGATCGGCGCCCTCGGCCGCCGGCCGCACGTACTTGCTGCTCACGTTCCCTCTCCTCGTCGTCGTGAGCACGAAGGTACAGCGCGAACGGGGCGGCCGGGGCGGCGGACCGGCGTTCAGCCGCCGAGGAGGGGCAGGGCGGCGCCGCAGCGGACGGGCGCCGCGTGGGCGGGGTCGAGGGCGTTGCGCACGAGCTGGGCAGCGTTGGAGTCGTAGGCGATCGACAGGTGTTCGGAGGCGTCGTCGCGGCAGATGTCCTGGATCGTGATGTTCTTGACGGTCGCGCCCGGTCCCGCGGTCAGGAACTGGTGCGTGTACGGGGTGACGACCTCGTCGTACTTGGTGGCGATGACCGTGTAGTCGACCCCCGGCCGGGTGTCCCCGTCCCGGTCCAGCGTCGTGTTGACCTCGGAGCCGGCGAGCTGGTCCTCGTACGCCTCGCCGAGGACCAGCGACACGGGCTTGTCGAGCCCCAGTTTCGTGGTCAGGGTGCCGAGGCCGGAGCCGGTCGTGCCGTGGTTGGACGGCGCCAGACCGATGAGGCTGTGCACCTTGTTCCGTTCCGGGTGCGCGGGATCCGTGCCGCCGTCGAACCGCAGGTACCAGCGGGGCGTCAGACCGCCGCCCTGGGAGTGCCCGACGAGGTCGACCTGGTGGGCACCGGTGGCCTTCAGCACGCGGTCGACGTACTCGGCGATCTGCCGTGCGGACACCGGGACGTGCGCGGTGGCCTTGACCGGGTTGCCGGGCGCCCCGCCGTACTCGGCGGCGAACACGCAGTAGCCCAGCCGCTTCAGGTACGGGGACATCAGGCCCCAGTCGTCGTACGCGTTCGCCCAGGTCCCGTGCAGCAGGACGACCGGGCGCGGATGCGCACGCGTGGTCCTGCAGTTCCAGTCGTCGGCCCCCGGCGGCGGCGCGTCCGGGTGGACCAGCCCCCCGATCGCCGCCAGGGGGAAGTCGAGGATCTTCCCCCTCGGCGGCGGGGGCGCGGGTTCGCCCGCCGCGGCCGCCGCGCCCTGCCCCACGCCCAGCACCAGGGCGAGCCCCACACAGGCGGCGGCCCGTCTGCCGCGCCGCCGGTCCGACCGTCTTCCGGAAATACACCGATCCATCCGGCGATGGTCGGGGAACGGGGTCCCCGCGGGGCTCTACGACGGGACGCGGCACCCCTTATGGCGCAGCCGGGTTCATCCGATCAGCGGCCGGAGGCGTACGACACGAACTCCGTCCAGGCGAGGGGGGTGACGGTGAGACGGGGGCCGTCGGTCTGCTTGGAGTCGCGGATGTGGATGGTGGTGGCGGTGGGAGCGGGGGTGGCCCAGTCGAGGGCCACTTCGACGCAGGAGTCAGGGTCGCTACTACTGCTGTAGCTGCTCTTGAACCAGCGGATCATGTCTCTCCCAGCAGTTCTTCGATGAAGGCCAGGGACTCCCGGGGGGAGAGCGCCTGCGCCCGGATGATGCCATACCTCAGTTCGAGGACGCGGAGATCCCTCGGCTCGGAAACCGGACGGCCGTTGGCCACGCCTGGAGAGCGCCCGACCGCCGAGCCGTCGGCGAACTTCAGCACTTCGATACCGCCCTCGATTCCAGCATGCTCCGGGCGGTCCATCGGCATCACCTGGATTTCGACATTCCGCAACTGCCCCAACTTCAGGGCGTGTTCCAGCTGCTGCCGGAGAAGCGCCCTGCCGCCCAGTGGGCGCCGAAGCACCCACTCCTCCAGGATGAAGCTGAGTTCGGGCGCTGGATCCCGCTCGAACACCGACTTGCGGGACACCCGCGCCTCCGTGGCCCGTTCGATGTGATCCTGTGTGAGGGCCGGTCGGTGCATGCTGAACAACGCCCGCGCGTATTCCGGTGCCTGCAACAGCCCGTGGATGTTCAGCGGATCGTAGAGCTGAAGCTCAACCGCCTTCCCCTCCATCTCAGCCAGCACCCGGACCTTCTTCGGATACCGGACCTTCTCCACGTCCTCCATCATCGCGGAGATCAGCCCGCCCGCCTTCAGCACCTTGTCCGCCTTGTCGAGGTACTCCGGCCTGGGAATCCGCTTGCCGCCCTCCACCTTGTAGACCATGTCCTCGCCGTACCCGACGGCCCTGCCGAAGTCGGCCGCGCGCATCGCCAGCGCCTCGCGCCGCAGCTTCAACTGCCGCCCCACCGTGGCGATGACGGCGACGCCCCACTCGTCGTCCGGGTCGACCTCCCACCCCGGCTCCTCTTCCTCGCCCACACCGCGCCCCCTTCCTGGCAGTGACCGTACGCAACCGCGTCATCACTGTTCACAGGTAGCAGGCGCGGCCACTGCAAGTGACGTGAACGAGGGAATCTCCACCCACCGACTCAGACCGTCCGGCGGTAGACCTGCCGGGAGCCGCCCTCCGGGCCCGGGGCGGCCGGTTCGGACGGGGTGAAGCCGAGGCTCTCGTAGAAGGCCCGCGCGCCGCTCGCCGCCGCACCGGGGTGGTCCCGGCCGAACGTGACCACCTCGACGGTGCCCGGTCCGTGGCCGAAACGACGGGCCGCTTCGGACATCAGGGCGCGGCCGACGCCCTTTCCCCGGGCGGTCTCCGCGACGACCAGCCAGTGGACCTTGTGGACCGGGGCCGTACCGCCGAAGAGCAGGGCACCGAGCAGATCCGATTCCGGGGTCTGGGCGACCAGGGCCGTGGACCGGCGGATGTTCCTCTCCACGGCGCTGGTGAAACCGGGGTCGTCCACCATCGGGCCGAACCAGTGCTCGACCTGGGCGGCCAGCGCGAGAAACCCGGGGACGTCCCGCTGCGTCGCGAGTCTCACGATCACGGGCTCAGGAGTGGCCCAGTTCCGCCGTCTCCTCGTCGCCCGTCTCCGGGACCGAGCCCGAGTCGCGGGCGGGGCGGAGGGGGAAGGGGTCCACCCGGGTCTCGTCGATGACCGGCGGGGCCGGCTGGGGGGGCTTGGGCATGACCGCGGCCTCGGAGTGGCCGCCGCAGCCGTAGGCCAGGGAGACCACACGGCCGTCGGCGGGCGAGAACTCGTTGGCGCAGACGCCGAAGGCCTGGCCGAGGGAGCCGCCGACGGGGTTCAGGAAGCCGCAGGTCATACAGGTGGCCGGGGCCGCCTGGGCCATCGCGGTCTTCGGGCCGTACGACTCCTCCCAGCGGTCCGCGGCGACGTGCAGGCCGTAGCGGGAGAGGACCCGGGCCCGGCGCATGCCCAGTTCCTCGGCGACGGCCGCGATCGAGCCCCGGGTGGGGACCGTGGGCTGGGTGGCGGGGGCGCCGGGGGTGACGTCGGCGTCCTCCGCCTCCGCCAGGGCCGCCATCTCCTGGGAGACGGGCGAGCTCGGCGGCGGCTCCTCCTCGCCCGTGTAGCCGGGCTCCAGGCGCAGGTCGTCCTGGTCGGTGGGGAGCAGGTCGCCGGGGCCGAGGTCGCCCGGGCGCAGCCGCTCGCTCCACGGGACCCATTCGGGGGCCAGCAGGGCGTCGGGGCCGGGGACGAGGACCACCTCGTCGAGCGTGACGATCTTGGCTCGGGAGGCGCGGGCCACGGTCGCCGCCCAGCGCCAGCCGCGGTAGCCCCCCTCCTTGCACTCGAAGAAGTGCGTGACAACGCGATCGCCCTCGGAAACGAGGCCGACGTGCTCTCCGACCACACCTGGCGCGGCGGCCTCCTCGGCGGCTGCGCGGGCGAGGTCGACCGCCTCGGCGCACAGGCGGTCGGGGGTGCGGCTTCGCGTTGTCGCTGCGCTCACAGGTATCGCTTCTCTCCTACGCCGTCTCGTCGAGTGCGGCTGCCTGGCGGCGGGCCTGCCGACGGAGCGGACCGGAGGACCGCATCGACGTCTGCATCCGCGCGCTGGGCGCACCTCTGCCATCCATTCTGCGTTATGGCTGAGACACGCACGCTACACCGAAGAAGATTCGTCGCCGCCATGCGGCATTCTTTCCCGCCCGCGCACCCGCCTCTTCCGTGCCGTACCGCACTATCCGGCCGCAACTCAGGGCACTATGAAGCACGTGGCGACCGCGGACAGGCGTGGTGTTCGGGGTGGCGGTGCGAGCCGGGTCGGTGGCGCCGTCCGTTCCGTCGGGCGTGCCCTGCACTTCCCGGTCACCGGGACCGCGCGCGGGATCCGGAAGGCCACGCATGCCCACGGGGCGGGCGAGTCGGGGCTCGGCAAGCTGATCGAGCTGCACGCCGTCAACGGCGCGGGCGACGTGATGATCACCGTGGCGCTCGCCTCCACGGTGTTCTTCTCGGTGCCGACCGACGAGGCCCGCGGGCGGGTCGCGCTCTACCTCGCCATCACGATGGCGCCCTTCACCGTCCTCGCCCCGGTCATCGGCCCCCTCCTCGACCGGCTGCCGCACGGCCGGCGCGCCGCGATGGCCGGGGCCATGCTGGCCCGTGCCCTGCTCGCGCTGGTCATCTCGGGCGCCGTGGCGAGCGGCAGCCTGGAGCTGTATCCCGCCGCGCTGGGGGTGCTGGTCGCGTCCAAGGCGTACGGCGTGGTCCGCAGTGCGGTCGTACCTCGGCTGCTGCCGCCCCGGTTCTCGCTGGTGAAGGCCAACTCGCGGGTCACCCTGGCCGGTCTGCTGGCCACCGGTGTGGCCGCGCCGGTCGCGGCGGGGCTGCACAGGGTCGGCGATCCCTGGCCGCTGTACGGCGCCTTCGTGATCTTCGTCGCGGGAACGTTCCTGTCGTTCTCCCTGCCGCCCAAGGTGGACTCGGCCAAGGGCGAGGACGTGGCGCTGCTCGCCGCCGACGAGCAGCATCTGCACGGGCCGTACCGGAAGAAGGAGCAGGTGAAGCGGCCGGGGCTGCGGACCGTGGGGCCCGCCGTCACCCACGCGCTCGGCGCCAACGCCGCCCTGCGCTGCCTCTCCGGCTTCCTGATCTTCTTCCTCGCCTTCCTGCTGCGCGAGCACCCGCTGACCGGCGAGAGCGCGGCGGTCTCGCTGGGGATCGTGGGCGTGGCGGCGGGCGCGGGCAACGCGCTGGGTACGGCCGTCGGGGCCTGGCTGAGATCACGCGCCCCGGAGATCATCATCGTGACGGTCGTCGCGGTGGTGCTCGGTACGACGATCGTGGCCGCCCTGTTCTTCGGGGCGTTCCTGGTGGCCTGCCTCGCGGCCGTCGCCGGGTTCGGCCAGGCGCTGGCCAAGCTGGCCCTGGACGCGCTGATCCAGCGGGACGTGCCGGAGCTGGTGCGCACCTCGGCGTTCGCCCGTTCGGAGACGCTGCTGCAGATGGCGTGGGTGTTCGGCGGTGCCGTCGGCATCGTGCTGCCGCTCAACGGCACCGTCGGCCTGTTCATCGGCGCGGTGTTCGTGGCGGTCGGCTGGCTGAGCACGCTCAAGGGCCTGCTCGCCTCGGCCCGCCACGGCGGCCGCGCCCGGTCCCGGGTGGCCTGACATGCCGGACACCACCCTGACCTCGGCATAACGAAGCGGACACGGTTTCCCGAACCGCAGGCACGGCTGGCGTAACGAACCGGGCACGCCGCACCCCACGTGGGCGGACGGCTCGGGGCGCCCGATAGCCTTCGGCCATGACCACGCTGCAATCCGCTGTGCGACGCCGCCGCGCCGTCGCCGCCGCCGGCGCCGTTTCCGCCGGACTGCTCCTGCTCACGGCCTGCGAGAAGCCGACGCCCGTCGCGACCGTCACCGTCGGCGACAGCTCGGTCAACTCCGAGGCCCTGTGCTACAACGACGGCAAGGCGCTGGACGCCAAGTCGCTGACGAAGTGCGTCAAGAACATCGGCAACGCCAAGTCGATCAAGGTCGACCAGGACGAGACGGTCCGCGTCGGTGTCGACCCGAAGATCGCGGACGCCGGCTGGGTGCTCCTGGTGAACGGCCAGCAGTTCACCGACGTCAGCAAGAAGACCTACCGCACCGTCCCGGGCAGCGCGTTCTTCAACCAGCAGTACGGCACCCAGGGCAACGTCAACACGGTCACGATCCGGATGGGCGAGAAGTCCAACCAGGGCATGTGGTCGTTCAAGCTGAAGCAGGCCACCTGATCACGGCCTCCGTGCCAGTCGTACGAGTCCTCGTCGCCACCGCGGTCCCGGCAGAGCGGGACGCGGTGGCACGGGCGTTCCCCACGCCGGTGGAGCAGGTCTGGCTGCCCGGCGCGGGTCTGACGCGTACGGCCGGCGGCTGGGACCTGCTCGACGCGGGTGTCGGCCCGGCCCTCGCCGCGGCCTCCGTCTCCGCGGCACTCACCGCGGCCCGCCTCGCCGGCGCCCCGTACGACCTGGTCGTCTCGGCCGGGATCGGCGGCGGCTTCCAGCCCGGGGCGCCCGTCGGCTCGCTCGTCGTCGCCGACCGGATCACCGTGGCCGACCTGGGCGCCGAGACCGCCGACGGCTTCGTCCCGGTCACCGAACTCGGCTTCGGGACCGTCACCCACCACCCGCCGGGATCACTGGTGCGGGCCGCCTGCCAGGCCACCGGCGCCCCGGCCGGCACCGTCCTGACCGTCTCCACCGTCACCGGCACCGCCGCCCGCGCCACCGAGCTGTGCGCCCGGCACCCGCGGGCGCTCGCCGAGGGCATGGAGGGGTTCGGGGTGGCGGAGGCGGCCGCCGCGCACGGAACGCCGGTGCTGGAGATCCGCGCGGTCTCCAACCCGGTCGGCCCGCGCGACCGGGCCGCCTGGCGCATCGGCGACGCCCTCACGGCCCTCACCGAGGGCTTCGGGAAGCTCGCGCCGGCATTGGAGAGTTGGAACCGTCATGACGACCAGTGAGCAGCGGTCCCTGCGGATCGCGTACTCCCCCTGCCCCAACGACACCTTCGTCTTCGACGCCCTCGCCCACGGCCGGATCCCCGGCGCCCCCGCGCTGGACGTGACCTTCGCCGACATCGACATCACCAACGGCATGGCCGAGCGCGGCGAGTTCGACGTACTGAAGGTGTCGTACGCCGTCCTGCCGTACGTCCTCGGCGAGTACGCGCTGCTGCCGTGCGGCGGTGCGCTGGGGCGGGGCTGCGGGCCGCTGGTGCTCACCCGCGAGCCGGGCCTCGACCTGACGGGCCGTACGGTCGCGGTGCCCAGCGAGAAGTCGACCGCCTATCTCCTCTTCCGCCTGTGGGCGGCGGACACGCTGCCGGACAGCGGGGTCGGCGAGATCGTCGTCCTGCCGTTCCACGAGATCATGCCGGCCGTCCGGGACGGCAAGGTGGACGCCGGACTGGTCATCCACGAGGCCCGGTTCACCTACCAGAACTACGGGCTGCACAAGCTCGCCGACATGGGCGAGCACTGGGAGAAGACCACCGGGCTGCCCATCCCGCTCGGCGCGATCATCGCCAAGCGCTCGCTGGGCGCCGACACGCTGACCCGGCTCGCCGACTCCGTCCGCGCCTCCGTACGGGCCGCCTGGGACGACCCCGAGGCCTCCCGGCCGTACGTGATGGCGCACGCCCAGGAGATGGACCCGGCCGTGGCGGACCAGCACATCGGGTTGTACGTGAACGAGTTCACCGCCGGCCTCGGCGAGGACGGCTACGCCGCGATCCGCGGCCTGCTCACACGCGCGGCGGCCGAGGGGCTGGTACCGCCCCTCGGCCCGGACGCGCTCTCGTTTCCCTGACGGGTGCCTACACGTCCAGCTGGTCGGCGACCGCGCGCAGCAGGCCGGCGATCTTCTTGCCGGAGACCTTGTCCGGGTAGCGGCCCTTCTCCAGCATCGGCGTGATGTTCTCGAGAAGGGTCGTCAGGTCCTGCACGATCGAGGCCAGCTCGTCCGGCTTCTTGCGCTGGGCGGCGGCGACGGACGGCGTCGGGTCGAGCACGACCACCGACAGCGCCTGGTCGCCGCGCTGACCGGCGACGACACCGAACTCCACGCGCTGTCCCGGCTTGAGCGAATCGACTCCGGCGGGGAGAACCGAGGAATGGACGAAGACGTCACCGCCGTCGTCGCGGGAGAGAAAGCCGAAGCCCTTCTCGCTGTTGAACCATTTGACCTTGCCGGTAGGCACGTCTGTCCTCGTCCTCGTACTCGTTGGGAAAATTACTTCGGAAACGGCTCTTGATAGCACTAGAGCGGGTCGACCGTGACCCGCCGCTACCAAGGCTAATGGTCTTGGGGCGGGTGACAAGACGTCCCCCGGTTGTTCTCTCGCGCAGGGAACTACCCTGGTCCGGTGCGTGACAAAACCCAAACGAATTCCGCCGCGCCCGGTGACCGGCTGATCCGCGCCGGTGCGATCGTCTTCTTCATCGGGGCCGCGGCCACCCTCGTCACCGTGGCCCCGCTGTTCCTCGGCGCCCGGCCTTTTCCGACCTACATGTTCGGTTTGAGCATGCTCATGGCCGTCGGTTTCCTCGTGGCCGGCGCGGGCGTCCTGCGGTCGATCGCCGCCGGCCGGCGTCAGGCGCGGGGCGCCTCACGGTAGGCGGCCAGCCACGCCGGGAAGGCGGACAGGTCCGCCAGGACGACGTCCGCGCCGGCGGCGCGCAGTTCGTCGGCGGGGCAGGGGCCGGTCGCCACGGCGACCGACAGCGCTCCCGCCGTACGGGCCCCGCGCACGTCCCCGACATGGTCGCCGACGTACACGCCGGCCCGGTACTCGCGCAGCGCCTCCGCCTTCCGCTCCGCCCACAGGTCGCCCACGACCACGTCGGGCTCGATGCCGAGGTGGCTCAGGTGCAGCTTGGCGCTGGGCTCGTACTTCGCCGTGACCACCATCGTCCGTCCGCCGGCCGCCCGCACCGCGGCTATCGCCTCCCGGGCGCCGTCCATGGCGGGGGTCGCGGCGATGGCGATCGCCGGGTACATCTGCCGGTACAGGTCGGCCATCGCGGGCACCTGCTCCTCCGGGAACCAGTTGATCAGCTCCTCGACGAGCGGCGGTCCGAGCCGGGTCACCGCCAGATCGGCATCGATGTACGTTCCGGTCCGCTCGGACAGCGCGAGGTAACAGGCGTGGATACCGGGCCGGGAGTCGATCAGGGTCATGTCGAGGTCGAAGCCGACCGTGAGTGTCATATGCGTCATTCTGCCGGGTGCCGCCGGCGGTTCGGCCGGGCGGGACGGCGCCGCAGGAGGCGCTGTTGTCCGCCGAGTGCGGGTCCGTCGAGCTGATCGCGCAGTTCCCAGCGCCTTTTCGGGGCGCTCACCGGCTCCTCTGTGAGCGCCACACCAAGTACAGCGCCGACGCCACCGCCGCCCCCCGCACGACCCACGGCCAGGTCCCGGCGATCGCGTCGTTCATGTGACCCTGCGCGATCGGCCGCCCCCAGCGGCCGTCGAACCTCCCCCACAGCCAGACCAGTCCGGCCGCGACCGCCGTACCCGGCAGGACCATCACGGCCGTCTTGGTCTCCGCGGGGGTCAGCCGCCGGGAGCCGTAGGCGATCACCCAGCCGAGGATCAGGGCGAACCAGTTCCCGAGCACCGCACCGGCGACCAGCGCGGCGGCGGCCAGCAGCAGGAGGGGGTTGGTCCAGCCGGCGGCGGGACGGAACCGACGCCGGCGGACGGCGGGCTCGGTCTCGGCCTCGGCCGCCTCCGGCTCGGCCGTCTCCGGGGCCCGGTCCGCCGGCTTCCGCTCCTTCGGCGGCCGCCTGAGCAGCTCCGGGATCTCCACACCGCCCACGAACCCCGGCACCGAGTCCGTCTCGGCCGCGAGGCCGAAGGAGTCGCCGCCCACCCGCCACCAGTCGGGCTGTACGGCGCTGTCCCCGAGTTCGTGCGCGGCGGCCAGGTGCGGCGGGGACGGGGCGTCGCGCGGGGCGGAGGCCGCCGGGTCGGTCTCGGCGGGACGGGGGCGGGGGACGGCCCGGCGCAGGCCCTTCAAACCCTTCAGGCCCCTCAGGCCCTCCTGCCGTTCCCCGTCCGCCGGATCCGGCTCCGCCTTCGGCCTCGGCTTCCGCTCGCGAGGCGCGGGCTGTACGGGCACGGCGGCGGGCGGCGGCTGCGGCACCCGGCCGGTGCCGGACGCGCCGGACGCGCCCGACGTGCCGCCCGCGGCCTCGACGACCTCGTCCGGGGTGCCCAGCCGGTCCAGGATGCGGCGGACCGCGGCGGGACTGTCGACCGTCGCCTTGGCCCGGTGCCGGTCGATCTCGTTGCGCAGCTCCGACACGAGCCGCATCCGCGTGGCCGACGGCAACTGCCGTTGCTGAGCGATGTCTCCGACACGGCTCAGGTACTCGTAGACGACCTGGTCGCTCTCGATCCCCAACGGAAACCCCTCCGGGGCGACGGCGATGAAACCCCGTGAGGACGGTAGCGCAGAGTCGCCTCCCCGAAACCCGTGCCGGGCCGGGGCCCCACGTGGGCACCCCTCTCGGGGACGGCACCCGCTACCGTGGGTCAGATGAGCCAAGCGGCCCACCCAGCCCCCCGTTCCCTCGCGGAAGCGCTCCGCGCGCGGGACGACGTCTCCCTTGCCGCGCTGCTGCGCAGCCGCCCCGACCTCATCACGCCCGTCCCGACCGACCTCACCCAGCTGGCCACCCGCGCCGGCACCCGCGCCTCGGTGCTGCGCGCGCTGGAGCGGCTGGACCGGTTCGCGCTGCAGACGGCGGAGGCGCTGGCCGTGGCCCCGGACCCGGCGTCGTACGACACGCTGCTCGCCCTGATGGCCGGGGACGCCGGGGACGAGACGGTCGCCGCCGCGCTGCCGCACGCCCTCGGCACGCTTCGCGAACAGGCGCTGGTGTGGGGCGACGACGAGCGGCTGCGGCTGGTGCGCACGGTCCGCGAACTCCTCGCGCCGTCCCCGCAGCACCCCTCCCCGACGGGGCTCGGGCCCAGCGTGCAGGAGGCCACCTCGGGCATGTCGCCGGGCCGGATCCAGGACATCGTCGCGACGGCCGGGCTGCCCTCGACGCACGACTCGGTGTCCGCCGTGGCCGCGCTCACCGCGCTGTTCGACGACCGGAAGAAGATGGGCGACCTGCTGGCCGAGGCCCCGGAGGCCGCCCGCGAGGTGCTGGCGCGGCTGGTGTGGGGGCCGCCGTACGGGCAGGTCACCCCGGACCCGGCCGCTCATCTGCGCTGGCTGCTCGACCGCGGCCTGCTGCTGCCGACCGCGCCCGGCACGGTCGTGCTGCCGCGCGAAGTCGCCCTGCATCTGCGCGAGGGCCGCGCCCACCGCGCGCCCGAGCCGCTGCCGCCCGCCGTGGAGCCGGCCTCGACGCACGGTGCGCAGGTGGTGGACGCGACGGCGGCCGGGCAGGCGTACACCGCGCTCGCCACGGTCGAGGAGCTGATGAAGGACTGGGACGAGGGCGGCCCGGCCGTGCTGCGGGCCGGCGGGCTGAGCGTCCGCGACCTGAAGCGGACCGCCGTCGCCCTGGACGTGTCCGAGCCGGTCGCCGCGTTCTGGGTGGAACTGGCGTACGCGGCCGGGCTGATCGCCTCCGACGGCGAGGCCGACGAGCGGTACGCGGCCACGCCCGCCTACGACGAGTGGCTGGAGCGGCCCGCCGCCGAGCGCTGGTCCCAGCTGGCGGAGGCCTGGCTGACGGCCACCCGGACGCCGGGGCTGGTCGGCGGGCGGGACGCCAAGGACCGTACGCTCTCCGCGCTCGGGCCCGGCCTGGACCGCTCGGCCGCACCCGAGGTGCGGCACCGGGTGCTGACGCTGCTGGCCGGGCTGCCGGTGGGCGCGGCGCCCGACACCGAGTCGGTGCTGGCCCGGCTGCGCTGGGAACGGCCGCTGCGCGGACCCCAGCAGCGGAACGACGACGAGGACCTGCGCTCCCGGCTGGCCCGCTGGACCCTGTCCGAGGCGGAGCAACTGGGCATCACGGGCCGGGGCGCGCTGTCGGCGCAGGCGCGGGCCCTGCTGGGCGCCCCGGCGGCGGGGGCGGGCTCACGCACCGGATCGGGCACCCCGGGCACCTCCGCCTCGCCCGGTACCCCGGCCCCGGCGGCCGCCACCGGCTCCACCCGCGTCCTCGCCCCGGCCGGCCCGGCGGAGGGGACCGGCCCCGGCGACAAGCTCCCCGTCCACCATCACCACCGTCCCGGCGGCCACGCCCTCACCCCGCTCTCCCCCGCCGAGCAGGCCGTGGCGACGGCCGCGGCGGCCCGGCTCCTCGCGCCGCTCCTGCCCGAACCGCTGGACCACGTGCTGCTGCAGGCCGACCTGACGGCGGTGGCGCCCGGGCCGCTGCGGCGCCCCCTCGCCGATGTGCTGGACGTGCTCGCGGACGTCGAGTCCAAGGGCGGCGCGACCGTGTACCGCTTCACCCCGGCCTCGGTACGGCGTGCCCTGGACGCCGGCCGCAGCGCCGCCGACCTGCACGCCTTCCTCGTCGAGCACTCCCGCACCCCGGTGCCGCAGCCGCTCGCCTATCTGATCGACGACGTGGCCCGCAAGCACGGCCACCTCCGGGTCGGCGCGGCCTCGGCGTACGTACGCTGCGACGACGACACCCTGCTGAACGAGATCCTCGCCGACAAGCGCGCCGCGGCCCTGCGGCTGCGCCGCCTCGCCCCGACCGTGCTGGCCGCCCAGTGCGACCCGGCGACGCTGCTGGAGGGCCTGCGCGCGATGGGCTACGCGCCCGCCGCCGAGTCCGCCGAGGGTGACGTCCTGATCGCCCGCGCCCACGCCCACCGCACCCCGCCGCGCACCGCTCCCGAACCGGTCCCGGACGGCCCGCCGCCACCCGACGCCACGCTGCTCACGGCGGCGATCCGCGCGATCCGGGCCGGTGACCTGGCCGCCACCGCCCCGCGCAGGACCGCCGGGGACGGCGCTGCCGTGCCGGGCGGTGAACTGCCCCGCACCTCCTCCGCCGAGACCCTGGCCACCGTGCAGGCCGCCGTCCTGACCGGCGAGTCCCTGTGGATCGGCTACGTCAACGCCGAGGGCACCGCCAGCCAGCGCGTCATCGCCCCGGTCAAGGTGGAGGGCGGTTTCGTCACGGCGTACGACCACACCGCGGACGAGGTGCGCACCTATCCGCTGCACCGGATCACCGGGGTGGCGGAGCTCGCGGAAGGCTGACGGTGATCGTCGGCGTTTACGGCACACTGGATGTTTGGCCACGTCCAGCCGTTCAGAAAGGCAGCCGCTCGTGAACGGACCGCTGATCGTCCAGTCCGACAAGACCCTGCTCCTGGAAGTCGACCACGAGCGGGCCGACGACTGCCGGCGTGCCATCGCGCCGTTCGCCGAGCTGGAGCGGGCGCCCGAGCACATCCACACCTACCGGGTCACCCCGCTCGGGCTGTGGAACGCGCGCGCCGCCGGGCACGATGCCGAGCAGGTCGTGGACGCCCTGGTGCAGTACAGCCGGTATCCGGTGCCGCACGCACTGCTCGTGGACATCGCCGAGACGATGGACCGGTACGGGCGGCTCACGCTGAGCAAGCACCCCGCGCACGGACTCGTGCTGACCACCACCGACCGGCCGGTGCTGGAGGAGGTGCTGAAGTCCAAGCGGATCACCCCCCTCGTCGGGGCGCGGATCGACCCGGACAGCGTCGTCGTGCACCCCTCCGAGCGCGGGCAGATCAAGCAGATGCTGCTGAAGCTGGGCTGGCCGGCCGAGGACCTCGCCGGGTACGTCGACGGTGAGGCGCACCCGATCGAGCTGCTGGAGGACGGCTGGGCCCTCAGGCCGTACCAGAAGCAGGCCGTGGAGAACTTCTGGCACGGCGGCAGCGGTGTCGTCGTGCTGCCGTGCGGTGCCGGTAAGACACTGGTGGGCGCCGGATCCATGGCCCAGGCCAAGTCCACGACGCTCATCCTGGTCACCAACACCGTCTCGGCCCGGCAGTGGAAGCACGAGCTGGTGAAGCGGACCTCGCTGACCGAGGACGAGATCGGCGAGTACAGCGGCACGAAGAAGGAGATCCGCCCGGTCACCATCGCCACCTACCAGGTGCTGACCACCAAGCGGAAGGGGATCTACCCCCACCTCGAACTCTTCGACTCCCGGGACTGGGGCCTGATCGTCTACGACGAGGTGCACCTGCTGCCCGCTCCCGTCTTCAAGTTCACGGCGGATCTCCAGGCCCGGCGCCGGCTCGGCCTGACGGCCACCCTCGTCCGCGAGGACGGCCGCGAGTCGGACGTGTTCTCCCTCATCGGGCCGAAGCGGTTCGACGCGCCGTGGAAGGAGATCGAGGCGCAGGGCTACATCGCGCCGGCCGACTGCGTCGAGGTCCGGGTGAACCTGACGGACACCGAGCGGCTGGCGTACGCCACCGCCGAGACGGAGGAGAAGTACCGCTTCTGCGCGACGACGGACACCAAGCGGAAGGTGACGGAGGCGATCGTCCGCCGTTTCGCCGGGCAGCAGATCCTCGTCATCGGCCAGTACATCGACCAACTCGACGAACTGGGCGAGCACTTGAACGCCCCGGTCATCAAGGGCGAGACCTCCAACGCCCAGCGCGAGAAGCTCTTCGACGCCTTCAGGGAGGGCGAGATCAGCGTGCTGGTGGTGTCGAAGGTCGCGAACTTCTCCATCGACCTGCCGGAGGCGACGGTCGCCGTCCAGGTGTCCGGCACCTTCGGCTCCCGCCAGGAGGAGGCCCAGCGCCTCGGCCGCGTCCTGCGCCCCAAGGCCGACGGCCACCAGGCCCACTTCTACTCGGTCGTCGCCCGCGACACCATCGACCAGGACTTCGCCGCCCACCGCCAGCGCTTCCTGGCCGAACAGGGCTACGCCTACCGGATCGTGGACGCCGACGAGATCCTGGCGGAGGACAGCACCGGCTGAGCCGCCCGGAGCGCCGCCGCCGCGACCAGCGCCGGCCCCAGCAGCGGGTACGGCGATGCCAGGGGCTGTTGCCACCAGGGCAGGTGGAGGTCGCGGGCGCCCTCGTGCGGGACGAGCCAGAGGGTGCGGGCCGTGAACGCCGTGGCCGTGCCGAGCAGGGCCCGGGAGGCCGTTGTTCCCGCGAGGCGGGCCGAGAGGGCGATCAGAGCGGCGAGCAGGAGCGCGTTGCCCGCGAGGAAGGCCGCCTTCAGGGCCGGGAGGGGGAGCCAGGCCGCCGGGACGAACAGGATCGCGGCGAAGGGCGGGTAGGTCGCGGGGAGGCGCCACCGGGTGACGGTGAAGCCGTACAGATCGGTGCCGTGGGCCACGGCCGCGCCCTCGGCGCGCTAGACGAGCAGGTCGGCCATGGGTGCGTGCTGCAGGACGCACAACGCGGCGAAGGCGGCGAGGGAGAGGGCGAGGAGGGACAGGGCCAGGAGAAGGGCTGCCGTCCGTTTCCGCACCGTCTGTTGTGGCACGGACGCGACCCTATGCGGTCACTTGCGGCGTATGCCCGCTTCCTCGCCGTACTCGCCGAGGATCACGACGCCGATCGCCGCCTCCGCGAACACCTTGACGGCGCGCAGGGCGTTGCCGAGCCAGTGGTGATGCGGGCCGTCCACGGCTGTGGCGCCGGCCGGCGGTCGTACAGGGCCTGGAGAGATGGTTGCTGCGCTCATGCCTTCATAGTCGCTCTCACCCGGCGTGACCGGCATCAATCTCCAGAGCCAATCTCCTCCGTCTTCGCCTACCTCTCAGGGCGGAGCGCTCCCCCTACGCCGGGCGGCCTCGCCCCCTAAGGGTCCTCATCCGGATTCGCGGCACCGGCCGGAGCGCGCCCTCGCAATCCCTTCCCGCGCCCGTTCCGGCCCGGGCCCTGCCGCCGCGCCACGGTCCAGGTGAAAACGTTCCTCCGGCACACGCCACCGGCACCTGCGGAGCGCGGGCCCCTGCCACGCAGACGCCCGTTCAGCGCTCGAACACACCATCATCGGACGGAATCTGCAGACAATCCGACTGTTCTCCCCCATCTTGTCGGGCCGCCCCTCTGCCCGGCTATCTGGTGGCAGGCCGCCCTCGGGGGGCGGAGCGACAACCCTCAAAGGAGAGAACACGTCATGAAGAAGGCCTACGAGGCACCGACCCTCGTCCGACTCGGTTCCTTCCGCAAGGAGACCGGGCTGCTGCAGCGGCACGGCAACGACCGGCTCATCCTGAGCAAGAACTGAACGGCGGACGAGCGACGGCCTGTGCCTCGACGTCATGACTGATCTGCACGCAAGTGCGGGGACGGGCCACGGCGACGCGCACTTCGCGGTCTTCGCCGACCGCGCGGACGCGGCCGCCGTGGCCCGCTCCTTCGCCCGCCCCGGCACCCGCAGCCTCGATCACGCCTCGGGCCGGCCCTGGCTCGTGGGCCACTGGCACGACCAGGAGATCGTCAGCGCCCGTGTCGGCCCCGCCGCCCTCGCCCTCGTCGGCTGCGTCCCCGTCGACGCCACGGAACTGCGGCGGGTCGCCCGCTCCCTGCGCGACCTCGCCGCGCTGGACGCCTGGGCCCGCTCGCTGCCCGGCAGCTGCCACCTCGTCGCCGCCCTCGACGGGCGGATCCGGGTGCAGGGGACGGCCTCCGGTCTCCGGCTGGTCTTCCACGCACCGGTCGCCGGCACCCGGGTGGCCGCGACCCGGGCGGACGTCCTGGCCGCCGCGCTCGGCGTCGAACCGGCGCCGGAACGCCTGGCCGTACGGCTGCTCTGGCCCGTTCCGCACCCCCTGCTCGACGAACCGCTGTGGCCCGGCGTCACCGCCGTCGCCCCGCACGAGGCGCTCATCCTCGCGCCCGACGGCCAAGGCGCACGCCACACCCGCTGGTGGACACCCCCGGAACCGGTCGTCCCGCTGCGCACCGGCGCCCCCCGGGTCCGCGAGGCCCTCGCCGAGGCCGTCCACGCCCGCACCCGGCACGGCGGCACGGTCAGCTGCGACCTGTCCGGCGGCCTCGACTCCACCTCCGTCTGCTTCCTCGCCGACCGCTCACCGGCCCGCGTCGTGGCCTCCACCTGGCCCGGACGCGACCCCGCCGACACCGACCTGCACTGGGCGAAGCGGGCCGCCGCCGCCCTGCCGGACGTCGAGCACGTCATCTGGGACGCCGAGGCCTCACCCCTCGTCTACACCGGACTCCTCGACATCGACGACGTACTGGACGAGCCCACCATCGGTGTCATGGACCGCGCGCGTGTCCTGCACCACCTGCCGGCCATGGCCGAACGGGGCAGCCGGGTGCATCTGACGGGCATCGGCGGCGACCACGTGGCCTGGTGCTCCGAGGCGTACTACCACCGGCTCGCCCGGCGCCGCCCGCTGTTCGCGCTGCGGCAGCTGCGCGGCTTCAAGGCGCTGTGGCAGTGGCCGCTCGGCCCCATGCTCGCCACCCTGGCCGACTCCCGCCCCTACGGCACCTGGCTGGCGGACGCGGGGCACCGGCTGCGCGACCCGCTGGCCCCGACGGTCGCCACCAGTCTCGGCTGGGGCATGAGCCCGCGCCTGTTCGAGTGGGTGACACCGGAGGCCGAGCACCTGGCCCGTACGGCACTGCGCACGGCCGCCCGGACCCGGCCCCTGCACCCCGACCGGGGACTCCACGCCGACCTGGAACAGATCCGCAACTGCACCCGCATCATCCGGCAGTGGGACCACATGGCGGCCCGCTGCGGGCTGCCCATGGCCTCGCCGTTCCTCGACGACCGGGTCATCGAGGCCGCCCTCGCCGTGCGTCCCGACGAACGCGTCTCGCCCTGGCGGTACAAGCCGCTGCTGACCGCGGCCATGCGCGGCATCGTGCCCGAGGAGTGCCTGCGCCGGACCGACAAGGCCACCGCCGCGAGGGACGCGGCCGACGGGCTGCGCGAGCACCGCGGCGACCTGAAGGCGCTGTGGGAGGACTCGCGGCTGGAACGGCTGGGCCTGGTGGACGGCGACGTGCTGCGCCGGCTGGCGGAGCGCCCCGCCACCCGGCACCTGCGGGAGGCCGTCCTGTACTCGACCATCTCGGTCGAGGTGTGGCTGCGCGCGCTCGGCCGTACGCGGCACGACGTACCGAAGTGACCCGACCGACGAAACCGACGAAGGAGAGCCGTCATGGCATTGCGGTTCGGTGCCGAGATCTGCACCGCGAAGACCGACTACGGCACCGTCCTCCTCGACCAGCGCTCCGGCGAGTACTGGGAGCTGAACCCCACCGCGACCCTGGTGGTCGACACGCTCATGGCGGGCGGTGACGAGGCGGCCGCGACGGCGGCGGTCACGGAGGCGTTCGACGTCGACCCCGGCCGCGCACGGGCCGACGTCGACGCCCTGGTGGAGCAGCTGCGCGCCGGCGGGCTGGCCGAATGAGCACGCCCAGTGCCCTGGAGCGGCCGTACGGGGTTCCCCTCGGCCGCCGCCTCGCCGCCCGCACGGTCCTCCTGCCGGCCGTCGTCCTCTCCCTGCTGCCACCCCGTCACATCCGCACGGCCCTCGGCCTGCTGCGCCGCGGCGCCGCCCCCGCCAGCGCGGCCCAGGCCCTGCGCGCCCGCGACGCCGTGTGCGCGGTGAGCCTGCGCTGCGCCGGACCGAAGGGCTGCCTGCCCCGCTCCCTCGGGGCCGCCCTCCTGTGCCGTCTCGGCGGCACCTGGCCGACCTGGTGCACGGGCGTCCGCGTCGTACCGCCGTTCACCGCGCACGCCTGGATCGAGGCGGAGGGCCTGCCGGTCGGCGAGGGCGCGCCCGACGGCTACTTCGCCCGTCTGATGGCCGTCGGGCCGGTACGGCGATGACGGCCGGTGAGCAGGAGGCCCACGGCGAGGACGACACCGACCGGTCCACGCGGGCCGCGATCCTCGCCGTGTGCCGGCTCACCGCCCGCCACCGCGGTGCGATCGCCCTGGCGACCACGCTGACCCTGGCGGCGTCCGCGCTGGGGCTCGCCCAGCCGCTGCTGGCCAAACGGATGGTGGACGCCAGCAGCGGGCAGCAGCCCCTCTGGCCGCCGCTGTTGCTGCTCACCGCCCTGTTCGCCGCCGAGGCCGGCACCGGCGCCGCCGGCCGGTTCCTGCTGGAGCGGACCGGCGAAGGCGTCGTACGACAACTGCGCCACACCCTGGTGGGGCGGTTGCTGCGACTGGAGATGCGGGAGTACGACCGGCAGCGCGGCGGCGACCTGATCGCGCGGGTGACCGCCGACACCACCCTGCTGCGCGAGGTGGTCGCCCAGGCGCTGGTCGACCTGGTCACCGGGGCGGTGGTCTCCGTCGGCGCGCTGGCCCTGATGGCCTGGCTCGACCCGCTGCTGCTGGTGCTCGTCACGGCGACCGTGGCGACCGCGGCGGCCGTGGTCGCCCTGCTGCTCCGGGGCATCCGCACCGCTTCGGAGCGCCTGCAGTCGTCCGTCGGCGCCGTCGCCGCCGACCTCGAACGCGCCCTGGGCGCGCTCGCCATGGTCCGTGTGTACCGCGCCGAACAGCGTGAGGCGGCGCGCATCGGCGCCCGCGTCGACGAGGCCTGCGCCGCCGGAGTGCGCGCCGCGAAGTACGCCGCGGTCATGAGCTCGGCCGTCGAACTCGCCGTCCAGGGCTCCTTCCTGCTGGTCCTCGTCGTCGGAGGCCTGCGTGCCCACGGCCACGGTCACTCCCTGGGCGACCTGGTCGCTTTCCTGCTGTACGCCTCCTACCTCGTCGTCCCGCTGTCCTCGGTGTTCCGCGCGGCCGGCCTGATCCAGCGGGGCATGGGCGCCCACCTGCGCATCGAGCAGGCCCTGAAGCTGCCCGTCGAGCCCACCGGCCCCGGGGCGCCGCCCGCCCCGCAGCCACCCGCGCACGGACCGGCCCTCGAACCACCGGCCCTCGGACCACCGGCCCTCGAACTGGAGGACGTCCACTTCGGCTACCGGCCGGGGCGGCCGGTGCTGCGCGGGGTCTCCTTCACCGTGCCGCAGCGCCGGCAGGTCGCCCTGGTCGGACTGTCCGGGGCGGGCAAGAGCACCGTGTTCGCGCTGATCGCCCGGTTCTACGAACCCGACACGGGCCGGCTCCGCTTCCACGGGCGCCCCGCCGCGGAGCTCTCCCGCGACGCCGGCCGGGCCGGGCTCGCGATCGTGGACCAGAGCAGCCATGTCGTGCGCGGCACGCTCCACGACAACATCGTCTACGGCCGCCCGGACGCCACGGAGGACGAGGTGCGCCGGGCCCTGAGGCTGGCCCGCCTCGAGGAGGTGGCCGAGCGGCTGCCCGGCGGCCTGCACGGCACCGTCGGGGAACACGGCGCCACGCTGTCGGGCGGCGAGCGCCAGCGCGTCGCCCTGGCCCGTGCCCTGCTCACCCGCCCGGCGCTGCTGCTCCTGGACGAACCCACCTCCCACCTCGACGCCCTCAACGAGGCCGCGCTCACCGCGGCCCTGAAGGACGCCACCGAGGAGTGCGCGGTCCTCGTCATCGCGCACCGGCTCTCCACCGTCCAGCACGCGGACCGGATCGTCGTCCTGGAGCAGGGCCGGGTCACCGCGTGCGGTCGTCATGAGGAGCTGCTCACCGCCAGTTCGGTGTACCGGCGGCTGGCGGCGGCGCAGACGGTCCGGCCGGCGCCTGCGTCCGCGAATAATTCGTTGGCCCGTCCCTGAGTGGCTCCCTTAGAATCTCCGCTCTTGCCCGCCTCCCTCTCGCGGAGAGCCGCCGCCCGGACGGAAACCGGACGGCCCCCTGTCATGCCAAGAGCAGATCCGGAGGCACCCCCTTGTCCGCGCCCGCCCACGAACCGCTCGACGAACGCCACGCCGACCCCCTCGCCCGAGAGTGCTCCCACCTCGCCTCCTCCCGCGCCGCGCTGCGCGCCATGCGCGAGGACGTGGAGTCGCTGGACATCCGGGACGTCACCGCGAACTGGGTCAACGCCGAAGTGCTGTCCCGCCAGATCGACGAGCGGATCAAGGCACTGGCCGACCTCAGCGACACCCCGCTGTTCTTCGGCCGGCTGGACTATCTGCACGCACCCGGCGCGGACCGGGCCGAAGGAGCGGAGGGCGAGCAGTTCTACATCGGGCGGCGGCATGTCCACGACGCCGACGGCGACCCCATGGTCATCGACTGGCGCGCCCCGGTCTCGCAGCCGTTCTACCGGGCGTCCAAGAAGAACCCGATGGACGTCGGGCTGCGCCGCCGCTTCGGCTACACCGGCGGCGACCTGACCGCGTACGAGGACGAGCACCTCTGCGACCCGGCCGAGGCGGCCGCCACCAGCAAGCTGCTCCAGCAGGAGATCGAGCGGCCGCGCGTCGGCCCCATGCGGGACATCGTCGCCACCATCCAGCCCGAGCAGGACGAGATCGTCCGCTCCGGTCTGTCCGGCACGGTCTGCGTCCAGGGCGGCCCCGGCACCGGAAAGACCGCCGTCGGCCTGCACCGGGTCGCCTACCTCCTCTACGCCCACCGGGAACGGCTCGCCCGCACCGGCACCCTGGTCATCGGGCCGAACCGGTCCTTCCTGCACTACATCGAACAGGTCCTCCCCGCGCTGGGCGAGTTGACGGTGCAGCAGGCAACCGTGGACGACCTGGTCGCGCATGTGGAGGTGCGCGGCACCGACGACGCGGCCGCCGCCGTGATCAAGGGCGACGCCCGGATGGCCGAGGTGCTGCGCCGGGCCCTGTACTCCCACGTGACCATGCCGACGGAGGCGGTCGTGGTGGTGCGCGGCTCCCGTCGCTGGCGGCTCCCGTCGTACGAACTGGAGGAACTCGCCCGGGAGTTGCTGGAGCGGGACATCCGTTACGGCGCCGCCCGCGAGGCCCTGCCACAGCGGATCGCGCACGCGGTGCTGGTCCAGATGGAGCGCTCGGGCGAGGCGCCGGACGACCGGGTGCAGGACGCGGTCGCCCGCAACGGCGCGGTGAAGGCGGCCGTGAAGGAGATCTGGCCGGCCGTGGACCCGGCGAAACTCGTCCTGCGCCTGCTGACGGACGCGGACTTCCTCGCCGAGCACGCCGCCGAGGTCCTGGACGAGGACGAGCAGAAGACGATCCTGTGGGCCAAGCCGGTGCGCAGTGTGAAGTCGGCCAGGTGGTCGGCGGCGGACGCGGTACTGATCGACGAGGCGGCCGATCTGATCCAGCGCACGCACTCGCTGGGCCACGTCGTCCTGGACGAGGCCCAGGACCTGTCCCCCATGCAGTACCGGGCCGTCGGCCGCCGCTGCACCACGGGCAGCGCGACGGTGCTGGGCGACCTGGCGCAGGGTACGACTCCCTGGGCGACCCGCGGCTGGGACGAGGCGCTGGCCCATCTCGGCAAGCGGGACGGGGTCGTCGAGGAGCTGACGGCCGGTTTCCGCGTCCCCACCGACGTCATCACCTACGCCTCCCGCCTCCTCCCGCACATCGCCCCCGGCCTCACCCCGGTGGCCTCCGTCCGTGAGAACCCCGGCTTCTTCGAGGTCCGTGCGATCGCCGAGACGTCCGAAGTCGTCGCTGCCTGCGAGGAGTTGCTGCGCAATGAGGGCTCGACCGGCCTGATCGCCGCCGACGCCCGCATCCCGGCGCTGGCCGAGGCCCTGACGGCGGCGGGGATCACCTGCCTGGCCCCCGGCGAGGAAACCACCCAGGAGACCCGCCTCACCCTCGTCCCGGCGTCCCTCGCCAAGGGTCTGGAGTACGACTACGTGGTCCTGGACGAGCCGCAGTCGGTGGTGGACGGCGAGCCGGACGAGCGCACGGGGCTGCGGCGGCTGTACGTGGCGCTCACGCGCGCGGTGTCCGGACTGATCGTGACCCACGCGGCACCGGTACCGGCTCAGTTGGCCTGAGGGCACGCGGCTAGGGTGTCGTGCCGTCCCGGCATGTCCCCATGGAAAGGCTTCCGTTGAGCACACCGCCGTCCCCGCACCCCGGCTACCCGCAGACTCCAGGGCCGTACGCGCAGCAGCCGGGTCCGTACCAGCAGGCGCCCGGGCCGTACCAGCAGGCGCCCGGGCCGTACCAGCAGGCGCCCGGGCCGTACCAGCAGGCGCCCGGGGCATACCAGCAGCAGGCACCTGGACCGTACGCACAGGCGCCCGGGGCGTACCAGCAGCAGGCACCCGGTCCGTATCAGCAGGCTCCGGCGCCGTACCCGCCCCAGCCGGCGCCCGCCGACTACAACCAGGCCGCTCCGTACCAGCAGGCCCCCGGCGCCCACCCGTCCGCCGCCCCCTCGCCCTCGGGCCCCGGGTGCGACGTGTGCGGAGCCGCGCCCGCCGCGCGGGTGACGATCCGCGGCCACCAGGGCATGCTGATCGTGATGCGGAACCTGTGGCGGAAGGGCACCTTCTGCCAGACCTGCGCGCTCGCCGTCTTCCGGAAGATGCAGTCGGACACGATGGTGCAGGGCTGGTGGGGTCCGATGTCGGTGATCATCACGCCCATCACGCTGCTGATCAACCTCTTCGCCCTGTCCAGGATCCGGAAGCTCCCCGCGCCGACGGCCGCCTTCGGCCCCGGCCTGGACCCGGGCCTCCCGGTCCTCCGGCGCCCGGCCGGAATGATCGGCCTGGTCCCGCTCACCGGCTTCTGCCTGGTGTTCCTCTTCGTCCTCGTCGTGCTCGCGACCGCGTGACGACGCTGGACGGGGGCCGTCCTACTCCCCGTCCAGCACCCTGCGCCACTCCCGCACGGCTCCCGCGGAAACCGGCCCCTCCCACCCGGAGGGCCGGGCCGCCCCGCCGATGTGGAAGTCGTCGATGCCGGCGGCCCGCAGCCGCGGCACGTGGTCCAGCCGCAGGCCGCCGCCGACCAGGAGGGTCTGGCCGTACCCGGGCTCTCCCCGCCGGCCCGCCTCGGCCTCCAGCGCCGGCAGTCCCGCGTCCACCCCGTCGGCGGCGCCCGCGGTGAGGTAGGTGTCGAGGCCCGGCAGGTCGGCGAGCTGCTTGCGCAGGGCGTCGCGGTCGGCGGCGTGGTCGATCGCCCGGTGGAACGTCCACGCGCAGCCGTCCAGCATGCCGGCCACCCGCTCGACGGCGGCGAGGTCGACCCCGCCGTCCACGCCGAGGAAGCCGAGGACGAACTGGTCGGCGCCGGCCCCGCGCAGGTCGCCGGCCACCCGGACCAGATGGTCCACGTCTCCGGCCGCGAACCCGTCCGCGAGGCGGAGCATCACGCGCAGGTCGATGTCGACGGCGGCCCGGATCCCGGCGACGGTGGCGGGCGCCGGGCTGAGCCCGTCGGCCGCCATGTCGGTGACCAGCTCCAGGCGGTCCGCGCCTCCGGCCTGGGCGGCGACCGCGTCCTCGACGTCGAGCGCGATCACCTCCAGGACTGCACGCTTGCTCATGGCACCCCATTCGTCCGACGGTCGCTACAGGTCTAGTCCAATTCCAAGACTACGCCTGTGCGGGGGCGCCCTTCACCCGAAGATGTCGAGTTCCCCCTCCCGCGCGCCGGCCGGCTCGTATCCGTCCCCGTTCACCGGCCGCCCCGCGTCCAGCCGTACGAGGGTGGCCGCGCCGCCGATGCAGCGCGCGGGAGGGCCCGCCGCCACCGCCGCGCCGAGCCGCAGCGGCTGGTCCACGTCGTCGAGGTCGGCGTGCAGGGGCAGGTGCACCTTCTCCCGGGTGATCCGGACGAGCAGCGTCAGCGCGTCCGGCAGCCCGGCCCCCGCGTACGCCCCCGGCGCGCCGAAGACCTCGCGCACGTCACCGGCGTGCACCCTCCCCCACTGCCCTGAAGGCGTGGGGGGACCACCACACCCAGCGCGATCATGTCGAGCACTCCGCCCGCCTTCGCGATCACCGGCCCCGCCTCGGTCATCCCGCGCTCCGGCTCGTCCACGACCCGCGCGTTCGGCCACGCGGCCCGCTCGGCGACGTCCCGGTCGTTGGACTCGGGCGAGAACACGCCCTTCTCGAACCGGTTCTCCACCACCCGCATCAACGCGGCCGAGCAGTGTGCCGGCACATCCCGCACCGACCACCCCGGACACGCGGCGGTCGGCAGCGCCCGGCGGGAGAATGACGGCATGGCCGACCTCGACGCCCTGCGCCTCCGTTTCGCCCGTACGCTGGAAACAGCCCGAGCCCCGGGCGGCGGACCCGACCCCGCGCCGTACGCCGACAACCTGCTCGCCCGCTGGCAGGAGCCGCAGCGCCGCTACCACACGGTGGCCCACCTCACCGCGGTCCTCGACCACATCGACGTCCTGGAGAAGTACGCCGCCGACCCGGACGTCGTACGCCTGGCGGCCTGGTTCCACGACGCCGTCTACCTGCCGGAGCGGTCCGAGAACGAGGAGCGCTCGGCCCGCCTCGCCGAACGCGCGCTCCCCGAGGCCGGGGTCTCTCAGGAGAAGACCGCCGAGGTGGCCCGGCTGGTCCGGCTCACCTTCACGCACGACCCCGCCGCCGACGACCGCGACGGCCAGGTGCTGTGCGACGCCGACCTCGCGATCCTGGCCGCGCCCCCGTCGGCGTACGCCGTCTACACCGCCGAGGTGCGCGAGGAGTACCACTTCGTGCCGAACGACGCCTTCCGGGAGGGCCGTTCGGCCGTCCTGTGCCAACTCCTCGCCCTGCCCCGCCTGTTCCGCACTCCCCACGGGCAGGAGCACTGGGAGTCAACCGCCCGCTACAACCTCGCCTCCGAGCTGGAAATCCTGTCGCCCTGAGGGACGCGGCCCCCTAGGGTTCGCCCCATGCGACCGATAAACGGGGACGATGTGACCGAGGCCGTGGCGGGCTGCGCGGCGGCACTGCGCGCGGCGGTGGACCGGGACTGGCGGGCGGTCCGGGCCAAAGGGCTGGAGTGGGACTGCCACGCCACCGCCGTCCATGTCGCCGACGACCTGATCGCCTACGCCGCCAACCTGGCCGGACGCGCACAGGACGCCTATGTCCCCTTCGAGCTCACCCTCGACGAGGGCACGGACAACGCGGGCCTGCTGCACGTCATCGAGACGACCGGCGCCTTGCTCGCCGCCGCCGTCCGCACCGCCGAGCCCGGTGTCCGCGGCTTCCACCCCTACCCCTTCGGCAGCGCCGACGCCGAGGGCTTCGCCGCGATGGGCATCGCCGAAGTGCTGCTGCACACACGGGACATGGCCGAGGGGCTCGGGATCGCCTACGAGCCGCCGGCCGAGCTGGTCCAGTCCCTCCTGGCCTGCCTCTTCCCGCACGTCCAACCCGGCCCCGCTCCCTGGCCGACCCTGCTGTGGGCCACCGGCCGCGGCGAGCTGCCCGGCCGCGCCCCCGTCGCCGAGTGGCGCTGGCGGAACAACCTCGTCATCCCGGCCGAGCGCCTCACCCTCACCGGCCTCCGCCCGGCCGCCGCCCGCGATCTGCGCCTGGGCGGCGACGGCGGCCTCACCTGGCTCGGCGGCGAGCCGTACGAGGGCACCCGCGAGGCCTCCGGCTCCCTGGTCAAGGCGTACGAAGCGGGCGTGCACCGGCCGGAGTTCGGGATCTTCGCGCTCGTCCGGCACGAGGACGGCCGCGCGGTCGGCGGCATGGGCTTCCACGGCGCCCCGAACGAGCACGGCTGGGTGGAGGTCGGCTACGACGTCGTCGAAGGCGCCCGGGGCCAGGGGTACGCCACCGAGGCGCTGCGCACGCTGACGGACTGGGCGCTGGGCCGCGACGACGTCGAGATGGTGTTCGCGACCATCGAGCACGCCAACACCCCCTCCCAGCGCGTGGCGTCCCGGGCCGGCTTCACCCGGGCGACCGTGGAGGAGGAGCGCATCGCCCACGACGAGCACGGCCTGGACGACGGGCTCCTGCTCTACATCCGCCGGACCTGAGCCGCTTCTCCCTTGCGCCGGCGCAGGCCCGAGGCGTGCAGCAGCCGCACCACTTCGCGGCTGCTGACCTCCACCGCCCCGGCGGCCACCGCGTCCGCGTACCGGTGCGACGGCAGGTCGTAGTGGTCGCGCTCGAAGGCGCGCCTCGGTACGCCCAGCCGCTCGGCGAACGCGTGGAGTTCGTCGTAGGACACATCGCTGACCATGTGCGACCACATGCGGCCGTGTCCGGGCCAGGCGGGCGGATCGATGTACAGCGTCACGACGAGGTCATTCCGCCCGTGGCCGAGCTCAGCGAGCCCACCGCCGCGACCTTCACGCCCACCTTGTGGCACACCCAGTGCGGGTCGGGGCCCAGTTCGGGCTCCACGTCCAGCGCGTGCGGGTCGCCGGAGCCGCACACCGGGCACAGCGGCCAGCGGCCGTACCGGTCCAGCAGCGCGTCCTGCACGTCCTGTGCGATCAGCCCGGCGATGTAGGACGCGCCCTCCGGCCACTGCTCGACCCACCAGCGCCGCTCCACCACGGAGTCCTCGACCAGCGAGACCACGTCCGCCTCCGCGACCTCGCCCGCGACCAGATCGGCGAGCACGAGGGCTCGGGCGGCATGCAGGGCCTGCTCAAGGGGACTGATGAGATCCATGGAACCCATTGTGCGCACTCTTGACCCCGGCGCCGAACCGAAAATATCTTTCACATGTGACCCAGGACGTGAAGGAAATTTTCGGCGGTCCGGGTGGTTCCCTCGCCGCCAAGGTGCGCACCCTCGCCCCCTCCATGACCCGCTCCATGCAGCGCGTCGCGGAGGCCGTCGCGAGCGACCCGGCCGGCTGCGCCGCCCTCACGGTCACCGGCCTCGCCGAGCTCACCGGCACCAGCGAGGCCACGGTCGTCCGCACCGCCCGCCTGCTCGGCTATCCGGGTTACCGGGACCTGCGTCTGGCCCTCGCGGGCCTCGCCGCGCAGCAGCAGTCGGGCCGGGCGCCGGCGATCACGACCGACATCGCGGTGGACGACCCCATCGCCGACGTCGTCACCAAGCTGGCCTACGAGGAGCAGCAGACCCTCGCCGACACGGCCGCCGGACTCGACACGGTCCAGCTCGGCGCCGCGGTGAACGCCCTGGCCGGCGCCCGCCGCACCGACGTCTACGGCATCGGGGCGTCCGGGCTCGTCGCCCAGGACCTCACCCAGAAACTCCTGCGCATAGGCCTCATAGCGCACGCCCACAGCGATCCGCACCTCGCCGTGACCAACGCGGTGCAGCTCCGTTCGGGTGACGTGGCGATCGCCATCACCCACTCCGGCTCGACGGGGGACGTCATCGAGCCGCTGCGGGTCGCCTTCGAGCGCGGGGCCACGACCGTGGCCATCACCGGCCGGCCGGACTCGCCGGTCACCCAGTACGCCGACCACGTGCTGACCACGTCCACCTCACGGGAGAGCGAGCTGCGACCGGCCGCGATGTCCTCGCGGACGAGCCAACTGCTCGTGGTGGACTGCCTGTTCGTGGGAGTGGCCCAGCGTACGTACGAGACGGCGGCACCCGCGCTGGCCGCGTCGTACGAGGCGCTGGCGCACCGGCATCGCACCAGCCCCAGGTGACCGACCCCAGGTCACCAGTCCCGGGTGGGCAACAGCACGCACAACGGCACCCAGACCTGAGAGAGCCACCCCCCATGACCTCGCATGACCTGCGTCAGCAGTTGGCTTCCCTGACCACCGAAGCCTTCCGCCCCGAGCTCGCCGACATCGACCGTCTGTCCACCCTCGACATCGCCCGCCTGATGAACGGTGAGGACGCGGGCGTGCCCGCGGGCGTGGCGGCGCAGCTGCCCCGGATCGCCACTGCCGTCGACGCCGTCGCCGAACGCATGGCGCGCGGCGGGCGGCTGATCTACGCCGGTGCCGGCACCGCCGGCCGGCTCGGCGTACTGGACGCCTCCGAGTGCCCGCCCACCTTCAACACCGACCCCGCCCAGGTCGTCGGCCTGATCGCGGGCGGCCCCGGGGCGATGGTGACCTCCGTCGAGGGCGCCGAGGACTCCGCGGAGCTGGCCCACCGCGACCTGGACGCCCTCAAACTCACCCCCGAGGACACCGTCGTCGGCATCTCCGCCTCCGGCCGCACCCCGTACGCGATCGGCGCCGTCGAACACGCCCGCGCCCTGGGCGCGCTGACCATCGGTCTGGCCTGCAACGAGCACAGCGCGCTCGCGGCCGCCGCCGAGCACGGCATCGAGGTCGTCGTGGGCCCGGAGCTGATCACCGGCTCCACGCGCCTGAAGGCCGGCACGGCACAGAAGCTGGTCCTCAACATGCTGTCGACCATCACGATGATCCGGCTCGGCAAGACGTACGGGAACCTGATGGTCGACGTCCGCGCCTCCAACGACAAGCTCCGCGCCCGCTCCCGCCGGATCGTCTCCCTGGCCACGGGCGCCTCCGACGAGGAGATCGAGAGGGCCCTCACCGAGTCCGGCGGCGAGGTGAAGAACGCGATCCTCGCCCTCCTCGCCGACGTCGACGGCCCGACGGCCGCCCGCCTTCTGGAGGAGTCCGGCGGCCATCTGCGTGCCGCGCTGGCGCACGCGGCCCGCTGACCCGCACGCCCGGGCGTGCGCAACGACCCCGCCTCCACCGCGACCGCCCTCCTCGACCGGGTCGGCGGCCGGCCAACGTCACCTCCGCGGCCCACTGCATGACCCGCCTCCGGCCGGCCCTCGCCGACCCGGCGGCGGTGGACGCGGCTCGCGACCCGGCGCAGGGCGGTCCCGGTTGGCTGCCGTCCCTGACCCCGGCCCTGTCCTGTGTCGCCTCCGCCCTCCTGGCCCTGATCGCGGTGTTCGTCGGCCACAACACGGCGAAGGAGTTCGGCGGCACTACGCCTTCGGCTTCCCCCGCCGCCCCCGGGTGGGCGCACCCGCGTGACGTACCGTGCGGCCGGTCGTTCCCCGGGCATGATGACGAAGTTCCTGGTCACCGCCGTCCTCACGGCCTCCGCCGCCGCCCTGGCCGCCCCCGCCCACGCCGACGTCCGCGGGTCCGATCCAGACGCGCGGGCGTGTGTCGAGAACCTCGCCCTGCTCCCCGCGTTCAGCCCCGTCTCACCGCTGACCCTGGCCGCAGGCGCCCTCACCGCCGCCCCCGCCTGCGGGGCACAGAGCGCCCTCGACCACATCACGGGCTGACGACCGGGCGCCGGCGCTCAGTGGCCTGACGGATCGCCAGGGGCGCGCCAGAGGAGGGTGTACCGCCAGAAGAGCCGCCGCCGAAGGCGGGCGCCGGGCAGCAGGCGGCGCGCCTCCCGGGCGATTCCGGCGAAGGACTGCTCGGGTTCACGGGTCGGCGCGGTCATCGAGACGGGCCGGTGGGTGGTGGGCCGCCCGCGGTTCTTCACCCACCCGGTCAGCAGGTTGAGCGGTATGGCGACCAGCCCGAGCGCGTGATCGACGGGGCTCGCGGCCCGGGCACAGCCGACGACCACCAGGGTGCCACCGGGCGCGAGCTCCCGCCGGAGCCGGGTGAGGGTCTCGGCGAGGGGGAGGTGGTGGAGCACGGCGACACAGGTGACGACGTCGTACGGACCCGGTGGAAGTCCGTCCGGGGCGGAGGCGAGGGTGTAGGTGACGGGGGTGGCGGCGTCGGTCAGCTCCCGGGCCCGCCGAAGGATCTCCGGGTCCGCGTCGACCCCCAGCACCCGCTCGCCCCGCCCGGCCAGCAACCGGGCCAGATCCCCGCTGCCGCACCCCACGTCCAGGGCCCTGCCGAACCGGCGGGGCAACTGCCGCAGCAGCCACCGGTGATAGCGGGCGTTGTGGTCCCAGGGGTGGGCGGCGTTGAAGCGGTGGAGAACGTCGATCAGGCGTCTCGGCAGCACGGTGCACACCCTACGGCGCTCCCGGCTCCCCCGGTTCACGGCCAAGGACCCCCGTTACCCTTGAGGATCCCCACTGCAGCCGCCCGACCCCGCCCAGGTCGTCGGCGTCCAACTGGACACCGAGGAACTCAAGGACTACGCAGGCCGACCATGAACCACGCCCAGCTCGCCGCCCTCGGAAGGGCACTCCGGCTCCTCGGGGAGCACGGGGAAGCCCTGACCGCCGACACCCCGGACGCCCGGCTGCACGAGATCAAGGCGGATCTGCGCCGGGCACTCGACCTCGTGGACGAGAGCACCGGGAACAGCGCGCCCAGCACCCGCTGCCCCGAGCATCCCCAGGGGCCCGTGGACGAGAGCGCGCCCGATCTGTGCCTGCTCTGCGAGACCCGGCGCCGGGCGGCCCGCCGCTCGGAGTTCCAGGGCCGGCCGGCCGCCGCCGAGCCCGTGGCCACCGCGCCCTCCCGGTACGGGGTGCGCGGCGACCGGCCCCAGCCCCAGCAGCGCTGGCTGCCTGAGGCCTGGAACGGGCAGGAGTGGCAGCTGTGCGGGACACCGCGGCGGGACCGGCGGGAGGCCGAGGCGTATCTCGCCGCCCAGCGGCGCGGGTCCCGGCCCGCCATGGCCTACCGGCTCGTGCACGAGTTCACCGACTACGAGGTGCTGCGGGTGTGGGGCACCCCCGTGCGCGTCGACATCGAGCCGATGAACGGCCCTCTGTAGCCACACCCGCGGGGCGGGTTCAGCTGAGCGTCTTCAGGGACGCGGCGTCGTACGGCTTCAGCTCGTCGAAGCGGTCGGCGAGCACCTTGGCCGCCCACTCCGGGTCCTGGAGCAGCGCGCGGCCCACGGCGACCATGTCGAACTCGTCGGCCTCCAGGCGGTCGAGGAGGTTGTCGATGCCCTTGACCTCGGAGCCCTGGCCCTGGAAGGCGCCCAGGAACTCGCCGTCGAGGCCGACCGAGCCGACGGTGATGACCTGCTTGCCGGTGAGCTTCTTGGTCCAGCCGGCCAGGTTCAGGTCCGAGCCGTCGAACTCCGGCAGCCAGTAGCGGCGGGTGGAGGCGTGGAAGACGTCGACGCCGGCCGCGGCGAGCGGGGTGAGGATCGCCTCCAGCTCCTCGGGGGTCTCGGCGAGCCGGGCGGTGTAGTCCTGCTGCTTCCACTGCGAGTAGCGGAAGATGATCGGGAACTCGGCCGAGACCGCCTCACGGACCGCGGCGACGATCTCCGCGGCGAACTGGGCGCGGGCCACCGGGTCGCCGCCGTAGGCGTCGGTACGGCGGTTGGTGCCCTCCCACAGGAACTGGTCGACGAGGTAGCCGTGGGCGCCGTGGATCTCCACGCCGTCGAGGCCGATGCGCTCGGCATCCGCGGCAGCCTTGGCGAACGCGGCGACGACGTCGTCCAGGTCAGCCTGCGTCATCGCCTTGCCGGTGGGCTCGGCGTCCGCGGCGACCAGGCCGGAGGGGCCCATCGCGGGGGCGTCCGGGAAGGGGGCGTCGCCGTCCTTGCGGACCATGCCGATGTGCCACAGCTGCGGGACGATCGTGCCGCCCGCCGCGTGCACGTCCTCGGCGACCTTCGCCCAGCCCGCCAGCTGCTCCTCGCCGTGGAACCGCGGCACGCGCCCGCTGTTGCCGGCCGACTCGTGACCCACGTACGTGCCCTCGGTGACGATCAGACCGACCCCGGCGGCGGCCCGGCGGGCGTAGTACGAGCGCACGTCCTCGCCGGGGACGCCGCCCGGGGAGAACATGCGGGTCATCGGCGCCATCACGATCCGGTTGGGAACGGTGAGACCGTTGAGCGCGATCGGGCGGGACAGGATCTGGGCCGCGCGGGAGGCGGGCGTCGTGGCGGTCACGTGGGGGCTCCTCGTGGGTGGCGGGGTTAACCGGTCGGTATGTGAGCACGCATTGTTGCAGCTTCTTAAGTAATCACCTATGCGCTGCCCCACATTCCGCCGCACGGAAATCCTTTACGTGGCGCCGCTCACACGCCGATCACCTCAGGCGACCCCAGAGCTGAGTCGCCGTCTGCTCCGTGAACCCCGTCGGTGAGGGATCCGTCGGCAGCTGCGCAGGCACCGTCGTGTCCTTCCTCTTGCCCGGCTTGTCGGCGAAGAGGGTGACGGTCAGGGTGAGCCGGGCGTCGTAGGTGACGGTCCACACCGTGCGACGGGTGATGCCGCCGCCCGCTCCCGCCGTGAACAGGCTCGCCGGAGGACCGGAGACCGGGGTGGCCTGGGCGCCGGCCCGGACCGGCGTGGCCGCCGCGCGGGCCGCCTGCTCGGGCAGGACCCGGTGGCGGTCGGGATGCGCGGAGTAGACGGTGCGGCCGTCGCGGGTGATGCGGGCGACGGTGTACGGCGCGGCGTACATGCCGCCGGCCGCGACCGCCGCGTAGGCCGACGTGAGCTTCAGCGGAGTGGGCGCGGACGTCTTCGGGAACCCCGTCAGCGGCGCCCCGAACGGCATCCTCTCCAGCGGCGTCATCACCGTACCCGCCTCCACCGCCCCGCTCACCGCGTCGTTGAAGGGTTGCCGGGCGTAGTCCGACCCCCCGTACAGCACCCGCACCGCACCGTCGCCGGGCTCCATGCCCACGACGGCGGTGTGCAGCCGTACCCCCTTGCCGGCCTTCTGCCCCTTGACCAGTTCCGCCGTGGAGACCTGCAAGGGGAGGTCGAAGGTGGTGCGCACGGTGTAGCCGCCGCGCGCCAGCTGGTCCTCGCTGATGCCGAGCCGGTCGGCGGCCTCTTTCGCCGCGACGTCGATCAGGTACTGCCGCTGCCCGTCGGTCGCCCCCGGCGGATAGAACCGGAACGCCGGGAAGCGGGCCTCGGAGCGCTGTTTCGCCGTGATGTTCCCGCTCGCCGCCATCGCGTCCAGCACCCACTGCCAGCGTTTCTGGAGCGTCGCCGTGACCTTCGGGTCCGAGCCGGCCTTCTCGTAGTAGGAGGGGAGGTTGATGACGGCGGCCAGGGCCGCGCCCTGGGAGACCGTGAGGTTCTTGGTGTCGACGTCGAAGTAGTTGCGCGCAGCCGACTGGATGCCCGCGGCGCCCCGGCCGAAGTACACGGTGTTGAGGTAGCCCTCCAGGATCTCGTCCTTGGAGCGCGTGCGGTCCAGCTTGACCGCGATCAGCGCCTCGCGCGCCTTGCGTGACAGGGTCTGCTCGGGGCTGAGCAGCGCGTTCTTGACGTACTGCTGGGTGATGGTGGAACCGCCCTGCCGTTCGCCGCCGGTCAGCGCCGCCGCGACGGCACGGACGAGGGCCTTCGGGGAGACGCCGGAGTCGGTCCGGAAGGAACGGTTCTCTGCGGCGATCACCGCGTCCTGCACATACCGCGGGACCTGCGACAGCGGCACTTCCTGACGGTCGACCGGGCCGCGGCGGCCCAGGTAGGCGCCCTTCTCGTCGAGGAAGACGGTGCTCTGGACGACCGTGTCCGGGTGCGGCTCGGGAATGACGGTGAGCTTGTACGCGACGACGACCGCCCCGCACAGCAGGGCGAGCAGGAGCAGGAAGGCGACCAGCAGCCGACGTGCGATACGGCCCCGGTTGCGGCGCAGCCGGACGCGGAGCGGGACGCGCCGCGAACTCGTGTGTGCGCGCGCCTTCTTGGACGCCTTCCGCGGTTCCTCCTCGGGCCTCTTGCTGGGCTCCTCCTCGGGCCTCTCCCTGGGCTCCTCCTTGAGCTCCGGGGTCATGCCGACCACCCCCCGCTCCGCAGCCGTGCCACGACGGCGCCCGCGGCGTCGTACACCCTGACGCCCTCACCGCCCTCGGTCTTCTCCATGCCCTCGACGATGAGCGTCTTGGTGTCCTGTGCGGACAGCGACGTGGTCGCGTACCAGACCCCCCAGCCGGGGCTGCCCGCCAGGGTGAGCACCCTGGCGGCGACCTGACGGTGACCGGTGCTCAGCTCGACGCGCCCCGGGTCCCCGGTGACGCCGTAGTACAGGCCGGACAGGAAGTACCTGCTCCCAACCGGCTCCGCCTGCAGCGACACCCCCGGCTGGTGGCGCGAGTAGGCGTCCAACCCGCGGAACCGGTCGGCCTGTTGCGGCGTCGACCAGTGGCTGCCGTCCGCGGTCAGCCACATCTCCACGCCGGGCGCCGCCCGCACCCGCTCCCCGGGCGCCACGATCCGTACGGAGCCCACCGCCCGGCCGGCCGCCGTACCGGACGACTCACCGTGGCCGCTCCCGGCGACCCGGCCGACGGCGAGGGAGCCCCCGGCCACCAGCACCACCGCGCAGGCACCGGCGGCCACCGCGGCGCGGCGCCGCCGCCACGCCCGCCCCCGTACGGTCGCCGCGTCCAGCGGAAGCGGGCCGGGAACCACGTCAGCGGCCACGGCGGCGTAGGCCTCGCGCAGCCGCTGTTCGTCACCCCCGGCCGCCTTCGTCCCACGCCTGGCGACGTGGCGCACCGCACCCTTGGAGATGCCGAGCAGCTGACCGATCTGCGCGTCCGGCAGCCCCTCGCCGTACCGCAGCACCAGCACGGCCCGCTGCCGGGCGGCACGGCGCACGAGCGGCCACGGCCGCCGCAGCCAGCTCCGCACGAGGTGACGCCGTACGTGGAAGTCGACGTCGTTGCGCGGAACGCGGCGCCAGCGCGCGTACACCCGTATCAGCGTCCTCCGCGCCAGTTCGTCCGCCTCGGGCAGGTCCTCGGTGAGCAACCGCGCGGTGACGAGGAGCCGGGGCCAGCAGGCGCGCGCGCAGGCGGCGAAGTCGTCATGGATCCGGGCACCCGTCCGCATCGTCTTCTCCTTGGGTCACGTGTGTTTCGATGTACGCCGCGCACGCGGCCCACGGGACCTGTACGCACGGGCGGGGCAGGCGGGTTGCACGGGAAACGCAAGACGCAGGAAGACGCAGAAAGACACAGAGAGACCCAGTAGGACTCAGCAAGACAGCGGCAAGACTCCGGCGGAGGGCATGACCGAGGACGAGTTCGACGCTTTCTACGCGGCGGCCTTCCCCCGCCTGACCGGGCAGCTCTATGCCTTCACCGGAGACCACGGCGAGGCCCAGGACGTGGTGCAGGAGGCGTTCGTACGCGCCTGGGACCGGCGGAAGTCCTTCCTGGCCGACAGCGCCCCCGAGGCCTGGATCCGCACGGTCGCCGTACGGCTGGCAGTCAGCCGCTGGCGGCGCGCCAGGCGCCGGCTGGAACTGATGCGACGGCACGCGCCGCCCGAGTCGACTCCCGGTCCCGGTCCCGAACACGCCGCGCTGGTGGCCGCGTTGCGCCAATTGCCCCAGGCGCAGCGGTTGGCGATCGTCCTGCACCATCTGTGCGACTTGAGTGTCGAGCAGGTAGCCTCCGAGACCGGCGCACCCGTGGGCACGGTCAAGGCCCGGCTGTCCCGGGGCCGGGCGGCACTGGCGAAGCAGCTGGGCACGGACGAGGCCGATGAGCCGGCACGGAAGGAGGGCGGCCGTGTCGGATGACCTCGTCCCGGACGACCTGACCACCGCCCTCCGCGAGTTGGCGACGGCGAACGAGACGCCGCCGGCCCTCGGCGCTCCCGGGATCCGCCGCCGCGCCGTCCGCCGGGGCCGCCGCCGTCGCACGGCCCTCATCCTCGGCGCGGGCGCCGCGACCCTCGCCCTGGCGGCCTTCGCACTGACGCTGGACCCGGGCGACGACACTCCGGCCCACCGCCAGGCCCCGGCGGCCACCGCTCCCCGGCTCCCGGCGTCCCCCACCCCCACCCCTCGCGCGACCCCGGTCACCGGCATGGTGGACTTCGAGAAGCGGGCCCTGACCGTCGACGGCCGGGTCATGCCCATCGCATCGGGCTACCCGACCCGCCCCTCCGCCGACCTGCTGACCGTCGCCGCGAAACTCGACCTCACCCGGGACACGGCCGACGAACTCCCCAAGTCCGCCTGCAAGGTGGCCGAACCGTACGTGGTCGAGCTGCGCGGCACCGACAGGTCCAGCCTCTACGTCGGCTCACTCGCCTGCGCCCCCCGAACCGGCGCCTGGATCGATCTCGACACGAAGAACGCCGTATGGCTCTACAACAGGCTGAAGCCGGGCGACACGCTGTCGGTGGCGGTCACGCCGAGTTCCTAGCCTCGGTAAACGCCCGAGGGCGGCACCCCCAGCCAGAAGCTGGGAGTGCCGCCCTCGGTCCGAAGGACAGGCGATCAACCGTCAGGTCGATCAGAAGTCCATGTCACCGCCCGGCATGCCGCCGCCGGCCGGCGCGGCGGCCTTCTCCGGCTTGTCGGCGATGACGGCCTCGGTGGTGAGGAACAGCGCGGCGATGGAGGCGGCGTTCTGCAGCGCGGAACGGGTCACCTTCGCCGGGTCGATGATGCCCTCGGCGACCAGGTCGACGTACTCGCCGGTCGCGGCGTTCAGGCCGTGGCCCGGGGTCAGGTTGCGCACCTTCTCCACCACGACACCGCCCTCGAGGCCGGCGTTGACGGCGATCTGCTTCAGCGGGGCCTCGAGCGCGATGCGCACGGCGTTGGCGCCGGTCGCCTCGTCACCCTCGAGCTCCAGCTTCTCGAAGACCTGGGAGGCCTGCAGCAGGGCCACGCCACCACCGGCGACGATGCCCTCCTCGACGGCGGCCTTCGCGTTGCGGACGGCGTCCTCGATGCGGTGCTTGCGCTCCTTGAGCTCCACCTCGGTGGCGGCACCGGCCTTGATGACCGCGACACCGCCGGCGAGCTTCGCCAGGCGCTCCTGCAGCTTCTCGCGGTCGTAGTCCGAGTCGCTGTTCTCGATCTCGGCGCGGATCTGGTTGACGCGGCCGTTGACCTGCTCCGAGGAGCCGGCACCGTCGACGATGGTGGTCTCGTCCTTGGTGATGACGACCTTGCGGGCGCGGCCCAGGAGGTCCAGGGTCGCGTTCTCCAGCTTGAGGCCGACCTCCTCGGAGATGACCTCGCCGCCCGTGAGGATGGCGATGTCGCCGAGCATGGCCTTGCGGCGGTCGCCGAAGCCCGGGGCCTTGACGGCGACGGACTTGAAGGTGCCGCGGATCTTGTTGACGACCAGGGTCGACAGGGCCTCGCCCTCGACGTCCTCGGCGATGATCAGCAGCGGCTTGCCCGACTGCATGACCTTCTCGAGGAGCGGGAGCAGGTCCTTGACCGAGGAGATCTTGGAGTTGGCGATGAGGATGTACGGGTCCTCGAGCGACGCCTCCATGCGCTCCATGTCGGTCGCGAAGTAGGCGGAGATGTAGCCCTTGTCGAAGCGCATGCCCTCGGTGAGCTCGAGCTCCAGGCCGAAGGTGTTGCTCTCCTCGACGGTGATGACGCCTTCCTTGCCGACCTTGTCCATGGCCTCGGCGATCAGCTCGCCGATCTGGGTGTCGGCGGCGGAGATGGACGCGGTGGAGGCGATCTGCTCCTTGGTCTCGACGTCCTTCGCCTGCTCGAGGAGAGCGGCGGAGACGGCCTCGACGGCCTTCTCGATACCGCGCTTCAGGGCCATCGGGTTGGCGCCGGCGGCGACGTTGCGCAGGCCCTCCTTGACCAGGGCCTGGGCGAGCACGGTCGCGGTGGTCGTACCGTCACCGGCGACGTCGTCCGTCTTCTTGGCGACTTCCTTGACCAGCTCGGCGCCGATCTTCTCGTACGGGTCCTCGAGCTCGATCTCCTTGGCGATGGAGACACCATCGTTGGTGATCGTGGGGGCGCCCCACTTCTTCTCGAGGACGACGTTGCGGCCCTTGGGGCCGAGCGTCACCTTCACGGCGTCCGCGAGCTGGTTCATGCCGCGCTCGAGGCCGCGCCGCGCCTCCTCGTCGAACGCGATGATCTTGGCCATGTGAAGTGGTCCCTCCAGGACTGGGGGTGATTCCTTCGGACCGCGCCCGCGCCCGCGACGGACGGCTCGCCGGCCTCGTGGTTCCTTGCCCCACCCGGCCTGCGGGCCTCACCGACCCGGTCCTTCACTGTCACTCTCACCTTCAGAGTGCTAACGCCAATGATTAGCACTCGGCACCCCCGAGTGCAAGCGCCTCGGGCATGGCGGAGGAGCGCTCAGCCGCGCGCGAACAGGGGGCGCCGGGCATGACGAAGGGTCCGTACCCCAGGAGGTACGGACCCTTCGAAGATGAACAGAAGAACGTCGCTGTCAGCCGACGCGTGCTTCAGCTGGTCGCCAGCCGGACCATGTCCGCCTGCGGGCCCTTCTGGCCCTGCGAGATCTCGAAGTCGACCCGCTGCCCCTCTTCCAGGGTGCGGTAACCGTCCATCTGGATCGCGCTGTAGTGGACGAATACATCCGCACCACCGTCGACCGCGATGAAGCCGTACCCCTTCTCCGCGTTGAACCACTTGACGGTGCCCTGAGCCATGCCTAACTCCCCTATTACTGGCCCTTGCACAGATCCACACTTCGCGGACCCGGGTCAGACCTCACCCCCCATCGGTCGGGGGCGTGCGCCGGAACGCGTCGACCGCGGCTGAATGTATCTGTCCAACTGCCGTCTGCAACAGGTCAATCGGACGAGAATTCTGGACGGGAACGGTCCGGAATGTGATGAGAATTCGCCCGACTTCAGGGCAAGTCGGGCCCCTCAAATCACCACAAAAGCCGCATAAGACTCGCCCACTTTGGCTACTTCTTGTCGGGCCTGCGGCATGAATACAAGGCCCCCGACCGGTCGGCCGCGGAGCGCGTTCCCCAACTCTATCGCGCTCAATCACACAGAATTGCCCCCTCCGCTTCTCTCACGGAGGAGGCAATTCGATGAACAATGCGTAACTGACGTTACCTAAGGTAATGATCAGCCGCCGGCGACGGCCGGAATGATGGAGACTCCGGCGCCGTCCGGGGTGGCGGTCTCCAGGCCCTGCTCGAAGCGGACGTCGTCGTCGTTGACGTACACGTTGACGAACCGGCGCAGCTTGCCCTGGTCGTCCAGGACGCGGGCGGCGATGCCGGTGTGGTTCTTCTCCAGGTCGGCGATGACCTCGGCGAGGGTCGCGCCCTCGGCGGCGACCTCGGCCTGCCCGCCCGTGTAGGTGCGCAGGATGGTCGGGATGCGGACAGTGATGCTCATGCTCGTGACCTCCGGTCAGGGTTGGCGCTCCGAAAGGGGCGCGGGGCCGTGTTTCGTACGCGGCTGCCACCGCGTGGGCGCGACCAGACCCCGCGGCCCGCAGACGATAACGGCTACACGAGTCCGGCCTCGTGGAACGAGTCGAGGTTGGGACGAATCGTCGCGGTCAGCCCCGTACCGGCCACCGCGTCGAGGGTCTTCAGGCCATCGCCGGTGTTGAGGACCACCGTGGTCTTCGTCGGGTCCAGGACGCCGTCCTTGACCAGCTTGCGGGTGACGCCGACGGTCACACCGCCCGCGGTCTCGGCGAAGATGCCCTCGGTGCGGGCCAGCAGCTTGATGGCGTCGACGACTTCCTCGTCCGTCACGTCCTCCACGGCACCGCCGGTGCGGCGCGCGATGTCCAGGACGTACGGCCCGTCGGCCGGGTTGCCGATGGCGAGGGACTTGGCGATGGTGTTCGGCTTCTGGGGCCGTACGACGTCATGGCCCGCCTTGAAGGCGGTCGACACCGGGGAGCAGCCCTCGGCCTGCGCGCCGAAGATCTTGTACGGCTTGTCCTCGACGAGACCGAGCCCGACGAGTTCCTGCAGACCCTTGTCGATCTTCGTGAGCTGGGAGCCGGAGGCGATCGGGACCACGATCTGGTCGGGCAGCCGCCAGCCGAGCTGCTCGCAGATCTCGTACGCGAGGGTCTTGGAACCCTCGGCGTAGTACGGCCGCAGGTTGACGTTGACGAAGCCCCAGCCCTCGCCGGCCGGGTCGCCGATCAGCTCGGAGCAGAAGCGGTTCACGTCGTCGTAGTTGCCCTCGATGCCGACGAGGTCGCCGCCGTAGATCGCGGCCATGACGACCTTGCCCTGCTCCAGGTCGTGCGGGATGAACACGCAGGAGCGGAAGCCGGCCCGGGCCGCGGCCGCGCCGACGGCACCGGCGAGGTTGCCGGTGGAGGAGCAGGACAGGGTGGTGAAGCCGAAGGCGCGGGCGGCCTCCAGGGCCTGGGCCACCACGCGGTCCTTGAAGGAGTGGGTCGGGTTGCCGGAGTCGTCCTTGACGAACAGACCGCCGGTGACGCCGAGTTCACGCGCGAGGTTGTCGGCCTTGACGAGCTTCGTCCAGCCCGGGTTCAGGTTCGGCTTGTCGGCGACGTCGGCCGGGACCGGCAGCAGCGGCGCGTACCGCCAGATGTTCGCGGGGCCGGACTCGATACGGCGGCGCAGCTCTTCGGTGTCGTAGGCGGAGAAGTCGTAGGCGATCTCCAGCGGGCCGAAACACTCCTCGCAGGCGAACACCGGGCCGAGCGGGACGCGGTGGCCGCACTCGCGACAGCTCAGGGCCGCGGCGGGACCGAGGTCTACGGTGGAATCGGTGGAGCTTGCAACTGTCTGCACAGCCATGGAGGCGAGGCCCTTTCTCCTCATCTTCCTCACGACGCACCTCGCCGTGAGACGGATTTGGCACCTTCCCTAGCCGGGAGCCTCGCGGAGCGAGAACCGACTGGAGGGTTGCCGGGGCTTCATCGGGCCGTTTCCCTCTGCCCCTCTGGATGAGCGGTATGCGGTTGTGAACGCGCTCCGACCCTCGACATGCGATGGTCATCGGCGTTGTTCAAGACTGTAACCGAAGGCCAGGACAGTTGAGATAGTCGTCCGAACCGCGAGATGGATCACACGGTGCAGCCCGTGCGATCACGAACAGTGAGGAGCCGCAGACCGTGCTGGAAGAAGTCGAGCGCTGGCTGGCCACCCGCTCCTGGTCCGTGGCCGATCGCCCGCTCCACCGGATCCTGGCCGCCAAACAGCGCACCGGCCAGACGATCAGTGTCGTACTGCCCGCGCTCAACGAGGAGGAGACGGTCGGCGACATCGTCGCGATCATCCGCCACGACCTCGTGGAGCAGGTCCCCCTCGTCGACGAGATCGTGGTGGTCGACTCCGGCTCCACCGACCGCACCTCCGAGGTCGCCGCCGCCGCGGGCGCACGGGTCGTTCACCGGGACGAGATCCTGCCCCGCGTCCCCGCCGTCCCCGGAAAGGGTGAGGTGCTGTGGCGCTCACTCCTGGTCACCGACGGGGACATCGTCTGTTTCATCGACGCGGACCTGAGGGAGTTCTCCTCCGACTTCGTCTCCGGGATCGTCGGCCCGCTGCTCACCGAGCCCGGGGTGGACCTGGTCAAGGGCATGTACGACCGCCCGCTGGGCGGCGCCACCGGGCAGGGCGGCCGGGTCACCGAGCTGATGGCCCGCCCGCTGCTGAACATGCACTGGCCGCAGCTGGCCGGATTCGTACAGCCGCTGGGCGGCGAGTACGCGGCCCGGCGCTCGCTGCTGGAGCAGCTGCCGTTCCCGGTCGGGTACGGCGTCGAACTGGGCATGCTGGTGGACGCCCTGCACCTGGTCGGCCTCGACGCACTGGCGCAGGTGGACGTGGGCGTGCGCAAGCACCGCCACCAGGACGGGCAGGCGCTGGGCCGGATGTCCGCGGCGATCTACCGCACGGCCCAGCTCCGGCTGGCCCGCGGCCATCTGATCCGCCCCTCCCTCACCCAGTTCGAGCGGGGCGAGGACGGCTTCGAGCCGCGCACGTACTCGGTGGACACCGAGGAACGGCCGCCGATGGTGGAGATCGCCGAGTACGCCGAACGCAGGGTGGCGTGAAACCGGCCGCGGTGGTCGTATACGGCGGCGTGCCCGGCGTGGCCGTACGTTTGACCGGTTCCGGGCCGGGCTAGGTTGAGGACCATGGCTTCCACGCAGGGTGCTGCCGAGAAGGCTCAGGTGCTGGTCGCGTCCAACCGCGGCCCGGTTTCGTACACGGTGGACGAGAAAGGCTCGCTGCTCGCCAAGCGGGGCGGCGGCGGGCTGGTCTCGGGGCTGTCCGCCATCGGGCCGGACGACGGCTCGGTGTGGGTGTGCTCGGCGCTCGGCGACGGGGACCGGGAGGCCGTACGGCGCGCGGGCGGCGGGCTGCTGCCGGGCGAGGACACCGGCGGGCAGCGGGTGCGGATGCTGGACATCGACGCGAGCGTGCACGCCGACGCCTACAACGGCATCGCCAACTCGGTGCTGTGGTTCGTGCACCACATGCTGTACCAGACCCCGCTGGAGCCGGTCTTCGACGCGGAGTTCCGGCGGCAGTGGGCGTCGTACGAGGCCTACAACCGGGCGTTCGCCGAGGCGCTGGCCGAGGAGGCGGCCGAGGGGGCGGCGGTGCTGGTGCAGGACTACCACCTGTGCCTGGTGCCCGGCATGCTCCGCGCGCTCCGCCCCGACCTGCGGATCGGTCACTTCTCGCACACACCGTGGGCGCCCCCGGAGTACTTCCGGCTGCTGCCCGACGACATCGCCGCCGAGCTGCTGAACGGCATCCTGGGCGCGGACCGGGCGGCGTTCCTGACCAGGCGCTGGGCGGACGCGTTCACGGAGTGCTGTCACTCGGTGCTGGGACCCGGGGCCCCGGCCATGCGGGTCGGTGTACACGGGCTCGGCGCGGACGCCGACTTCCTGCGCAAGCGGGCCCATGAGCCCGATGTGGACGAGCGGATGGCGGCGCTGCGCGCGGAGATCGGCGAAGGCCGCAGCACCATCGTGCGCGTCGACCGCACCGAGCTGTCCAAGAACATCGTGCGCGGTCTGCTGGCGTACCGGCAGCTGCTGGACGACCACCCCGAGTGGCGTGAACGGGTGGTGCATCTCGCGTTCGCGTATCCGTCGCGGCAGGACCTCGCCGTGTACCGGGACTACACGGCCGAGGTGCGGCGGGTGGCCGAGGAGATCAACTCGACCTTCGGTACGGCTGGTTGGACGCCGGTCGTCCTGCACGTCAAGGACGACTTCGCGCGCTCCCTGGCCGCGTACCGGCTCGCCGACGTGGCGCTGGTCAACCCCATCCGGGACGGCATGAACCTGGTCGCCAAGGAGGTGCCGGTCGTCTCCGACGAGGGCTGCGCGCTGGTGCTGTCGCGGGAGGCGGGGGCGTACGAGGAACTGGGCACCGACGCGCTCGTGGTGAACCCGTACGACATCGGGGGCACGGCCGGCGCGTTGCACTCCGCGTTGAGCATGCCGGCGGACGAGCGGGCAGAGCGGTCGAAGCGGCTGGCGGCGGCCGCCACCGCGTTGCCGCCCGCTCGGTGGTTCCTGCAGCAGCTGGAGGCGCTGGAGGAGCTTCAGTCCAGCTGAGCGGCAAGGGTCCGCAGCAGGTGTACGACACCGGGCGGGCCGTCGACCACCACATCGGCTCGTTCCGCCAGCTCCGTGACCTCCGTGCTGCCGCTGCAGACCAGCAGGCCGGGCAGGCCCTCGGCGCGGAGTTCCTCCACGGCGGCGAAGGCTGGGAGGTCGCCGAGGTCGTCGCCGGCGTAGAGGACGGACTCGGCGCCTGTCCTGCGGACGTGGTCGGCGAGCGCCACGCCCTTGTCCATGCCCGGCGGGCGCAGTTCCAGGACCAGGCGGCCGGGTTCGACCATCAGACCGTGGCGGGCGGCGAGGTCGGTGAGGGGGCCGCGCAGGGCCTCGAACACGGTCTGCGGGTCGTCGGCGCGGCGGGTGTGCACCGCGACCGCCCGGCCCTTCTCCTCGATCCAGGTGCCGTGCCAGGCGCCGGCGCCTTCCAGCACGCCCGGCAGCTCGGCGCGGGCCGCGGCGACGCCGGGGTGCGGGGGCGGGGCGGTGACGGTGCCGGTGACCGCGTCCCAGCGTTCGGCGCCGTAGTGGCCGAGGACGGTCAGGTGCTCCAGGCCGGGGACACCGGCGAAGCCGCCGTAGCGGACCGCGACGCCGGCGGGGCGGCCGGTGATCACGGCGACGGAGGCGACCCTGGGAGCCAGGGCTGCGAGTGCGGGTACGGCCTCGGGGTGGGCGCGGGCCCGCTCGGGGTCGGCGACGATGGGGGCCAGGGTGCCGTCGAAGTCCAGGCCGACGGTCGCGGCGCTCGGCTTGGCGAGGAACGCGGCGAGTCCGTCCCGGCCGGGCTGGGTCTGCGGGGTCGGCAGAGGGTCCATACAGCGACACTATCCAGCGCGGGCCCGGAACACTCCTGTGGCTCCGCCCCGGCCCCCCCGTTTCCCACCCGCCGGGCAGCTGCTCAGCGCTCCGTGCGCCGGGAGTCCCGTACCCGGCGCAGGCGGTTCACCGTCACCGGGTCCGCCGCCAGTGCCCGCTCGTCGTCCAGCAACGCGTTCAGGAGGTGGTAGTAGCGGACCGGGGACAGGCCCAGTTCCTCGCGTATCGCTCGTTCCTTGGCGCCGGGGCCGGGGAAGCCGCGGCGCTCGAGGGCGAGGATGGCTTGTTCGCGGGGGGCGAGTTCCATGCAGTCACCGTAACGGTGGGCGCTGACAGCGGCGCTCAGTTCTTGGCGCTGCTGTCGGCCGCCGTCGCCGTCGCCTGGAGGCGGGTCAGGACGCCGGCGGGGTCGGCCCCGGGGGCGACGGCCTGGCCGATGTTCTGCTTCACGGCCGCGCTGACCGACGCCCAGGAGGTCTTGCCGACGGGATACAGCTCGGAGGTGGGCAGCTCGCCGAGGAAGGGGTGCAGGGCCTTGTCGGGGGCGGAGTCCGACTCGCTCATGGCGTTGGACGCCGAGCCGGTGACCGGGAGGAGGCCGTACTCGCGGGAGAAGGCCAGGACGTTCTTCTCGGTGTAGACGAAGTTGAGGAAGTCGCCTGTCTGGTCCCGGTGCCCGTTCTGCTTGAAGGCCATCATCCAGTCGGCGACACCCATGGAGGCCCTGGCCCTGCCGGTGCGCCCCGGCATCGGCACCATGCCGAACTGCACGCCCTTCTTCTCGGCCTGCTGGATCAGCGTGGGGTGCCCGTTGAGCATGCCGACCTGACCGTCGGCGAAGGCGGCGAACGCGGTCGCGCGGTTGAGCCTGCCGGGCGCGACCGGCCCGGTCAGGCCCTTGTCGACCAGGTCGTCCTTGAGCCAGGTGAAGGTCTGGACGTTCTGCGCGGAGTCGATGGTGTACGTGCCGATGTCGTCGGTGTAGCCACTGCCGCCGTTGTTGCCGCTGCTGCCGCTGAGCAGCCACTGCATGGTCTCGGCCTGGGCCTCCTCGGGGCCGAGCGGCAGCGCGAGGGGGTACTTCACGCCCTTGGCCTTGAGCGTCCTGGCGTCGGCGGCGAGCTCGTCCCAGGTGGTGGGCGGGGTGATGCCGGCCTTGGCGAACAGGGTCTTGTTGTAGAAGAGCACGCGCGTGGAGGCGGCGAAGGGGATGCCGTACTGCGTGTGGTTCCACTGCCCGGCGTCGGAGAGCTGGGAGAGGAAGTCGGCCTGGGTCCGTATGGAGAGCAGGTCGGAGGCCGGGTAGAGCTTGCCGGCGGCCGCGTAGTCGGCGTAGGCGCCGATCTGGGCCAGGTCGGGGGCGTGGCCGGCGGCGACCATGTCCTTGACCTTGGCGTCGACGTCGTTCCACGAGTACACGCTGACGTCGATCTTCACACCGGGGTGCTTCGACTCGTACTCCTTGGCCAGGGTGTCCCAGTACTTCTGGGAACTGTTGGCGGGAGAGTCGCCGTAGTCGGCGGCGACGAGTCTCAACGTGACGTCGGAGGAGCCCGTACTCCCGCAGCCGCCGAGGACCGCCGTCATGCCCAGTGCGGACACCACCGCGATCGTTCCTGCCGTACGCCGACGCAACCTCAACGCCCCAACCCTGCTGTCTGACCGTTCAACATATGGACACGTAAGGTCTACACCACGTGAGTGGACTAGACCTCTCGCGGGTGGGAGGGTCACACTAGGGCCCGTGGTGAGACATGTCATCGCCCTGGACGTGGGCGGTACCGGGATGAAGGCCGCCCTCGTCGGCGACGACGGCGAACTGCTGCACCGCGCCCGCCGCGCCACCGGCCGCGAGCGCGGACCGGACGCGGTGGTCGCGACGATCCTCGACTTCGCCGCCGAGCTGCACGCGTACGGCCTGCAGCGCTACGGCGAGGCCGCCGCCGCTGCCGGCATCGCCGTCCCCGGCATCGTCGACGAGGAGCGGGGCATCGCCTCCTACGCGGCCAACCTCGGCTGGCGGGACGTGCCGCTGCGCGCGCTGCTCGGCGAGCGGCTCGGCATCCCCGTCGCCCTCGGCCACGACGTACGCACCGGGGGCCTCGCCGAGGGCCGGATCGGCGCGGGCAGGGGCGCCGACCGGTTCCTGTTCGTACCGCTCGGCACCGGGATCGCGGGCGCCATCGGCATCGACGGCCGGGTGGAGGCGGGCGCGCACGGCTTCGCGGGCGAGATCGGCCATGTGGTCGTACGGCCCGGCGGGATCTCGTGTCCCTGCGGGCAGCACGGCTGCCTGGAGCGGTACGCCTCCGCGTCCGCCGTCAGCGAGGCCTGGGCGGCCGCCTGCGGGGACCCGGACGCGGACGCCGCCGATTGCGCCGAGGCCGTCGCGTCCGGTGACCCGAACGCCGTCCGGGTCTGGCAGGAGGCGGTCGACGCGCTCGCCGACGGCCTGGTCACCGCGCTCACCCTGCTGGACCCGCGCACCCTGATCATCGGTGGCGGTCTCGCCGAGGCGGGGGAAGTGTTGTTCCAGCCGCTGCGGGAGGCCGTGCGGCAGCGGGTCACCTTCCAGAAGCTGCCGGCCCTCGTCCCCGCCGCCCTCGGCGACACCGCCGGCTGCCTGGGCGCGGGCCTGCTGGCCCGCGACCTCCTCGACACCGCCGGACCCGTCCGCCCCGACCCCGACTCCACCGACCCCTCGGAGGTAACCGCCTGATGGCTCCCAGCTTGGTTCTCGCAGGTGCTCGGGTGGTGCTGCCCACCGGGGTCGTGGACGACGGGCGCGTGGTCGTCGAGGGTACGAAGATCGCGGCGGCCGCTCCCGAGAACGCCGACGTGATCGACGTGAGCGGCCACTGGCTGATCCCCGGCTTCGTCGACATCCACAACCACGGCGGCGGCGGCGCCTCCTTCTCCGGCACCCCGGACCAGATCATGACGGCCCTCCGCACCCACCGCGCGCACGGCACCACCACCCTGGTGGCCTCCACCGTCACCGACGAGATGGACCTGCTGGTCCGCCAGGCGGGGCTGCTGAGCGAGCTGGCCGAGCAGGGCGACATCGCGGGCATCCACTTCGAGGGGCCGTTCATCTCGCCGTGCCGCAAGGGCGCGCACTCCGAAGCGCTGCTGCGCGACCCGGACCCGGCCGAGGTCCGCAAGCTGATCGACGCGGCGCGCGGCAGGGCCAAGATGGTCACCCTCGCGACCGAACTGCCGGGCGGCATCGAGTCCGTACGGCTGCTCGCCGAGCACGGCGTGATCGCGGCGATCGGGCACACGGACGCCACGTACGAGCAGACGGTCGAGGCCATCGACGCGGGCGCCACCGTCGCCACCCATCTGTTCAACGCGATGCCGGCCCTGAACCACCGGGCGCCGGGCCCCATCGCCGCCCTGCTGGAGGACGAGCGGGTCACGGTCGAGCTGATCAACGACGGCACGCACCTCCACCCGGCCGCGCTGGAGCTGGCCTTCCACCGGGCGGGGGCGGACCGGGTCGCGTTCATCACGGACGCGATGGACGCGGCCGGCATCGGCGACGGCCGTTACATGCTGGGCCCGCTGGAGGTCGAGGTCAGCGAGGGGGTGGCCCGGCTGGTGGAGGGCGGCTCGATCGCGGGCTCGACGCTCACCCTGGACCGCGCGTTCAGGCGGGCGGTGACCGTCGACAGGCTGCCGGTCGAGGACGCCGTACAGGCCCTGTCCGCGAACCCGGCCCGCCTGCTCGGCCTCTCCGACCGCGTCGGCTCGCTGGAGCCGGGCAAGGACGCCGACCTGCTGGTGCTGGACGGGGACTTCGGCCTCAAGGGCGTGATGCGACGGGGCGAGTGGGTGGTGATCCCGTCCCAACTGGCCTGATCTGCCCGTCTTTTCCCTCGACGGCGGCCGACTCATGACTGGGCCGGCCGCCGTCTGTTTGGCATGATCGTGCCCCCGGAACCGATGACAGGCGCACGGACTTCGAGGGAGGTCGGCCCGGGTGATCCTCACGGTCACGCTCAACACCGCTCTCGACCTGACCTACCGGGTACGGTCGCTACGGCCGCACGCCTCGCACCGGGTCTCGGAGGTCATCGAGCGACCCGGCGGCAAGGGCGTGAACGTGGCCCGGGTGCTGGCCGCGCTCGGGCACGAGGTGACGGTCACGGGGTTCGCGGGCGGCGGCACGGGCCGGGCGATACGCGAACGGCTCGCCGACGTCCCCGGTCTGACGGACGCACTGGTGCCGGTCGCGGGGGCGACCCGCCGCACGATCGCGGTCGTGGACGAACTGTCGGGTGACACCACCCAGTTGAACGAGCCGGGCCCGCAGGTCGCCCCGACGGAGTGGGGCGCGTTCCTGGACCACTACGAGGAACTGCTGGCCGGCGCCTCGGCGGTGGCCCTGTGCGGCAGCCTGCCGCCGGGCGTGCCGGTGGGGGCGTACGCGAACCTGGTCCGCGCGGCCCGGTCGGCCGGCGTCCCGGTCCTGCTGGACACCAGCGGCGAACCCCTGCGCCGCGGGGTCGCCGCCCGCCCCGACCTCGTCAAGCCGAACGCCGACGAGCTGGCCGAACTGACGGGCTCCCACGAACCGTTGCGCGCCACCCAGGACGCCCGCCGGCGGGGTGCCCACGCGGTGGTCGCCTCCCTCGGCGCGGAGGGCCTGCTGGCCGTCACCCCCGAGGGCCGCTGGCGCGCCGCCCCACCGGCCCGGGTGTACGGCAACCCGACGGGCGCGGGCGACTCGGCGGTCGCCGGCCTGCTCTCGGGGCTCGTGGAGCGACTCCCCTGGCCGGACCGGCTGGCTCGCGCGGTCGCCTTGTCAGCGGCGACCGTACGGGCCCCGGCCGCCGGCGAGTTCGACCCCGCCGTGTACGAGCAGCTGCGGGGGCGGGTGGCGGTGACCGGGGTGGTCAGCGCGGCCTAGCCGTTCCGCGTGTGCTGGCCCTGCTGGAGCCAGAGCTGGTCGATCAGTGCGTTGCACTTGTCGCCGGGCTGGCAGGAGATGGAGATCGTGTTGGCGCCCTTGTTGAGGGTGGGCCACACGTACGTCGTCGTCCAGCCGTTGACGATGTCGCCGTCCTTGGCGTGCGCGTAGTTCTTCAGCGGCAGCCCCGTGGCGAACGGCTTGCCGTTGATGCTGACCGTCATCTGCTGGTCCTGGCCGGGCACGCTGAAGTGCGCGAACAGGGTGTAGACGCCGTCCGAGGGGACGTTGTTGACGGTCCAGGTGATCGAGGCACCGGCCTGGTTCAGGCCTCCCACGTAGGAGCCGTCGGAGGTCTGCGCGCCCTTGACGTCCGTGGCCTTCGCGGCTCCACCAGCCAGCTGGAGGGCAGCCGCATCGGTCTTCAGCGCACCGCCCGCCGCCGAGCTGCTGGCCGACGGACTCGGCTGGCTGCTCTGGGACTGGCTTGGCGTCGTGTTGGCCTGGTTGCCGTTCTTCTTGTCGTCGTTGCCGTTGAGCATCGCCACGCTGATGCCTATGACGACCGCGGCGACCACCGCGATCGCGCCGATCAGCAGGCCCCTGGTGTTCGGGCCGCGGCGGCCGGGAGCGGGCGGTACCGGCTGCCGGCTGGTCGGGGCGCCGCCGGGCACGGTCTCCGGGGCCTGGTAGTAGGCGTTCGGCTGGCCGTAGGCGCCCTGCTGCTGGGGCGCGGTCGGCTGACCGTACTGCGGCGGCTGCTGGCCGTACTGCCGTTCACCGACCGTCCGCACCCTGCTGACCGAGTTCGGGTAGCCGTAACCGCCGGACGGCGGCTGGGCGCCTCTGGCCTGGCCGTCGGCGTACAGGTAGCCGAACGGGTCGTCGTCCTCGGGCGTGCTCGGGCCGTTTTCGCCGGGCGTCATCCCTAGGTCTCCTCAGCGGGTGCGGGTGGATGCGGTACAGGTCTGGAGGGCGAGCCTACCCGCTCTGACTGAGCCAAACGGGTGCCTCGGACCGCATCAACTCGCTGACCTGGGGATCATCCGGCGCGCCTGTGCTGTTTGGGACGAGATCGTTTCTCTACGTACATCCGCTCGTCGGCCGACTTCAACACTTCGTCCGCGGTCATGCCGCAGTGTGCCCACCCGATGCCGAAGCTCGCGCCCACCCGGACGGCCCGGCCCTCGGCCCGGATCGGCTGGATGATCTCGTTGCGCAGCCGTACGGCGAGGTCCTGGGCGTCGGCCCGGCCGAGGCCGTTGGCGAGGATCACGAACTCGTCGCCGCCGAGCCGGGCGACCGTGTCGCCGTCCCGGACACCGCGCGAGAGCCGGTGGGCCACTTCGATCAGTACCGCGTCGCCCGCGTTGTGCCCGAAGCGGTCGTTGATCGACTTGAAGCCGTCGAGGTCGCAGAAGAGCACCGCGAGGCCCTTGGTGCCGTCGTCGCGGCCGTCCTCGGGGGCGACCGTGTGGACGTGGTGGTCGAAGGTGTCGTACGCCTCCGTCCCCGGCCGGTAGTCGAAGCCGTGGGCAGCGGGGCCGTCGAAGGCGGGGTGGCCGTAGGCCGCGTCCAGGGACTCCAGCTCGCCGCTGTGGGCGGGGCGCCGGCACAGCCGGGCGGACAGGCGGGAGCGCAGCTCGGCCGAGTTGGGCAGGCCGGTGAGCGAGTCGTGGGAGGCGCGGTGGGCGAGCTGCAGCTCGCGGCGCTTGCGTTCCTCTATGTCCTCGACGTGGGTGAGGAGGAAGCGGGGGCCGTCGGCGGCGTCCGCGACGACACTGTTGCGCAGGCTCACCCAGACGTACGTGCCGTCGCGGCGGCCGAGGCGGAGTTCCGCGCGGCCGCCCTCGGCGGAGGTCCGCAGGAGCGTGCCGATGTCCTCGGGGTGGACGAGGTCGGAGAAGGAGTAGCGGCGCATCGCCGAGGCCGGGCGGCCGAGCAGACGGCACAGGGCGTCATTGGTGCGCAGTATGCGGCCGTGCTGGTCGCCGCCCATCTCGGCGATGGCCATGCCGGAGGGGGCGTATTCGAACGCCTGCCGGAAGGATTCCTCGCTCGCACGCAGGGCCTGCTGCTCGCGCTCCAGGCGGACCAGGGCGCGCTGCATGTTGGCGCGCAGCCGGGCGTTGCTGATGGCGATGGCGGCCTGGAAGGCGTACATCTGCAGGGCCTCGCGGCCCCAGGCGCCGGGGTGGCGGCCGTTGCGCGGCCGGTCGACGGAGATGACCCCGAGCAGCTCACCGCAGGCGCCGCCCGAGACGCCCGGCGTGTACATGGGGGCGAAGAGGCGGTCGGAGGGGTGCCACTCGTCCTCGAAGCGGGGCGCTGGCCCGTCCGTGAACCACTGGGGTACGTCGTCGTCGTCCAGCACCCAGCCCTCGGTGTGCGGTATGAAGATCAGGTCGCCCCAGCGCTCGCCCATGTTCAGCCGCCGATCCCAGGACTCGCGGGAGCCGACCCGGCCGGTGATCAGGGCCTCGGCGGCGGGGTTCCCGGCGAACGCGGCGACGACGAGATCGCCGTCGGGGCGTACGAGGTTCACGCACGCCATCTCGTACCCGAGGGCTTGTACGGCGCCGTCGGCGACGGTCTGCAGTGTGTCGGCCAGGCTGCGTGCCGTGTTCATGTCGGCCATGACCTGGTGCAGCTGTCGCAGGGACGCAAGACGGACATACGGCTCCGACTCGGTCTCCATGCTCGCCCTCCCCCCGAGACCTCGCAGCGAATCAAGGGTTGTCTTCGGCGCTTCTTAAGGGTGCCTCTTACGGTGCGTTCCAGTTTCCCCGCCACTGAATCACAGCGCGCTGCCCACTCGGTACACAGGGTCAACAATTCATGCCCCTTGTGACTCAAGTCACAGGCGAACATGAACAATTGAGTGGAGTTTCCGCGATTTCCGCGTGCGTTTACTGAACGCAAACTTTTGGGCTCTGTTCACATCATGCACACAGCGGTCCTCCGTTGGTCCTAGGACCCGGCTCGGGCGAAGGCCCGATGCGGCCCGTGCGGGGCGGAGACTAGCGTTTCGGGCGTGCTGAAGACCGCCTCACCCACCGCCACCGCCGCTTCCGGGCATGCTGAGGGGGTGAGCAACGACGAGTTCCGGGCCGCGATGTCCCGGCTGGCCGCGGGAGTGGTCCTGGTGACCGCGCAGGAGCCGCCGCTGGACCCGGACGACCCGGGCGCGCCGGACATGGAGGACGTCGGCATGACCGCCACCGCCTTCATGTCCGTCTCCCTCGACCCGCCGCTGGTCCTGGTGAGCCTGCGCACGGGCGCCCGCATGGACGACCTGCTCGACGAACAGCCCCTGTGGGCGGTGTCGGTCCTCACCGAGAGCCAGCGGCACATCGCGGGCCGCTTCGCCATGAAGGGCCGCATCAGCGACCGTCTGCTCTTCGACGACATCCCCTACTTCCGCGGCGAGGCCACCGGCGCCCCGCTGGTGGGCGGCGCGCTGGCCACGCTGGAGTGCCGCACCGAGCAGCGGGTGACGGCCGGCGACCACACCCTCGTCATCGGCCGCGTGCTGACCGCGCACGTCCCGAGCGCGGAGGGCGGGCCGCTGATGTACTTCCGGGGCAGATACCGGCAGTTGGGGTGACCGCGATATTCCGTGGCAGCGAGCGGATCCGAATTCCTGCGCTGGGCGGATGACCCCTCGTCCGGAAGAAGCCACCCCCGCGAACTTCGACGCCGCGATCGGCCTCCGGATCCGCCCCGGCCAGGAACACGCCGTCAAGCCCGTCGTGACATCCCCGGCCGGTGCTTACATCCACCCGCGGGGGTCGCCCGGCCCCGGCTGATCGTGGTCGACGACAGCCCGGTCGGCTTTCTGCCGGCCTTCCTCGACATCGACTGGTACGGCGACGGCAGCGTGCGCCGCCCGGGCCTGTGGCGCCCCGACATCGCCACGGACGCGCAGGGGCGGGGGTAAGGCCGGTTCGCCGTCGACGCCGTCGCCGACCTGCTCCGCCGCCGGGGCGACAGCGAGATGTACCCCTGCCGGCACCCCGGTGCGGCCGGCCAGGAGGGCTTCCGTCCCGGGCTGGGTCTCCGGCCGAACGGGGAGGTCGACGGGGCGAGACGGTGGGGGTGCCGGCCCTGCGGTGACCCGGCGGCCCGGCTACGCCGGCTCGACGGTCAGCTCGGCCAGGTCCTCCGGGTTCGTCACGATGTCGATGGCCGTGATGCGGTCGGCGACGAAGGTGAACGCCAGAACCCGCTCGAGGCGACCCTCGGCGTACACGACCAGCCCCGTCGCCCCGTCCACCAGTGCGGGACGCGCCACGCGGGCCAGATGGGCGAAGATCTTCGCACCGGAGGCGACCCCCACGGCGCCGGCGGTCACACCCCCCTCGCCGCGCGCCACCACGTCCGGGTCGAGCACCTCCAGCAGGCCGTCGAAGTCCCCCTCCCGCGCGGCCGCCAGGAACGCGTCGACCACCTCCCGCTGCCGCACCAGGTCCGCCTCCGGCGCATCCGCGCCCCGCACCCGGCGCCGCGCCCGGCTGGCCAGTTGTCGTGCCGCGGCCGGGCTGCGCCCGAGGATCCCGCCGACCTCCTCGAACGGCACCCCGAACAGATCGTGCAGCACGAACGCCAGCCGCTCGGCCGGTGAGAGCGCGTCGAGGACGACCAGCAGGGCCACGCCGACCGAGTCCGCGAGCACCGCGTCCTGCGCGGCGTCCGGCTCGGCGGAGGCCCCGGGACGCCAGGTGTCCAGGGGCTCCTCGCCCCGCGAGCGGCGGGAGCGGAGCATGTCGAGGCAGACCCGGCCGACGACGGTCGTCAGCCAGCCCCCGAGGTTGCCCACCTCACGCGTGTCGGACCGGCTCAGCCGGAACCACGCCTCCTGCACCGCGTCCTCGGCCTCCGCGGCCGAGCCCAGCATGCGGTAGGCGACGGCCCGCAGATGCCCCCGGTACGCCTCGAACCGCTCGGCGAGAAACTCGTCGTCGCGGTGCTGCCGTTCGTTGTCGCCCATCGGGATGCCCGGCCTCTCCGTCGCCCTGGTGGCCGGCTCTCCCGCCGACTCACTGACTCACTGACGAACGCAAGGCCCCGGATGTGACGGCTCCCCGGCGCGAGGGCAGCCGTGCGGGTGACGGGCGCCGCCCCGCGCCCGCCGGGCTCACCCCCAGTCCCGGCCCGTGCGGCCCCGCTTCGTCTCCGAGCGCTGCTTCTTCTCCCGCAGCCGGCGTTCGTTGATGCCGCGCGGGATCCGGGTCGGTCTGCGCGGCTTGGGCGGGGGCGCGCTGGCCTCCGCGAGCAGGGCGGCGAGGCGCACGGCGGCGGTCTCGCGGTTGCGCCACTGGGAGCGGTGCTCGGAGGCCCGTACGGTCACCACGCCGTCGACGAGCCGGCCCGCGAGCCGCTGGAGCGCCCGCTCCTTCCAGACCGCGGGCAGCGCCTCGGTGCGGGCGAGGTCGAAGCGCAGCTCCACCTGCGAGTCACTGGTGTTGACGTGCTGCCCACCGGGCCCGGACGACCTGGAGAAACGCCACATCAGCTCGGCCTCGGGAAGGGAGACGGAGCCACGGATGACGTATGGACCGGACATGCGGTCCATGTTCCCGGTCCCGCCCGGTCCACGTCACCTGGATTTCCGTACCCGCGACCACGCCCGGCGAAGAAGGCGCTCGGTAAAAAAGGTAAAGGGAGCCGGAACCACTGGTACCCCCCTCGACGTTCTTCCCGGTGACGGTAGCTTCAACGGCACTGCACCACACATGTCCAAGGAAGGGACTCCCAACATGGCTGTAAGCCTGTCCAAGGGTGGCAACGTCTCGCTCACCAAGGAGGCTCCGGGCCTGACCGCCGTCACCGTGGGCCTCGGCTGGGACGTCCGCACCACCACCGGCACGGACTTCGACCTGGACGCCTCCGCCATCGCGGTCAACACCCAGGGCAAGGTCTACTCGGACGCGCACTTCGTCTTCTTCAACAACAAGCAGACCCCGGACAACACCATCGTCCACACCGGTGACAACCGCACCGGCGAGGGCGAGGGCGACGACGAGGCGATCAACGTCAACCTGGCCGCGCTCCCGGCCGACATCGACAAGCTCGTCTTCCCGGTCTCCATCTACGACGCCGAGAACCGCGGCCAGAACTTCGGCCAGGTCCGCAACGCCTACATCCGCATCGTCAACCAGGCCGGCGGCGCCGAGATCGCCCGCTACGACCTCTCCGAGGACGCCGCCACCGAGACGGCCATGATCTTCGGCGAGCTGTACCGCAACGGCGCGGAGTGGAAGTTCCGCGCGGTGGGCCAGGGTTATGCCTCGGGCCTGGTCGGCATCGCCCAGGACTTCGGCGTCAACGTCTGACGGACGCCAACGCCTGAGGGACGCCAACGCCTGAGGGACGCGCGTCCCCGCGGGAAGCCCCGTGCCCCGCCGTACGCGGCCCGGGGCTTCCTCGCCCCCCGGCGACACGAATCCGCAGGCGGGCAACGGCTCCTCGGGGATAGCTTGCCCCGGTGATTCTCGAGCCCCTCTCCGCCGGCCAGGACATCCCGGCCCCGCTGCTGAGCGAACTCACCGCGCTCTACGCGTCCAACCGCGAGTTCCACCGGCTCAGCGGCGACTTCCCCGACCCGGACGACATACGTCCCGAGCAGGTCGCGGCCACGCTGGCCGAGGATCTGGCCATGCCGGGCACCGAGGTGCTGCTGGCCCGCACGGAGGAGGGACGTCTCGTCGGACTCGCGGGCACGCTCGCCCACCATCCGCAACCCGCCGACCCGGACCCGTGGATCGGCCTGTTGATGGTGGACGCGGCGGAGCACGGCAAGGGCCACGGCCGTGCCCTCGCGCACCTGGTCGAGGACCGTTTCCGCGCCCAGGGCCGCCGCAGCGCCGTACGGCTCGCCGTGCTCGCCAACAACCCCAAGGCGCTGGCCTTCTGGACCACCCTCGGCTACGAGGTGATCGACCACCGCCCCGACCTGGCGCTGGGCCGCCCCTGCGCCGTGCTGCGCAAGGTGCTGGGCGAGCAGTCGCGCACACCGAGGAAGGCGGCCCGGATCGCCGTGGTGGCGCCGGACGGCGCGGTGCTTCTGTTCCGGTACGACAACGTCGAGGTCGGCGTCCACTGGGCGCTGCCCGGCGGCGGCCTGGAGCCCGGCGAGTCCCCGCGCGAAGGCGCCCTGCGGGAGCTGGCCGAGGAGACCGGCTGGACCGACCTGGAGCCGGGCCCGCTGCTGTGCACCTGGGAACACGACTTCACCCACACGGGAACCCCCGTCCGCCAGCACGAGCACGTCTACGTCACCCGCGGCCCGCGCCGGGACCCGGCCGACGGCTCCCGACTCGCCGCCGCGCACACCGCCGACGGCATCCTCGCATGGCGCTGGTGGACCCGAGGGGAACTGACCGAGGCACCCGAGCCGGTGTGGCCGCCGGGGCTCGCGGGACTGCTGGACGCGTGGGGGGACTGAGCGGACGGCGGAGCGGACGACACCGGCCGGCACGGGACTCGGCCGCGCCGTCTCCCGCCTGCGGGTTCGCCCGTCACGGATGGGCCGGTTTGCCGTCTCCATACAGCCAGTCCTTCCAGATCTCGGTGAAGTCCTGGTGCGGGGCCTTCTTCTCCACGTACGCCGTGAAGTCGGCCGTGGTCACGTTGCCGCCGCGGTGGGCGGCGGCCCAGCCCTGGATGATGTCGTAGAACGCGTCGTCGCCGACCTTCTGCCGGATCTTCTGCAGGACCATCGCGCCACGCTCGTAGACGGGACTGTCGGAGATGTGGGCGGCGCTCGACGGTTTCGCGGGCGGGTAGGCCCAGACGGCCTTGTCGTCGCCGTTGTAGTAGTCCATGAACGTCTGCTGGACGCTCTCGCCGCCGTGGTCCTCCCGCCACAGCCACTCCGCGTAGGTGGCGAAGCCCTCGTTGAGCCACATGTCCTGCCAGGACCTCGGGGTGACCGAGTCGCCGTACCACTGGTGGGCGAGTTCGTGCACGAGGGTGCCGGTGTCCGGGGCGCCGGGTATGACGGGCCGGTTCTGCGTCTCCAGGGCGTACCCGGCGTCATCGGGGCGGTCGACGATCGCGCCGGTGGAGGCGAAGGGGTACGATCCGAAGTTGATCTCCTCCCACCTGATGATCTCGGGGAGCTGCGCGAGCACCTTCTCGCTCGCCTTCGCCTGGGTGGGGTCGACGGCGGTGAGGATCGGCAGGCCGTGCGGCCCGGTACTGCGGGTGAGGTCGAAGTGGCCGACGGCGACCGTGGCGAGGTAGCTCGCCATGGGCTGCGCGGTGTGCCAGTGCCAGGTCGCGCGGCCGCCCTTGGTGGACTGGTCCGCCAACTCTCCGTTGGAGACGGCCTGCAGGCCCTCGGGGACGGTGACGGTGATGTCGTAGGTCGCCTTGTCGGAGGGGTGGTCGTCGCCGGGGAACCAGGCCATGGAGCCGACGGGTTCGCCGAGGCCGAGGGCGCCGTCGGCGGTGGGCAGCCAGCCCTCCTTGGAGCCGTCGGGGTCGGTGAGGATCTGTGGGGTGCCCGAGTAGCGGACGGTGGCCTGGAAGGTCTCGCCCCTGCTCAGGTCGTCGTGCGGGCGGACGGTGAGTTCCTGGCCGGCCCGGTTGAAGCGGGCCTCCTTGCCCTCGACGGTGACCGAGTCGACGTGCAGCCCGGCGAGATCGAGGTCGAAGGCGGACAGGTCCTGGGTGGCGCGGGCGGTGATGACCGCCGTGCCGGTGAGACGGCGGGTGGAAGGGGTGTAGTCCAGGGTGAGGTCGTAGTGCCCGACGTCGTAGCCGCCATTGCCGGCCTTCGGGAAGTAGGGGTCGCGTACGCCGGTGCCGCCGGGGGTGCCGCGCACCCCGCGGTCGCATGCGGTGCCGGTCAGAGCGAGGGCGAGCAGGGCCGCGACGGCCGGCACAAGGCGTACGGATCTGGACATGTCAGTGATCTTAAGTGCCGGGGTCCGAGTGATCCGAGTGTCCGGTGGTGCTGCCGGGGCGTGACACCATCTCTCCCGTGCTCGACATCGGCTACGCCCTCTCCAACCGGTTCCCGGACCCCCCGCAGACCGACTACCGCCGCGCGGACGTCCACGCGCTGCGGCACGACCTGTTCTGCGGTGACGTGTATCTCGCGGACACGAAGACGGACCGGGAGCTGTCCACAGCCTGGGGATGGGTGCCGGTGCTGGACTTCGCGTGGGCGCTGTGCGACATCGTGGAGCGGCTGGACCGGGACCCGATGGGCTCCCGCGCCGCCCGCCCGCAGCGCGCGGAGCTGGACTTCACCGAGTCCACCGACCGGATGCTGTTCGAGCGCCGCTTCGGCTGGGTCGACATCAGCGCCGACTGGGTGCCGGCCGAGGAGTCCCCACTGTCCTTCTCCCACGCCGAACTGCGCCGCGAGGCCCGCGACTTCCTGCACGACCTGATCGCCGACCTGACCGACCTGCACGAGGACCTGTCGGAGAACCCGGCCGTCTGGACACTCCAGGCCCGCTTTCCACGCGTGCCGTAGGGCCTACTCCACCCGGATCCCCAGTTCCGCCGCCAACACCGGCGCCAGATCCAGCAGTTGCCCTGTGCTGATCACCGCTCCCGACAGCCGGTCCAGCCCCCGCACGATCTCCAGTGGCGCGGCCCCGCGCAGGTCCACGTCCTGCAGTGTCGCGCCGCCGAAGTCGGCCTCTCTCAGCGCGCAGTCGACGAACTCCACCCGCTCCAGGGTCGCGCCCGCGAAGTCCGGCCCGACCAGGACGCAGGACTCGAAGACGACGTCCTTCAGGCGGGCCTCGCGCATGTTGAGGTAGTCGATCTTGCCGCCGCGGACCACGACCCGCTCCAGGACGGCGCCGTGCAGCTGGGTGCCGCCCAGCCGGGCGTCGATCAGCTCGACGTCCCGGAACGTGGACTCGGCGAGATGCGTGCCCACCCCGCGCAGCCCGGTCAGGACCGAGTCCAGAACTCTGGCCCGGCCCAGCGCCGTGCCGTCCATCAGGCAGCCGGTGAGCGCGCAGTCCATGAACCGGGCGCCCACGCCGTCCTGCCCGGTGAGGTCGGCCTCCCTGAAGTCCAGCCCGTCGTAGTCCCCGTCCGGCTCCAACTCGCCTGCCGGCCACGGCCGAAGGGGCGGCAGCCGCAGCTCCGGCCGTCGCGCGCCCTTCACCCCTGCCCGGCCCGCCGCACGGCCGCCCGTCGCTCTCCTCGCCATGCCCCCCATGCTGCACCCCACCACTGACAATCCCTCTGACCTGGGAAAACCCGGGCGATGTCACATTCCGGCCCCGCCAGACAGTCCTAGTTACGGACCGACAGCCGTACACACGGACCAGGTGTACCGATCCGAGGGAGGGCCCACCCGTGAACCACCCCATGCAGCGCCCCCTGCGCCGCACCGCGCACCGCATCACCGTCGTCGGCGGCGGCTTCGCCGGGCTCACCGCCGCGATCACCGCCGCCGAGGCAGGTGCCGAGGTCACCGTGTACGAGGCCCATCACACCCTGGGCGGCCGGGCCCGCACCGCCGAGGGGCCGTACCGCACCAACGAGGGCCCGCACGCCCTCTACAACGGCGGCCCGCACTGGACCTGGCTCAGGCAGCGGAAGCTGATCGGTCCGCTCGCCCCGATCCCGGCCCTGGAGGCCGCCCGGCTGCGGCTGCGGCACCACGGCGCGCTGCGCCGCACCCCGCCCTTCGGGATGCTGAAGCTGCTGCGCCCCGGCGTCCGGCAGGCGCCCGTCGACGCCGACTTCCTGTCCTGGGCGACCGGTGTCGCCGGGGAGGAGGGGGCCCGCGCCGCAGCGCACTACGCGGCCGTCGCGCTCTTCCACCACGATCCCGGCGCCCTGTCCGCCGCGTTCGTGCAGGAACGGCTGCGCCGGGCCACCAAGCTGCCGCCGGAGGCGCACTACCCGGTCGGCGGCTGGGCCTCCGTGATCGACCGGATGGCCGCACGGGCCTGGAACCTGGGCGTGCGCGTCGAGACCCTGTCCCGCGTCGACGCACTGCCCACCGGCACCCCCGTGGTCGTCGCCACCTCGCTGGCCGCCGCCCGGCGGCTGCTCGGCGACGACTCGCTGACCTGGCCGAGCGGCCGTACCGTCCTGCTCGACCTCGGCGTACGCGCCCGGCGCGGTGACCCCTTCGTCCTCTCCGACCTCGACGCGACCGGCTGGCTGGAGCGGTGCACGGCACCCGATCCGTCCCTCGCCCCGGCCGGGGAGCAGCTGATCCAGGGCCAGTTCCCGATCGGGCCGGGCGAGTTGCGCGCCGACGGCCTCGCCCGTGCCGAGCAGCTCCTCGACCTGGGCTTCCCGGGCTGGCGGGAGCGGCTGACCTGGCGGCGGGAGGCAGTGGCGGACGGCCGTACCGGGGCCCTGGACCTGCCGGGGAGCAGCTGGCGGGACCGGCCCGCCGTGGACCGCGGCGACGGGGTCTATCTCGTCGGCGACCAGGTGGCGGCGCCGGGCGTGCTGTCGGAGGTGTCCTTCAACAGCGCGGTCACCGCGGTGTCCCTGATCCTCGGCCGGCCCGTCCTTGACCTCAAGCGCGCTTGAGGTCGGAGCGTGGATGCGATGACACAGCCGTCCTCCTGGGGGGTCACCATGCACGCCGTACGCCTGTACGCCTTCGGTCCCGCCGAGAACCTCACCTACAAGCAGGCCCCGGACCCGGTCCCCGGCCCGGGCCGGGTGCGGATCGCGGTCGCCGCGGCCGGGGTGCACCTGCTCGACGCCGCCCTGCGCGCCGGGCACCGGGGCCCGCTGCCCGAGCGGCCCGCCCTGCCGACCGTGCCCGGCCGCGAGGTCGCCGGGGTCGTGGACGCGCTCGGCGACGGCGTCGACGGGCTGTGGCTCGGCAGGCGGGTCGTGGCCCACCTCGGTCCCGCGCCCGGAGGGTACGCCGAACTCGCCGTCACCGGCGTCGACCGGGTGCACGAGATCCCGCGGAACCTGGACTTCGCCGCCGCCGTCGCCATGATCGGCACGGGCCGTACGGCGCTCGGGATCGTGCAGTTCGCCGAGCCGGGGCCGGACGACGTGGTGGTCGTACCGGCCGCCGCCGGGGGCATCGGCACCCTGCTCGTGCAGTACGCCAAGAACGCCGGCGCCACCGTGATCGGACTCGCGGGCGGCCCGGAGAAGACGGCCCGGGTCCGGGCGAACGGCGCCGACCTCGCCGTCGACTACACCGACACCGCCTGGCCCGCGAAGGTCCGGGCCGATCTCGGGGCCGGGCAGGCCTCGATCGTCTACGACGGCGTCGGCGGAGAGGCGGCCCGGCAGGCCGTCGCCCTCCTCGGGCCCGGCGGACGGCACCTGGTCTTCGGCTGGTCGGCGGAAGGCATCGGGGAGGGCGGGGGGTACCTCGCCGAGGGCGTCTCCCAGTCGGTGCTCGGCCCCGAGATGCTCCGCAGGGCGGGCGGCCTGCACGCACTCGAACAGCGCGCGCTCGCCGAGGCCGCCCACGGCCGGCTGCGCCCCGCCGTCACCCGTTTCCCCCTCGCGGAAGCGGCCGCCGCGCACCGCGCACTCGAGAACCGCGGAACGATCGGAAAGGTGGTACTGGAACCATGAAGCATCCGCCGAAAACCACGGGCGAGGCACCGGACAGCCGGAACGCACACATGGATGCAATACGCCCGGATTCGTGGTCTTCTGGCCAGATGAGTATCGGCCGAACGGGTGAAGCCGGCCCCTTCCGGAAGACCCCCGAGGGGACCGATCCGCACCGCTGGTGGGGCCTCGTCGTCATAGCCCTCGCCCAGCTGATGGTCGTCCTGGACGCGACGATCGTGAACATCGCGCTCCCCTCCGCCCAGCACGCCCTGCACATGTCCGACGGCAACCGGCAGTGGGTGATCACCGCCTACACCCTCGCCTTCGGCGGCCTCCTCCTGCTCGGCGGCCGCATCGCCGACCTCGTCGGACGCAAACGCACCTTCGTCATCGGACTCATCGGCTTCGCCGTCGCCTCGGCCTTCGGCGGCGCCGCCACCAGCTCCGGCATGCTCTTCGGCGCCCGCGCGCTGCAGGGCGCCTTCGCCGCCGTCCTCGCGCCCTCCGCGCTCTCCCTGCTGACCACGACCTTCACCGACCCCCGCGAACGCGGCAAGGCCTTCGGCGTGTACGGCGCCCTCGCCGGCAGCGGCTCGGCGATCGGGTTCATCGTCGGCGGCCTGCTCACCGAGTACCTCAACTGGCGCTGGTGCCTGTACGTCAACGTGCCCATCGCCGTCCTCGCCGTGGTCGGCGCCTTCGCCCTCCTGCACGACCGCCCGGGCCACCGCGAGGCCGGCCTCGACGTGCCCGGCGTCCTGCTCGGCTGCGGCGGCCTCGTCGCGATCGTCTACGGCTTCAGCGAGGCGGAGCCGCGCGGCTGGAGCGACCCGCTGGTCCTCGCCCTCTTCGCGAGCGGGCTCCTCCTGCTCACCGCGTTCGTCTGGTGGCAGAACCGCGCCCCGAGCCCCCTGCTCCCGCTGCACATCATCAAGGACCGCAACCGCGCCGGCTGCTTCCTGACCATGATGCTCGCGACGATCGGCATGTTCGGCCTGTTCCTGTTCATGACCTACTACCTGCAGATCATCCTCGGCTACTCGCCGGTCAAAACGGGCCTCGCCTACCTGCCGCTCACCGCCGCGATCATCACCGGCTCCACGCAGATCTCCGCACGGCTGCTGCAGCATGTGGCACCGCGCATGCTCATGGCCCCCGGCATGGTCCTCGCCGCGGGCGGCATGACACTCCTCACCCGCATGACGGTCCACTCCTCCTACACCACCGAGATCCTGCCCGCCCTCATCCTCATGGGTCTCGGCATGGGCCTGACCTTCATGCCCGTGTTCGCCACCGCGACCTCCGGTGTCGCCCCCCGCGACTCCGGCGTCACCTCCGCGACCGTCAACACCTCACAGCAGGTGGGCGGTTCGATCGGCACGGCGCTGCTCAACACCATCGCCACCACCAGCAGCACCGCCTACATCACCGCCCACCTGCGCACCGGCGCGCCCAAGGCCCTCGTGGTCCCGGCCGGCGTGGTCCACGGCTACACCATCGCCATCTGGTGGGCGGCCGGCGTGATGCTCCTGGCGGGCCTGACGGCGGGCCTGATGGTCACGGCCAAGGCCCCGAAACACGGGGTGCCGGCCGACGCCCCGGTACCCGAGTCAGTGACCTGACCCCAACGCCGCCAGCGCCCCGTCCGTCAGCCGGTACACGGTCCACTCGTCCTGCGGACGGGCGCCCAGCGCCTCGTAGAACCCGATCGCGGGCCGGTTCCAGTCCAGCACCGACCACTCCAGCCGCCCGTACCCGCGCTCCACACAGATCCGCGCCAGCTCCGTCAGCAACGCCCGCCCGTGCCCGCCGCCGCGGGCACCGGGCCGGACGTACAGGTCCTCCAGGTAGATCCCGTGCACCCCACGCCAGGTCGAGAACTTCAGGAACCACAGCGCGAACCCCACGGCCTCGCCGGTGGTGTCGTCCACCGCCATGTGCGCGAACGCCGCCGGCCGCTCCCCGAACAGCGCCTCCCGCAGCTGCTCCTCGGTCGCCCGCGCCTCCTGCGGCGCCTTCTCGTACTCGGCCAGCTCACGGATCAGGGCATGGATGACGGGGACGTCGGCGGGCATCGCGGTACGAATCATGCGGCGAGGCTAACCCGTGAGCCGCCGGGCGATCTCCGGCCCGGGCCTCCGCGAGATCGCCGGGGATGTCAATCACGAACCGGACGATGCCGGCGTGCGTGAATCGGCTCATGCGAATCAACCGGGGCCTCGGCGGCGTATGGGCGTACATCCGCAGCGCTCCCGGCGCGTACGTGTGGCTGGCGGTCCTGTTCGTCACGACCGTCGCGCTGCACCAGATGTCGCCGGAGTTCGAGCAGCACTTCCTGCGGCAGCGGTCGACCAACATCCACGAACTGTCACACAACCCCGTACGGGTCCTCGTGGCCAGCGCGATGTGGATCGACAGCGGCCGCTGGCTCCCCTACGTCCTGCTGTACACCGTCTTCCACGCACCCGCCGAACGCTGGCTCGGCACGGCCCGCTGGTTCGCGGTGTGCGCCCTGGCGCACGTCCTGGCCACGCTCATCAGCGAGGGTGCCCTGCTGAAAGCCGTCCGCGACGGCATCGCCCCGCACTCCGCCGTCAACACCCTGGACATCGGCGTCAGTTACGCACTGGCCGGCGTCATCGGCGTCCTCACCTACCGCATCGCACCGCCCTGGCGCTACGCGTACCTCCTGGTCGTCCTCGTCGTCTTCACCCTGCCTCTGGCCGAAGGACGCACCTTCACCGAACTGGGCCACTTCGTCTCCGTACTGATCGGACTGGCCTGCTACCCCCTGACCAGAGGCCGCGGAAAAGCATGGAATCCGAAGGAGACACCGGCCGCGCCCAGGGGTTAACGTCCCGGCCATGAGCAGCTCGGCAAGCAGTGTCGTCAACGGCGGGATCTCCTTCTGGTACGCGGACGACGGCCTCCCCGCGGTACGCGAGCCACTGCCCGGGGACGCGACCGCCGACGTCGCGATCATCGGCGGCGGCTACACCGGCCTGTGGACCGCGTACTACCTGAAGAAGGCGGCCCCCTTCCTCCGCATCACCGTCCTGGAACAGAAGTTCTGCGGCTACGGCGCCTCCGGCCGCAACGGCGGCTGGCTCTACAACGGCATCGCCGGCCGCGACCGGTACGCCCGGCTGCACGGCCACGAAGCCGCCGTACGCCTGCAGAAGGCGATGAACGACACCGTCGCCGAGGTGGTCGCGGTGGCCGAGGCCGAGGGCATCGACGCCGACATCCAGCAGGGCGGCGTCCTCGAAGTGGCCACCACCCCCGCCCAACTGGCCCGTCTGAAGGCCTTCCACGAGCATGAGCTGTCGTACGGCGAGAAGGACCGGGAACTGTACGGCGCCCGGCAGACCGCCGAACGCATCCGCATCGCCGACGCGGTCGGCTCCACCTGGACCCCGCACGGCGCCCGCCTGCACCCCGTCAAGCTGGTCAAGGGCCTCGCGGCGGCGGTGGAGGCCCTCGGCGTCACGATCCACGAGTCGACCCCGGTCACCGGGATCCGCCCCAAGCACGCCGTCACCCCCTACGGCACCGTCCGCGCCCCCTACATCCTGCGCTGCACCGAGGGCTTCACCGCGTCCCTGAAGGGGCAGAGACGCACCTGGCTCCCCATGAACTCCTCCATGATCGCCACCGAGCCGCTGACCGAGGACCAGTGGGCGGCCATCGGCTGGGAGGGCCGCGAAACCCTCGGCGACATGGCCCACGCCTACATGTACGCCCAGCGCACCGCCGACGGCCGCATCGCCCTCGGCGGCCGGGGCATCCCGTACCGCTTCGGATCGAGGACGGACAACGACGGCCGCACGCAGGAGGCGACCGTCGAAGCCCTCCGGGAGATCCTGACCCGCTTCTTCCCGGCCCTCGCCGGAGTCCGCGTGACACACGCCTGGTCGGGCGTCCTCGGCGTGCCTCGCGACTGGTGCGCCACGGTGACCCTCGACCGCTCGACGGGCCTCGGCTGGGCCGGCGGCTACGTCGGCTCCGGCGTCGCCACCACCAACCTGGCCGCCCGCACCCTGCGCGACCTGGTCCGACAGGACTCCGGCCAGGGCGGCCGCACCGAGCTGACCGACCTGCCCTGGGTCAACCACAAGGTCCGCAAGTGGGAACCCGAACCCTTCCGCTGGCTCGGCGTCCACGGCATGTACGCCACCTACCGCACCGCCGACCAGCGCGAACGCCTGCGCCCGGGAACGGAGTCCTCCCGCCTGGCGAAGGCGGCGGACCGCGTGGCGGGGCGGCACTGAAGGGCCGACGTGACCGGGCCGACCTGAGGGAAACCCCAGGTCGGCCCGGTTGTCTGGAGCCCCCTGTCGGATTCGAACCGACGACCTTCGCTTTACAAGAGCGGCGCTCTGACCAGCTGAGCTAAGGAGGCGTGCACCTGGGTGCTCGTGCAGTGTACCCAGGTCCGCGACGGGTCCTGTCGAAAATTTCCGCGAAGTTCACAGTCATCGAGGTACTGACAGACGGGTGAACGCCAGGTACCCTCCTGAGCCAGTTCGCGCAGTTCACCCGTGTGGACTACACCAACCACCTTCCTACAACGGATCGTCCGGCACGTTCCTGCCGGTAGAAGGGGGCCCATCACCATGGCCACTGTCACGTTCGACAAGGCGACCCGGATCTACCCGGGTTCCACCAAGCCCGCCGTCGACTCGCTCGACATCGCGATCGAGGACGGCGAGTTCCTCGTCCTGGTCGGCCCGTCGGGTTGCGGAAAGTCCACCTCGCTGCGGATGCTCGCGGGGCTGGAGGACGTCAACGCCGGTGCCATCCGCATCGGTGACCGCGACGTCACGCACCTGCCGCCCAAGGACCGGGACATCGCCATGGTGTTTCAGAACTACGCCCTCTACCCGCACATGACGGTCGCCGACAACATGGGCTTCGCGCTCAAGATCGCGGGCGTCAACAAGGCGGAGATCCGGCAGAAGGTCGAGGAGGCCGCGAAGATCCTCGACCTCACCGAGTACCTGGACCGCAAGCCGAAGGCGCTCTCCGGCGGTCAGCGCCAGCGTGTGGCCATGGGCCGCGCGATCGTGCGTGAGCCGCAGGTCTTCCTCATGGACGAGCCGCTGTCCAACCTGGACGCCAAGCTCCGTGTCTCGACCCGTACGCAGATCGCGTCGCTGCAGCGCCGGCTCGGCATCACCACCGTCTACGTCACCCACGACCAGGTCGAGGCCATGACGATGGGCGACCGGGTGGCCGTGCTCAAGGACGGCCTCCTGCAGCAGGTGGACTCGCCGCGGAACATGTACGACAAGCCCGCGAACCTCTTCGTCGCCGGTTTCATCGGCTCCCCGGCCATGAACCTGGTCGAGGTCCCGATCACCGACGGCGGCGTGAAGTTCGGCAACAGCGTCGTCCCGGTCAACCGGGAGGCGCTGAAGGCCGCCAGCGACAGGGGGGACCGCACGGTGACCGTGGGCGTCCGGCCCGAGCACTTCGACGTGGTCGAGCTGGGCGGCGGCGCGGCCGCCTCCCTGACGAAGGACAGCGCGGACGCCCCGGCCGGTCTCGCCGTCTCCGTGAACGTCGTCGAGGAGCTCGGCGCCGACGGCTACGTCTACGGCACCGCCGAGGTCGGCGACGAGGTCAAGGACCTGGTCGTGCGCGTCAACGGCCGCCAGGTCCCGGAGAAGGGCTCCACGCTGCACGTGGTGCCGCGGCCGGGCGAGATCCACGTGTTCTCGACGTCCACGGGTGAGCGCCTCTCCGACTGAGTGCGTGCACGGCGACTGAGCTGCGCGTTTGCGCCGAGTTGACGAAAGGGGCCCCGCGGAGTGCCGCGGGGCCCCTTTCGTGTGGTTTGTAAGCCTGGATATACCCCGGATATACCCCGGCACAGCAATCATTCCGGGCGGGTCGCGTCAACCCCTTACCCAGGAAGTGGCACCACTTCATCCCCCGAAGGGGTGACTAAATGTCGCCAAATCATTACCCCGCGCTACCCTCACACGCGTGAAGCACTCCACCAACCCTCAGACGCGACGCGGCCACCGGGGCGGCCCTGCCCGCCGGATCGGCCGCACTCTCGCCCTCGTCCTGCCCGTCGTCCTGGTGCTCTCCGGGACCCTCGCGGTGACCCGGGTCAACTGGACGGGAAGCCCCTCCAGCTCGGCGCTGGCCGCCTCGGACGTCTCCGCGGCGGCGGTCTCCGACAAGGCGGTCGCCCGCGCCCCGCAGGACGTGCTCCGCGACCAGCTGATGAGCGAGCTGCAGGACGAGAACCCCGGGGTCGTCCTCACCCACCTCCAGCAGGCCGTCAACGGACACCCCTCGCTGGCCCGGCACTGCTCCGCCATCGCCCGCGCGCTGGGCCAGGCCGCCGTGCGCATCTACGGCGCCCCGCGCGCCCAGTCCTACGCCCGCCCGGTGTGCGACACGGCGTTCGCCTCGGGCGTGCTCGCCGCGCACAGCTGAACACCGGATGCGCCGGGACGTCGGTGACGGCTCCTGCAAGTTCCGGTCAATCACCCTAGAGGGTTCCCAACCGTCGGCCGAGCCGAGCGGGGCGCCACGTACAGTGCGGTCATGACCCATCCCAACGCCGCGTCGCGCCCCACTCAAGCCGTGGTCCTGGCCGGTGGCCAGGGCTCCCGGCTGCGTCCCTACACCGACGACCGGCCCAAGCCGATGGTCGAGATCCCCGGCACGGGCACTCCGATCATCGGCCATCAGCTGACCTGGCTCGCCGAGGAAGGCGTGACCGACGTGGTGGTCTCCTGCGGCCACCTCGCCGACGTCCTGCAGAAGTGGCTGGACTCCGCCGACCTGCCCGTCTCCGTCACCACCGTCGTGGAGACCGAGCCCCTCGGCCGTGGCGGCGGCCTCAAGTACGCCGCAGCGCACCTTCCCCGCCCCGACCGGCCCTGGTACGCCACCAACGGCGACATCTGGACCCGCTTCTCCCTGCGGGACATGGCCGACTTCCACACCGAGCGGGATGCCCTCGCGACCCTGGCTCTGGCCCGGCCGCGGATCCCCTGGGGCGCGGTGAAGACCGACGGGTTCGGTCACATCACCGACTTCATCGAGGCCCCGCCGTCGACGTTCGAGATCAACGCCGGCGTGTACGTCTTCTCGCCCGAGTTCGCCGAGTTGCTGCCCGAGCGGGGCGATCACGAGCGGACCACGTTCCCCGGGCTGGCCCGGGAGCGGAAGCTCGCCGGGTTCCCCATTCCGCAGGGGGCCTACTGGCGGGCCATCGACACGGCGAAGGATCTGACGGAAGCGGCCAGGGAACTGGCGGCCCTGGGGCGGTAGGCCTCCTCGTACCGCATCGGTCAGCCTCTCCGTATCGCATCAGCAAGCACCCCGTACCTCATGCAGAAAGGGCCCCGTACCTCCTTTGGTACGGGGCCCTCCCATCTCTCGTGCCGTCAGCCCAGCAGGCCGCCCACCAGGCCCGTCTGGCCGGAGGACGAGGAACCGCCGGAGCCGGACGTGCCGCCCGACGTGCCGCCGGAGCTGGACGAGCCGCCGGAACTGGTCGGGCCGGCCGTCGTGCTCGGGGCGCCGCCCGTCGGGGAGGACTGGCGGGGCGGGGTCTGGCCCATGGTGCCCTGGGTCTGGCTGGGGGTCGTGGTCGTACCGCCGGCACTGCGGGTGGCGCCCGGGGTCGTCGCCGCGCCGGAGGGGCTCGCTCCGGCCGTGGCGCCGCCCGTGGGCGAGGTGGAGGCCGCCGGGGTCTTCCTGTGCTGTCGGCCGGGCTCCTGGGGGACCGAGGAGCCGGGGAGGTTGTTGCGGGGGGCCTCGCCCGGGCCGGGGACGATGACGCGGCTGGAGTCGCGTACGGCACCGCCGAGCAGGGAGCCGGCGAGCAGGGTGAGGCCGACGGTGACGATCGTGATCAGGGCGCCGCGGCGCAGGACGTGGCGGCGCAGGTCCCAGATGTCGGCGCGGGGGCCGAGGCGGCGCCAGGCGCCGCCGGCGAGGCGGCCGTCCACGGAGTAGACGGGGGCGCCGGCGATGATCAGCGGGGACCAGGCGGCCATGTAGATGATGTCGGGGGCGTCGTAGGCGGGGACCGTCTTCCAGCTGACGGTCACGATGAGGGCGGCGGACAGCAGGGCGCCCAGCACCGCGGCGACGCGCTGCCAGCAGCCGAGGATGGTCAGGACGCCGACGACCACCTGGAGGAAGGCGATGACCAGCCCGGAGCCGACGGGGTGGTGGAGGGCGAACTGGCGCAGCGGCTCGGCGACGGCCCAGGGGTGCAGGGTGTTGAGCCACTTGACCATCGAGCCGCGCTTGCCGCCGTCGAAGTAGACGGGGTCGCACAGCTTGCCCATGCCGGCGTAGATGGAGATGAAGCCCAGGAAGATGCGGAGCGGGAGCAGGACCACGCCCAGGTTCATCCGGCGGCCGGGGAAGTAGGCGTGCCGGGCCGGGTCGTCTCCCTGGCGGCGGGCGGGGCGCGGGGCGTCGAGGTCGGAGGGGTCGGCGTACTCGTCGTAGCCGTCTTGGTCGTCGTAGCCGTCGTAGCCGTCGCGACCGTCTTGGTCGTCGTACGACTCGAAACCGGTGTCGGGGTAGGGGGGTTCGTCGTAGGCGCCGCCGACCGTGCGCATGTGCGGCAGGAGGCGGGTGCCGTCGCGGGCCGTGCGCTGGTGGCCCACGACCGGGCTCTCGACCGTCTGGCCGAGGTCGTCGTAGGCGTCGGCGTAGTCGGTGTCGACGCGTGGGATGACCTGGGTGGCGCCGGGCTCGGGCTCTTCGGCGTGGCGGACGCTGCTGCCCCGCACGGCCTGGAGGAGGCGGTGGGCGCCGGTGTCGTCGGGGGCGGACTTGCCGCTCCACACGACGGGGCGGCGGCGGCCGGCGGCGGCGACGCCCGGCCGGCCCGCCGTGCCCACGACGGGCATCCGGGCGGTGTCCTGGGCGGCGCTCAGATGCCGGGCGATCCGCGGGGATTGGGTGCGCTTCGCCGACGCGCCCAGCTGCACGCGGAAGCTGGCGTGATTGACGATGACCTGCGCCGGATCGCTCGGCACCTTCACCATGCTCAGCGCGGGAGCCTCGTCGGACCCGGACTGGAATCCCGACGAGCGTCCCCCCGTGGGTGTGCGGGGTGTTCTGGTGTCCACACTCATCTAACCGAGCGACGTGGAGTTAGGACACTGCTTGGACCGGGCGGATGTGTCCGGACCCCGTCAAAGCGGCGCCGAACGCCATATGGACGCCAGAATTACCCCGCAAGGGTGAAATTCCGGACGGGTGTTCAGTCCCGTCGGCATGGCGCCGCGTCAGCTGCGCCTGCGCGCCGCCTCGTACAGGACGATCCCGGCCGCGACACCCGCGTTCAGCGACTCCGCGCCACCGGGCATCGGGATGCGGACGCGGAAGTCGCAGGTTTCGCCGACCAGGCGGGACAGGCCCTTGCCCTCGCTGCCGACGACGATGACGACCGGGCCGTCCAGCGCCTGGAGGGCGCCCAGTTCGACCTCGCCGTCCGCCGCCAGGCCCACGACCGTGATACCGGCCTTCTTGTACGCCTCCAGGGCGCGGGTGAGGTTGGTGGCGCGGGCGACCGGGGTGCGGGCGGCCGCACCGGCGGAGGTCTTCCAGGCGCCGGCGGTCATACCCGCCGAGCGGCGCTCGGGCACGACCACGCCGTGGCCGCCGAAGGCGGAGACGGAGCGGATGACCGCGCCGAGGTTGCGCGGGTCGGTGACGCCGTCCAGGGCGACGATCAGCGGGTCCTCGGACTCGTCGTAGGCGGCTTCGGCGAGGTCCTCGGGGTGCGCGTACTCGTACGGCGGGACCTGCAGGACGAGGCCCTGGTGGTTGAGGCCGTTCGTCATGCGGTCCAGCTCGGGACGCGGGGCCTCCATCAGGTTGATGCCGCCGCGCTCGGCGGCGAGCTGGAGGGCCTCGCGGACGCGCTCGTCGTTGTCGATGAACTGCTGGACGTAGAGCGTGGAGGCGGGCACGCCCTCGCGGAGCGCCTCGACCACCGGGTTGCGGCCGACGACGAACTCGGAGGCCGACTTGCCGCCGCCCCGGCGCTGCTGCGGGCGGCCCTGGGCGCGGCGGACCTTGGCCGCGGCGGCGCGCTGCTTGGCGTGGCCCTTGCGCATCTCGGCGGGCGGGGTCGGGCCCTTGCCCTCCAGGCCCCGGCGCCGCTGGCCGCCGCTGCCGACCTGCGCGCCCTTCTTGCCGGACATGCGGCGGTTGTTCGCGGCCATGACCTACCTGTTCTCTGCGAAAAAGTGTGTGTACGTCTATGCAGTGTGCCGCCCGGGCCCCCGGGCGGCACAATCGATCAAGGGCCGGGGGCCTACCGGGACCCGAGGGTCCAGCGTGGGCCCTGCGGGCTGTCCTCGATGACCAGGCCCGACTGGTTCAGCTGGTCGCGGATGGCGTCGGCGGTGGCCCAGTCCTTGCGGGCGCGGGCGGACTCGCGCTGGTCGAGGACGAGCCGGACGAGGCTGTCGACCACGCCGTGCAGGTCCTCGCCCTTGTCGGACTCCCCCGCCCACTGCTCGTCGAGCGGGTCGAGGCCGAGGACGGCGAGCATGGCCCGTACCTCGGCGAGGCGGGCGACGGCGGCGTCCTTGTCGTCGGCGGCCAGCGCGCTGTTGCCCTGCCGGACGGTGGTGTGCACGACGGCGAGGGCCTGCGGCACGCCCAGGTCGTCGTCCATCGCCTCGGCGAAGGCGGGCGGGACCTCGGCGGCCGGTTCGACGGTCTTGCCGGCCAGCTCGGTCACGCGCTGCACGAAGCCCTCGATCCGCGCGAACGCCGACTCGGCCTCGCGCAGCGACTCCTCGCTGTACTCGATCATCGAGCGGTAGTGCGGGGTGCCGAGGTAGTAGCGCAGCACGATCGGCCGCCACCGCTTGACCATCTCGCTCACGAGCACGCTGTTGCCGAGCGACTTGGACATCTTGTCGCCGGCCATGGTCACCCAGGCGTTGTGCACCCAGTACTGCGCGAAGTCGTCGCCGTAGGCCTTGGCCTGGGCGATCTCGTTCTCGTGGTGCGGGAAGATCAGGTCGAGGCCGCCGCCGTGGATGTCGAAGGCGGTGCCCAGGTACTTGTGGGCCATGGCCGAGCACTCCAGGTGCCAGCCGGGGCGCCCCTCTCCCCACGGCGTCGGCCAGGTCGGCTCGCCCGGCTTCGCCGCCTTCCACATGGCGAAGTCGCGCGGGTCCCGCTTGCCGGTCTCGCCCTCGCCGGAGGGCTGGAGCAGGTTGTCCAGCTCCTGCCGGGACAGCTCCAGGTACCGCGGGAAGGACCGTACGTCGAAGTAGACGTTGCCGTCGGCCGCGTAGGCGTGCCCGCGGTCGATGAGGCGCTGCATCATCTCGACCATCTCGGTGATGTGGCCGGTGGCGCGCGGCTCGTAGGTCGGCGGCAGGCAGCCGAGGGCGGTGTAGCCCTCGTTGAACGCACGTTCGTTCTCGTACCCGATCGACCACCAGGGCCGGCTCTGCTCCTGGGCCTTGGTGATGATCTTGTCGTCGATGTCCGTGACGTTCCTGACGAAGGTCGCGTCATAGCCGCGGTACGTGAACCACCGGCGCATGATGTCGAAGTTGAGGCCCGACCGGATGTGCCCGATGTGGGGTGCGGCCTGCACGGTGGCGCCACACAGGTAGATCGAGACACAGCCCGGCGTGAGCGGGGTGAAGTCACGGATCTGCCGGGCGCTGGTGTCGTACAGGCGAATGGTCACCACTCCAGGGTAGTGGGCGCCGGATGGTGCCTCGTCCCGCTTGCCTCAGAACATGCCCACGACCTTCTCCGGGGTCACCCTGACGATCACACGGTCGGCGTCGGCGGAGGCCGGTTGCCCCGTCCGACAGCGGGCTCCGCCCGCGGGCGGCGTACCTCTCGCGAGTGCACCACACGCCCTGCTTGCCGGCGCCCTGCACGCCCAGCCCGCCCAGCCCGCCGACACTCGGCCCACCGACACCAGCCCGCCGGCCAACAGCCCACGACCGCACCGGACGCACCCTCAGAACATGCCCACGACCTTCTCCGGGGTCACCCTGACGATCACACGGTCGGCGTCGTTGGCGGAGGCCGGGTTGAACTCGGCGTACTTCTTGCCGGTGTACTTCAGTGACAGCTCGTCGATCAGTTCCTCGGCGCCCTGTGTGGCGAGCTCCGCGGTGCCCCGGATCTCGCCGTAGAAGTACGGCATCTCGGGGTCCTGGACGACGACGCTCACCCGGGGGTCGCGGTCGAGGTTCTTCTTCTTGCGGCGGTCGACGGTCGTGGAGAACAGGATCTGGTCACCGTCCCGCTTCACCCACACCGGGGACAGCTGCGGGCGGCCGTCCGGCTGGATCGTGCCGACCACGATGAAGATGGGACCGTCGAGCAGGGACTTGAGCCGGTCGGGCAGGGCGGCGGGCATGGGTACCTCCTTAAGTCAGCGGTGACTCTCCGGGTACCCTCGCACGCTCTGCGCTCACCCGCACCACGAGCGGCCCGACGACGGCCTCAGCCCGTACGGGCCACCAGTGCCGTCGCCACCGCCATCAGGCCCTCCTCGCGGCCCGGGAAGCCGAGGCCGTCCGTCGTGGCGCCCGAGACGGAGACGGGCGCGCCGGCCGCCTCGGAGAGGATCTTCTGGGCCTCGTCCCGGCGCTTGCCGATCTTCGGGCGGGGGCCGACCACCTGGACGGCGATGTTGCCGATGGTGAAGCCGGCCTCGCGGACGATCCGGGCGGCCTCCGTCAGGAGGGACACCCCGGACGCGCCGGACCATTCCGGGCGGCCGGTGCCGAACTGCTGTCCCAGGTCACCGAGGCCGGCGGCGGAGAAGAGGGCGTTGCAGGCGGCGTGGGCGACGACGTCCGCGTCGGAGTGCCCGGCCAGGCCCGGCCCCTCGCCCTCCCACCGCAGGCCCGCGCACCACAGCTCGCGGCCCTCCTCGAAGGCGTGGATGTCGGTGCCGATGCCCACCTGCGGCAACAGGTGCTCAGAAGCCATCGTTCAGCCTCCTGCGGGCCAGGACCGCCTCGGCGAGGACCAGGTCGAGGGGGCGGGTGACCTTGAAGGCCTCCTCGTGCCCGGGCACGGCGACGACCGTCAGGCCCAGCTGCTCGACCATGCTCGCGTCGTCGGTGACGTTGTCGGTGACCGTCTCGTGGGCGCGGATCAGGGTCGCCCGGTCGAAGCCCTGGGGTGTCTGTACGGCGCGCAGGCGGGCCCGTTCCGGGGTGGCGACGACCGGCTCGGGCTCGCCGGCCTCGGCGGCGGGCTCGACCTCCTTGACGGTGTCGGCCAGCGGGAGCGCGGGCACGACGGCGGGGGCGCCCGCGCGTACGGCCTCGATGACGGCGTCGACCGTGTCGACCGGGACGAGGGGGCGGGCCGCGTCGTGGACGAGGACGACGCCGTACTCGGGGGGAAGCGCGTCGAGGCCGAGCCTGACCGATTCCTGGCGGGAGTCCCCGCCGGGGACGACCAGGAAGTCGGTCCGCTCGGGCAGGGCGTGCGCGTCGAGCAGGGACTTGACCTCGGCGGCGCCGTCCGGCGGGGCCACGACGATCACCAGGGAGACATGGCGGGACGCGGCGAGCGCGCGGACCGCGTGGATGAGCATCGGCGTGCCGTTCAGCGCGCGGAGCGCCTTGGGGGCGCCCGGACCGAGCCGTACGCCCCGGCCGGCGGCCGGAATCACGGCGGCGACGGGGGTCTGCGCGGGCGAAGGGCGCGATTCGTCAGACATCGGTTCCTGTCAGGTTTGTGTGCTCGACCTAGGTGGGTATGGCCTGGAGGAGTGCCGGGCGCGCGCCTTGACCGGACCCTTTCCGTGACCCTGGTCGAGCCATCCGCCCGGGCCCGGCACGTCAAGTATCGGGGGCTTTTCCACCGGCCTCCCCGAGGCACCCGCCCGCGGGGACGAACATGCCGCAGCGCCCGGCGACATGGTCCGTGTCATCGGGCACCGCGGCATTTCACTGCGCTGAACATGCTGAGCGTGTCGGAGGCGAAGGTTCGCCGCCGTGGCGCGTCAGGAGGCGAGCACCTCGTCGAGCAGGGCCTCGGCCTTGTCCTCGTTCGTGTTCTCCGCGAGAGCCAGCTCGCTCACCAGGATCTGGCGGGCCTTGGCGAGCATGCGCTTCTCACCGGCGGAGAGCCCTCGCTCGCGCTCACGACGCCACAGGTCACGCACGACTTCCGCGACCTTGATGACATCGCCGGAGGCGAGCTTCTCCAGGTTTGCCTTGTAACGACGGGACCAGTTCGTGGGCTCCTCGGCATACGGCGCGCGCAGCACCTCGAAGACCCGGTCCAGCCCGTCCTGACCGACCACATCACGCACGCCCACGAACTCAGCATTGTCCGCTGGCACACGTACCGTCAGGTCACCCTGGGCGACCTTCAGCACCAAGTAGGTCTTGTCCACGCCTTTGATCTGGCGAGTTTCGATGGCCTCGATCAGCGCGGCCCCGTGATGGGGATAGACCACGGTGTCGCCAACCTTGAACGTCATGTGACAGGTACCCCTTCCGTGGCTATCCAGGGTAACACGGATACGGCGTGTTCTGAATGGCGTTTTCGCAGGTCAGGGCATATCTCGGGGCTTGACAACTGCGACAGGAACGTGCTGCGAGGGGCCTGCGGAAGCGGGAATTCGCAGGTGGGAGGGGCTCTTCGGGCGAGGTGAAACACGTGCGTCACACACCCCGGGAGCCGTCTCCAAGTGGATGAACGTCCCGATTTGCCCGCTTCCAAGCGTACGACTTCCGCTACTCCGTTCGGTGACCCGAGGCCGATCCCGGGCCGATTCCGGAATTGATCAACGGTTGCCGGGAGGGGTGCGCGTGATCAATATCCAGGGCGGTCATCGGGGCGGTCATCGAGGCGGTCATCGAGGGCTCGCGCATTCCTTCACGGAAATTTTGCGCGTGGTTATGTGAATGGCGGACGAGCGCTCGGCAAAGTGACTGGAGAGTCACCTGTGACAGCAGAGACGAAGGTTCCCCGGTACCTCCAGCCGGAGGGAAGCCGGGGGCTTGGGGAGGGTCGGGTGCGGCGGCCCGGGAACGGCTCGGTAACCTAAGGCCGCTGACAGACACTTAGGGTGGCTTTATCAGGGGAGCCGCCCGCGCGTTCAAGGAGTTGCCGCCGCCGTGAGCAGCAGCCTTCGACGCGGCGCCCTCGCCGCCTCCGCCATCGTCTTCTCGATCGCCTCGCTCGCCGCCTGCGGCGCCGGCAACGACTCGCAGACTCTGCAGGTCAAGCCGGACAACGCGGCGACCAGCGTCGGCAACATCAAGGTCCAGAACGCCACGATCATCACCCAGCCCGACCTGAAGTCGACGGGCCCGGCGGTGATCTCCGCGACCCTGTTCAACACGGGCGGCAAGGACGAGACCCTGCAGTCCATCGCCATCCCGGGCAGCACCGAGACCGTGACGCTGACCCCGGCCAAGGGCGGCAGCCTGACCGTCCCGGCGCACGGCTCCCTGCTCCTCGGCGGCAAGGGCAACGCCTCCGCCGAGATCCCCAGCGGCCGGCAGTCCGTGCAGGACGGCAACGCCCAGAAGGTCACTTTCACCTTCAGCAGGACCGGTGACGTGAGCCTGCGCGCCTTCGTGGTGCCGGCCGCCAGCTACTTCGACAAGTGGGGCCCGAGCCAGATCCCGACCGCCTCGGCGTCCGTCTCCCCGGCCCCCGGCGCCACCGCCTCCGGCAGCGCCAAGCCGGGCAAGCACGGCAAGGCCACCCCGTCGGCGACCGCGAGCAAGAGCGCGACCGCCGGCGCGGGCGCGACCCCGGGCGACTCCGCCTCGCAGTCGGCCACCGGCCAGTGAGCAGCCGTACGAGCCGCTGAGCAGACGTACGCACGAGGGCGGCACCCCGGCTCGGGGTGCCGCCCTTCGTCGTACGGCCGGTGCGGCCGGTGATGCCGGTGGATACGGCTTACGGCTCGAACTTGTAGCCCAGCCCCCGGACCGTCACCAGGTACCGCGGCGCGCCCGGGTCCGGCTCGATCTTGGCGCGCAGGCGCTTGACGTGGACGTCCAGGGTCTTGGTGTCGCCCACGTAGTCGGCGCCCCAGACGCGGTCGATGAGCTGCATGCGGGTCAGGACGCGGCCGGCGTTGCGCAGGAGCATCTCCAGCAGGTCGAACTCCTTCAGCGGAAGGTCGACCTTGGAGCCGGCCACGGTGACCACGTGGCGGTCGACGTCCATACGGACCGGGCCCGCCTCCAGCGCGGCCGGGGTGACCTCCTCCGGCTCGCCGCGGCGGCGCAGGACGGCACGGATGCGGGCGACCAGCTCACGGGAGGAGAAGGGCTTGGTGACGTAGTCGTCGGCTCCTATCTCCAGGCCGACGACCTTGTCGATCTCGCTGTCCTTGGCCGTCACCATGATCACGGGGACGTTGGAGCGGCCGCGCAGCTGGCGGCACACCTCCGTGCCGGGCAGCCCCGGCAGCATCAGGTCGAGGAGGACGAGGTCGGCGCCGTTGCGCTCGAACTCGTCGAGTCCGTCGGGGCCGGTGGCCGCCACGGCCACCTCGAAGCCCTCCTTGCGGAGCATGTACGACAGGGCGTCGGAGAAGGACTCCTCGTCCTCGACGACGAGCACTCGGGTCACGGAAGGACCTCCGGGGCGGGAAGCGGTTCGTACGGGGATGAGTCGGGGGCGCCGCCGTCCTCGTCTTCTTCGTCGAGGTCGGGGTGCTGTTGTGCGCGGTCGCGGGCCGCGCCCGCCTCCGGCAGCCTGAGGGTGAAAGTGGAGCCCTGGCCTTCGGCGCTCCAGACCGTGACCTCCCCGCCGTGCGAGGCGACCACGTGCTTGACGATCGCGAGACCCAGACCGGTGCCTCCGGTGGCCCGGGAGCGGGCCGGGTCGACGCGGTAGAAGCGCTCGAAGATGCGCTCCTTGTCCTTGTCGGAGATGCCGATGCCCTGGTCCGTCACGGCGAGCTCGATCATGTCGCCGCCGGGTGCGCTGACCCGGCGGGCGGCTATGCCGACGCGCGTGCGGGCCGGGGAGTAGTTCACGGCGTTCTCGACCAGGTTGCCGAGGGCCGCCGCGAGCTGTCCGCGGTTGCCCCAGACGTGCAGGTCGGCGGTGCCGCCCGCGGCCATGGTGATCTGCTTGGTGCCGGCCTGGTGGCGGCAGCGGTCGACGGCCTCGGCGACCAGCTCGTCCACGCGGACGGGCTCGGCGTCCTCCAGCGGGTCGTCGTTCTGCACCCGGGAGAGGTCGATCAGCTCCTGGACCAGGTTGGTCAGGCGGGTCGCCTCGATCTGCATACGGCCCGCGAAGCGCTGTACGGCCTCGGGGTCGTCGGAGGCGTCCATGACCGCCTCGGACAGGAGGGAGAGCGCGCCGACGGGCGTCTTCAGCTCATGGCTGACGTTCGCCACGAAGTCACGTCGTACGGCCTCGATCCGCCGGGCCTCGGTCAGGTCCTCGACCAGCAGCAGGACCAGGCGGGAGCCGAGCGGGGCCACGCGCGCGGAGACGGCGAGGGCCTCGCCCCGTCCGGTGCCGCGCCGGGGCAGGTCCAGCTCGACCTGTCGTATCTCGCCGTCGCGTCTGGTGTCCCTCGCCATCTGCAGCATGGGCTCGATGGCGAGCTTGCCGCCGCGGACCAGCCCGAGGGCGTAGGCGGCGGAGCTGGCCTTGACGACGGCGTCGGCCTCGTCGAGGACGACGGCCGAGGAGCGGAGCACGGACAGTACGGTGTCCACGCCGGGCGGGAGTACGGGATCGGTGTGCAAAGAAGTCCTGGTCGGTCGCTTCTGGTCGCGTTCGCTCCAACGGAACGCCAGCATGGCGATGACGCCGGTGAGCACTCCGGCGATCGCTGCCGCTGCGGCGACCGCCGCGTTCACGTCCATGCATCCAGGTTAAGCAGGCCCTACGACATGACCACAGCCGTCCAGGTGGGACCTCGGACACTCGTCGCCCAGAGTTCACCTTGGGGCCAGGATTGGTTCATTTGGGGTGGCGGAAACGGACGCGTGCGGGACAGAACGTGGGAGCGTGGGGACCAAGCACACCTATGAGAGGGAACCCTGATGCGGGACGCGTACCACGAGGAACTTGACTCGATCGGCGACGGTCTGGTGGAGATGGCCCGGCTGGTCGGGTCGGCCATCGGGCGCGCCACGACCGCCATCCTGGACGCCGACCTGAAGCTGGCCGAGAGCGTGATCGAGGCCGACCAGAAGGTCGACGAGCTGCAGCACGACCTGGAGGCCCGGGCCATAGCCCTGCTCGCCCGGCAGCAGCCGGTGGCGACCGACCTGCGGATCGTCGTCACCTCGCTGCGCATGTCCGCCGACCTGGAGCGGTCCGGCGACCTCGCCCAGCACGTGGCGAAGCTGGCCCGGCTGCGCTTCCCCGCGCGCGCGGTGCCGAACGACCTGCACGCCACGATCCTGGAGATGGGCCAGCTCGCGCAGCGCCTGATGGCGAAGGCGGCCGAGGTGATCATCACCAAGGACGTCGACCTCGCGCTGCAGCTGGAGCAGGACGACGACGAGATGGACCTGCTGCACCGCACCCTGTTCCAGCACCTGATCGACGAGCGCTGGAAGCACGGCATCGAGACCGCGGTGGACGTCACTCTGCTCGGCCGCTACTACGAGCGCTACGCCGACCACGCCGTGGCCGTCGCCAAGCGCGTCGTCTACCTGGTCACTGGCGAGCACGCGGACGAGCTGCAGCCGGACATCCAGCCGGTGACGGGGGTCGAGGGCGCGTAACCCTCCGGGGAGGGGCGCGGGAGCGCCTCCATGCGCCGTTGATGCGCCCAGGGAAGCGGGCATGCACTAGGCGAGGGCATCCCTGCCCCAGCGTCTAGGAGGGACCCATGGCCGAATCCCCCAGCACCACGCCCGACCCCACGCAGGAGCGCGAGACCGACCAGCCCGCCGAGACCAGGAGCCTTGCGCTGATCGCTGCGTGCGGCTGCGGCTCGGGCTGCGGTTGCGGGTGCCAGTCGGGCGCCCCCTGCCAGTGCGGCTGAGCGGCCGTACGTCGTCGTAGGGCCGGTGTCGTACAGCGATGCCGTAGGAACGGGTGTCGTAGGGCCGGTGTGAACTCGATTCACACCGGCCCTTTCCGTGTACGGCGGTCTACGGAGCCTGGTCACGCCCGTTGCGCACGCCCGTGCAGATCCTCCAGGGCGTCCCGGACTGTGGTCGTCCGGTACCAGTCCAGCCACGCCCCGGCCTCCCGGGCGACCCCGTCCAGCGCACCGAGTTCGGCCCCGGTGTAGGCGTGGCCGGGCTGGTCGTGGTGGGTGGAGAACAAGCCCTGCGGCCGGCCCGCCGAGCCCGGGATCGGCGTGCACTGCAGCGAGCGGCTGTGGGCGGCGAGCATCACGGCACGAGAGGTCTCGTCGAACTCCGGCGCGGTGGCGACGTCGTCGACGACGACCCGAGCGCGTTTGCGCGCGGCGTGCCCGCAGGCGGTGGAGCTGCCGTCGGTCACGGCGAAGAAGCGCACGAACTCCGTGGAGAAACCGCAGTGGGACTCCAGCCACAGCGTGTCGTCGCTGGCGTCGATGAGCTGCACGTCGGCCATGCCCGTGCGGGTGATCGCGCAGACGGCGTCCCGGAGCGCGTCGAGGAACACCGCCAGCGACGGCGGCCGCTCCCCCGTGCGGCCGACGAAACCGACGGCGGGCGGCGGAAGCCGGATACGGCCGGGGAACCAGGGCTCGCCGGCGCACGGCGGCGGCGCCTCGGCGAGGGCCGCGGCGAGCCGGGAGGTGCCGAGTCCGCTCTCGCGGCCCACCGCCTGGAGCAGGGCGGCGGCGCCGCGGGCGCCGCGCAGGCCGTAGCGCTCCATGAGGATCCCGTGCGCGCGGGCGACCAGGGCGTGCACGAGCAGTTCGTGACGCAGCTCCACAGCGTACGGGCGCAGGTGGGGGCCGTCCGGTGCGGCGGCCGAGGTGAGGAAGACGCTCAGGGCGTCGGACACCGTGGGATACAGCCCGCACCCGTTGCCACCGGGTGGCCGCGCCCGGGCCAGAGCGGCGTCGGCCTCGGCCGGGCAGGCGGCGAGGAAGAGCATGTGGCCGTGCTCGGCGGCGCCCTCGGCGAACCGGTAGAGGGCCCGCGCGGCGGCGGGCGACAGCCGGCGCAGTCCGCTCAGGTCGAGGATGAGCTGGGTGAGCCCGGGAGCGCGCAACGCGGCGTCCAGGTCGGCACCGGAGTCGGCGTCGCCGGACAGCGCGAGTACGGTCAGCCTGCCGGTCGCCAGTCCGGGCATGGCCAGTTCCACCACGGTCCGGCAGGTGAAGTGCTCCATCTCGGGCCCCTGCCTGCACGCCACAGGATCGCCCGGGTCCCGCGGCTCGGCCCCTCTCCAGCGTAAGTCTCACGGCGAGGGGGCGTCAGCCCTCCGGGTCTCCGTCTCGACCTCTGCCGCTGTCTCTGCCTCTGTCCCTGTCTCCTCTGCCCCTGCCTCTGTGTTGAGGACGGCGTCGGGGGTCAGGGCCCGCTGGACCAGGGCGTGCGCGGTGTCCACCAGGCGGTGGCGCCGGCCGCCGGCGTAGGCGCGCAGGGCCGCGCGGGCGTCGGCCGGGGAGAGTTCACCGGCCTCGGCGAGCATCCCCGTGGCCATGTCGACGGCGGCCTTGGCGGCGAGGGCGGCCTGGACGCGGTCACTGACGTCGGTCGGGCGCAGCCGCTCCGGGCGCCAGTTGACCAGCGCGACGGCCGTGACGTCGGTGAGCGCCTGGGCCAGCTCCAGCTCCAGCGGGGGCAGACCGCCCGGCCGGCGCAGCAGGAGGTTGACGGCGCCGACGGTCTGCTGGTGGACGCGCAGGGGCAGCGCGTGCAGGGAGTGATACCCGCACCGTACGGCGAAGGGGGCGACGTGCGGCCATTGGTCGCCGCTGTGCTCCAGGTCCGGGGCGTCGATACGACGGCACTCGCGGAAGCTGTCCAGGCAGGGCCCCTCGTCGGCCTGGAGCTGGAAGAACTCCAGCGCCTCCGCGTCCTCGTCGGTGACCGCCAGGCTGCGCAGACCGCCGCGGCCGGAGACGACCAGGACGCCGACCGCGTCGGCTCCGGTGATGTCGATGCAGGTGCGTGCGAGGCGCTCGACCAGCGTCACCGGGTCGATGTCGTCGGCCAGGGAGTCGGCCAGCCCGACGAGCGCCTCGGCGAGCTGTTGTTCACGGCCCATCACCGTTTACCGTCCCTTCCCTCGTCCCCGCCGTCGCGCCCGTCCTCGCCGGCGTAGTCCCTCCGGCCACCGGCGGCGTCCGCCTCCGCCTCCTTCTGGAAGCGGAGCTTGCGGGCCAGGACCTCGCGGGCCAGCTGGCTGACCGTACGGCCCTCGGCGTACGCGCGGGCCCGCAGCCGGTCCAGGGCCTGCTCCGGGTCCAGGTCCAGCTGCACCATCACCATGCCGACCGCCTGGTAGACCTCGGTGTGGTCGGCCTCGGAGGCCGCCACCCAGGACGCTACCTCGTCCTCCATGCCCGCTTCGGCGATGTCGTGGCCGACCGCCTGCAGGCTCATCAGCGCGTAGGTGACCGCGTCCCGCACCCACAGCGCGGTCCGCATGTCCTGCTCGGTCAGCCCGCCGGCGCGTTCGCTGTACAGGTCGAGGGTGCCGATGGCGGCACCGCTGACACCGAGCGGCAACGAGAAGACGGCGCGGACGCCGAGGGCCACGGCCTCGTGCGCGAAGATCGGCCAGCGGCGGGCGTCGCGGCCGTCGTCGAGGTCGGCCGCGACGACGGGGGCGCCCTGGTCGAGAGCGGTCTGGCACGGTCCGTCGCCCACGGTGTACTGCAGCTCGGCGAGCCGGGCGGCCACCCGGTCGCTGGCGCACCAGGTGACGCTTACGCCCTTCCCGCCGGAGATCGACACCGAGGAACCGCTGACGGGCAGCAGCCGTACGCACGCCTGGCACAGCGCGCCCGGTAGCGCGTGCGGGTCGTCGATGTCCCTCGCGGCGGCGGCCAGCGTCTCCCTGACCCACAGCCGTGCCCTGCCGTCCGGCGGCACACCGCCACCGGCCGGTCCGTCCGACCGCTCGGGCGCCATGATCATCACCCCCGTCGCGGCGCGCCGTCAGCACCCATGATCCACCAGTATCCCGTCCGCCCCCAAGACCGACTGCTTCACACACCGGGTTCCCACCCCTGCGAGAACTCACCCGGTACAGGCCTCCGGTTGGGTCAGTCCGGCGGGCGGGGGCGGTTCCGGCCCTGGATGCTGGGATGACCGTGGCCTGCCACCCGGTTGCCCAGCCGGCGTCCGCCCGTGGCCGGCCCCCTGACCACGGGGACCTGGATGAGCCGAGAACCGACGTGTGTGGCGGTCGTCTCCGACTGCCCGCTCCTTCTGCACGGCCTGATCCGCGTCGTCGACAGCGCGCCGGAGCTGCGGCGGCTGCTCGGGGCGGGCACCCACGGCGCACCGCCCCACGAGGTCGGCGAGGCGGAGGTGGTCCTGCTCAATCTGCGAGTCCCCGTCCGGGAGATCTGCGACCAGGTGGTCCGGCTGCACGAGAAGGGCCGCCGGGTGGTCGTGCTGTCGGCCGCCGCGACGCAGACCGACCTCGTGCTGCTCCTCGAGGCCGGGGCCCGGGGGTATGTGAGTCAGTGGGCGAGGGAGGAAGAACTGCTGACCGCGCTGCGTACCGTCGCCTCCGGCCGCAGCTATTTCTCCACCAGTTTTTTCGGTGACCTCGACGTGCACAGGAATCCACCGCGTATCACCGACCGGGAGCAACAGATTCTACAACTCGTCGCGAACGGTGCCACCGACCGGGAAATCGCCGCTGAATTGAATATCAGCGAACACACCGTGCATTCCCATCTGGACCGGTTGTGCAGCAAGACCGGTTACCGCCGCCGGGCGGACCTCACGCGGCTCGCACTGAGACGGGGGATGACGGCCGTCGAACCGGCCGAGGAGGGGTAGTTCTCCCCACACCGGCTGGGTTGTTCTGCCTCTGGAGGTTCCGCGGAACGGCAGCGATCCTCGAGTACGTCCCGTGTGAACCGAAACCAGGGTTTGGGAAAATGGACAACAAACTCAGGAAAATCTGTGTCGCGGTGACGGCCTCGTCCTGCCTTGCGGCAGGCGCCTGGGGCATTTCGGCGACGGACGCAGGTGCGACGTCGAAGTCACCCGCTCGCACGCCCACCGCCAAGGTCATCAAGTGCTACCGGACGCACAAGAATCCGAAGAAAATCGTCTGCTACGAGGTCAGGAGGCGGCACGTCCACCGCAACGGCGGCGACGTCATCGTGATCGTCCTCGTGCAGGTCCCCACCCCGAAGAATCCGCCGACGGTCATCGTCGTCCCGTCGCTGCCGAAGCCGACCACGACCTCGCCGGCGCCGTCCACGACCTCGCCGAAACCGACCTCGAGTTCACCCAAGACAGGCTCCACGCCACCACCGTCGAGCCCCACCTCGAGCCCCACCACTAGCCCCACCACGAGCCCCACCACGAGCCCCACCACGGGCTCCGCCACGCCGACCACCGGTACGCCGACCACCGGTGGGGCGACCACCGGCGGGGCGACCACCGGCGGGGCGACCACCAGTCCACCGAGCACCGAGTCGCCGACCGGCGGCGCGACGGACACCGGAGCGCCCACCGCGACGGACACCGGTGGCGCCAACACCGGAGCGCCCAGCGCACCGGAGACCGGTGGCGCCAACACCGGCGGCGCTGACACCGGCGGCGCCAACACCGGCGGCGCCGACAACGGCGGCGCCAACACCGGTGGCGCCGACAACGGCGGCGCCAACACCGGTGGCGCCGACACCGGAGGCGCCGGCAACGGTGGCTGAGCAGCACCTCCAGAACCCTGCCCGGACCTGAGCCCAGCCTCAGGCCCGGGCAGCGGTGCGCATGCGCATGCGCGCACCTCCGAGGCCGCCACCGTGCAGTTCATCATGGACTCCGGAATGGCCGACCGGACCGGCGAATAAAAACTGCCCCACCCCCCGGCACCCTGGGGGTTTTGCTGAAGAGCACGCGCCAATACGGTGGCCCGGTGACGTCGATCAAGAAGTTCCAAGTCACCTTCGACTGCGCAGAACCGGAGCGCCTCGCCCGCTTCTGGTGCGAGGTGTTGGGGTACGTCGTACCGCCGCCACCCGAGGGTTTTGCCACGTGGGACGATTTCAAGCGCTCGCAGCCACCTGAGCAGCAGGGCGCATGGTTTGCCTGCATCGACCCCTCAGGCGTGGGTCCGCGGCTGTACTTCCAGCGCGTCCCCGAAGGGAAGGCCGCCAAGAACCGGCTGCACCTCGACGTGCGGGTCGGCACCGGACTCGTGGGTGAAGAGCGCCTCGCCGCACTTGAGGCCGAGTGCGCACGGCTGGTCCCGCTCGGGGCGGTACACGTGCGAACGCTGTACGACGGCAATGATTCGTGCATCCCGATGCTGGACATCGAGGGCAACGAGTTCTGCATCGACTGAGGGGCCGCGGACGTCCGCTCCGGCCGCAGGCCCCAGGGGCCGGAGGGCCCAGAGAGGGCCCAGGCCGCGAAAATGCCCCTGATCTGCGTCGAAAACGCAGGTCAGGGGCATGATCACGTAACCTACTTCTTCTTGCCCTGGTTCTTGACCGCCTCGATCGCCGCTGCGGCCGCCTCGGGGTCGAGGTACTTGCCGCCGGGGGTGACCGGCTTGAAGTTCTCGTCCAGCTCGTAGTACAGCGGGATGCCCGTCGGGATGTTCAGGCCCGCGATGTCGGCGTCGGAGATGCCGTCCAGGTGCTTGACCAGGGCGCGCAGCGAGTTGCCGTGGGCCGCGACCAGGACCGTGCGGCCGGCCAGGAGGTCGGGGACGATGTCGTCGAACCAGTACGGAAGCATCCGGTGGACGACGTCCTTCAGGCACTCCGTCTTCGGGCGCAGCTCCGGCGGGAGCGTGGCGTAGCGCGGGTCGTCGAACTGGGAGAACTCCGAGTCGTCCGCGAGCGGGGGCGGCGGGGTGTCGTAGGAGCGGCGCCAGAGCATGAACTGCTCCTCGCCGAACTCGGCCAGGGTGGCCGCCTTGTCCTTGCCCTGGAGGGCGCCGTAGTGGCGTTCGTTCAGGCGCCAGCTGCGGTGGACCGGGATCCAGTGGCGGTCCGCGGCCTCGAGGGCCAGCTGGGCCGTGCGGATCGCGCGCTTCTGGAGGGACGTGTGGACCACGTCGGGGAGGAGATCGGCGTCCTTCAGGAGCTCGCCACCGCGGACTGCCTCCTTCTCGCCCTTCTCGTTGAGGTTGACGTCCACCCAGCCGGTGAACAGGTTCTTCGCGTTCCACTCGCTCTCGCCGTGGCGGAGGAGGATCAGCTTGTACGGTGCGTCGGCCATGGGTCAGAGCGTAATCCACGCGTTCGGGGCACCGTCCCGGCCGACCGCTGGGTGGACCGTTGACGTCGTCTGTTAATTGAGTGGCCGGCGGAAGACCCCCGTCTGTAAGTTGTGCTTGCCGCGCGAGCCACTTACCACTGGGGGTCTTGTCATGTTCACCACCCGTCTCCGACGTGCCGCCCGGGAGAGCGTCTCCGGGCTACCCCGTGAGTTCTGGTGGCTGTGGACCAGCACCCTCGTCAACCGGCTCGGCGCCTTCGTGGCCACCTTCATGGCCCTCTACCTCACCCTCGACCGCGGCTACTCCGCCTCGTACGCCGGTCTCGTCGCCTCGCTGCACGGGCTGGGCGGCGTCGTCTCCTCGCTGGGCGGCGGGGTGATGGCCGACCGGCTCGGCAGGCGGCCGACCCTGCTCATCGCCCAGTCGGCCACGGCCGTCTCCGTCGCGGTGCTCGGCTTCATGACGGGCCCCGTCGCCATCGCCGCGGTCGCCTTCCTCGTCGGCATGGCCTCCAACGCCTCCCGGCCCGCCGTACAGGCGATGATGGCCGACATCGTCCGGCCCGAGGACCGGGTGCGGGCCTTCTCCCTCAACTACTGGGCCATCAACCTCGGGTTCGCCGTCTCCTCCATGGCTGCCGGGTTCATCGCCGAGTTCAGCTATCTCGCCGGCTTCCTCATCGAGGCCGGGATGACCCTGGCCTGCGCGCTCGTCGTCTTCCTCAAGGTGCCCGAGTCCCGGCCGACGGCACACGTGAAGGAGAAGGACGGCGCCGTCAGTCTCGGCACCGTGCTGCGGGACGGGCGGTACATGGCCGTCGTCGGGCTGTCCTTCCTGGTCGCCCTCGTCTTCCAGCAGGGGTCCGTGGGACTGCCGGTGGCCATGGGGCGGGCCGGGTTCTCGCCCGCCGACTACGGCGTCGCCATCGCCGTCAACGGCATCCTGATCGTCGCCCTGCAGATCCCGGTCACCCGGTTCATCGAGCACCGCGACCCGCGCACCCTGCTGGTCGTCTCCTCGCTGCTCGCCGGCTACGGCTTCGGGCTCACGGCCTTCGCCGGCTCGGTCGGCGTCTTCATGGTCACCGTGTGCGTCTGGACCCTCGCCGAGATCGTCAACGCCCCGACCCAGACCGGACTGGTGGTGCGACTGTCCCCCGTGCACGGGCGCGGCCGCTACCAGGGCGTGTACACGCTGTCCTGGTCCGTCGCCGCGCTGGTCGCCCCGCTGATGTCCGGCGCGGTGATCGACCGCTGGGGCGCGGAGTGGCTGTGGGGAATGTGCGCGGTGGTGGGGACGGTCGCGGGGGTGGGGTACGGGGCGCTCATGCGGGGGCTGCCGAAGGAGAGCCCGGCGATGGCGTCCCCGCGGGCGGACACCGGGTCCGAGGTCCGTACCGCCTGAGAGAGTCGTCCCCCTGCCGAAACCCCGCCAGTCCCCGCCCCGCACCGAGTGCATCACGGGACGGGGCGGGGAGTGGGGGCACGACGCCGCCGTCAGCTGCCGTCGGTCCGATCGAAAATGGATCCGACCTGGCCGAAACCGGACGAGCCCTGGCCGGGAGACATGCCCTGGCCGGGAGACATTCCCTGGCCGGGATCGGACGAGCCGTGAGAGGTGTTCCCGAAGTCACCTCCGACGCTGCTCGTACCTCCGACGTTCCCCATGTCGTCGTTGTCGTCGGCGAGGGCCTGGCCCGCGCCTCCGAGCAGAACGGTTCCGGCCAGAGCGATGGCGGCCAGCACGGTACGTGCACGCATAAGCGTCTCCTTCGGTCGGTTTGCGGTCGCCACAGGTATGCCGCCGACCCCCGTGCGAGAAGCGGTGACGTGCACACAAGCACTCGAACAGGCGGCGCACATGGCGCCGGCCGTGTCGGAACCCCCGGCCGGGGAAACGCCGGGATATGACCGAGCCCCCCACCGGGAGTTCTCCACCGGCAGGGGGCTTGTGCAGCGATCGGAGCGATCAGAACTCTCAGAAGGCGAGGTTGACGCCGATCTGGTGAGGCTGGCCGAGGGCGCCCAGCACCTCGCCCTGGACGGCGCCGAGCTGGGACAGCGCGTCGGCACTGCTCAGGGTGGTGGAGTCGGCGGTGAGGCTGGCCTCGGGGCTCAGGCCACCGGAGACGGTGTCGAGCTCGTCGGTGATCTCGAGGGTCTGGATCTGGTGAGCGGCGTTCATGGTGAAACTGCCCTTCGCATGGGTGGTCCACAAGGGGAAGCGGCCCCCCCGGGGACAGACGGCGGGCCGCGGCCGCGGGCGTGCGCCATCCCTTTCAGGACACCTGGCGCGATCCCGGCGGTGCGAGCGATCAAACCACGGAGCCTGCCGGGCATCCAGTCAACCACCGCTCGCTCCCGCCCAGTTGGCCCCGGCAGGTGACTCATCCGTGCGGGTACGGTCACGCGTTGGGGCCAGTTCCTCCACATGCGGCGCCGTACAGGCGGGGCGCAGCTCTTGCCATGTCCGCGCCGACCAGGACAACTCCACACCAACGGAGTCCGCCCGGCACACGGTTGCGGACGCGCTGTGCAGATTCGGTTCACGGATGAAATCGCCCCCGGGCCGGGCTCACGGCAGGCACCAGGGCGAGCCCACCCCGACCAGCCGGTGACCCAGGTCACACTCGACCCTCGTCACATCTCCCCGGAGCGATCCGTCAGTGAGGTGCAGCCATCGGAAACCACACGCAGGCCACACGGGAGCACACCATGGACGCTCGTCTGAACCTCTTCACCAACCCGGTCACCGGCAAGTTCTTCAAGCACATCAACTCGGCGGGGAAGATCGTCTCGGACTCCGCCCTGCCCGCCGCGACGCAGGAGCTGGTGAGGATCCGGGCCAGCCAGATCAACGGGTGCGCGATGTGCACCGACATGCACACCAAGGACGCCACCGCCGCCGGGGAGACGGCGCAGCGGCTGCACCTGGTCGCGGCCTGGCGGGAGGCCAAGGTGTTCAGCGAGGCCGAGCGGGCCGCGCTGGAGCTGACGGAGCAGGGCACCCGCATCGCCGACGCGGCCGGCGGCGTCCCGGACGAGGTCTGGGCGAACGCCGCCAAGCACTACGACGAGGACCAGCTCGCCGCGCTCGTCGCACTGATCGCCCTGATCAACGCCTACAACCGCGTCAACGTCATCGTCCAGCAGCCCGCCGGCGACTACCAGCCCGGCATGTTCGACTGACCGTGACCAGGAGTCTCAGGGGTGCATCCGTGCGCCCTTGAGGACCTTGTCCACGCCGTTGCGGGGGCCGTACACCGCCAGCCCCACCAGGTCCAGCTCCACCGTCGGGACGGCGCGGACCGCCGCGCGGTTGTCGCGGTCGTTGCCCGTGGCGAACAGGTCCGAGGTGAAGACGGCGCGGGGCAGGGCGCGGTTCAGTGCCCTGCCGTGGGCCGCCTTCAGGGTCTCCTTCGAGCCCTCGAAGACCAGCACCGGCTGGCGGAACATGGGCAGGTACGACACCCCGTCCGCGTCCTCATAAGGCTCGCCGATCACCTCGGGGACCGTCGCGCCCAGGCCGCTGACCAGGAACGCTGTGACGTTGAGCCGCTGCCAGGGCTCCAGGTCCTCGCGCAGCAGCACGGCGATCTTCGTGTCGAAACGGATGGGTTCAGCGCTCATGGAACGAGACTGCCGACCGCCGTACGACGCCGTCTTGTACGTTGTTTGCATGGCCGCCCGCCAGGAAGTCAGCGCGTGGCGTCCCCGCGTCCCGGGCGTCACCGAGGTCTTCCACGCCCACTTCACCGAGTACGCCTACCCGATGCACGTCCACGACGCCTGGACGCTGCTCATCGTGGACGACGGCGCCGTACGGTACGACCTGGAGCGGCACGAGCACGGCACCCCGCACGACACCGTCACACTGCTCCCGCCGCACGTGCCGCACAACGGCGCCCCGGCCACCCCGGACGGCTTCCGCAAACGGGTCGTCTACCTCGACAGCAGCCGGCTCGGCGAGGATCTCATCGGGCGGGCCGTCGACAGGCCCGATCTGCGCGATCCGGTGCTGCGGCTGCGCGTCGGGCAGCTGCACTCCGCCCTCGCCCGGCCCGGCGACGAACTGGAGGCGGAGAGCAGGCTGTCCCTCGTCGGGGAGCGGCTGCACGGCCATCTGCGGCGGACGGAGGGCCCGGCACCCCGCCCGGATCCGGTGCTCGCCCGTTCGCTGCGGGAGCTGCTCGACGCACGGGTCGTCGACGGTCTCTCGCTGGAGGAGGCCGCGCGCCTGCTGCATGCCCATCCCGCCCATCTGGTGCGGGCGTTCAGCGGCGCGTACGGCATCGCCCCGCACCAGTACCTGATGTCGCGCCGGGTCGGGCAGGCGCGGCGGCTGCTGCTTGACGGGGTGGCGCCGGGCGAGGTGGCCTCGGCCGCCGGGTTCTACGACCAGGCCCATCTCACCCGGCACTTCAAGAAGCTGGTCGGGGTGACCCCCGGGCGCTATCGCAGCAGCTCGCGCTGAGCCTCGTACAGATTGCGCGGGCGTACGGCGTCCGTCGTTCCGTACAGCTCCAGGCGGGAGTGCAGGTCGCCGGCGAAGTCGGGGACGTCGATCTGGTCGAACTCGGTCACCGTGTCGAGGCCGACGGTCGCCGAGTACGGGGCCAGGCCGTCGATCTTCATCAGGCCCGCGCGGCCGTTGGTGACCCTGATGTTCCAGTGGGTGAACCGGGCGCCGAAGAGCGGGCCCGCGTTGGCGTCCCCGCCGTGGCGGCCGTTGTTGTTCACCGTGATGTCCGTGCGGACGTCGGCGAAGGGCAGGCCGCGGTGGCTGTCGAAGGTGCCCATCTGCATCTCGCCGCGCGACCAGACGTTGTGGGAGGAGAGTCCTTCGACGTTGATGCCGTGGAGCTGGGTGTTCGGCGGGGCCGGGACCGTGCGCTGTTCGACGGTGAAGTCCTCGATCAGGTTGTCGTGGGAGCCCTCTCGGCAGAAGTACGGGTGGTGCGAGCCGCGGCCGGCCACCCGGGTGCGGCGCAGGGTGCAGGCGGAGGCGGCGACGAGGCCGAAGCCGTTGTCCACGTCGGACACCGTGACGTCGTCCGCCCAGCAGTCGTATGCGCACTGCAGGACCACACCGTTGTAGCCCTTGTCGAGCAGGTGCGGGGACTGCGGGGTCTCGACCGCCCGCAGGGTGAGCCCCTCGACGCCCGACCCGGTCAGCTCGGGGACGTGGGTGGTCAGTTGCGGGTTCCACTCCGGGCGTACGTCGAGCGGGAGGGGACGTTCGAGGGTGATCCGGCGGCCCCGGACGCGGACGACGCGCACCGGCCACTCGTAGGGGAGGTACGACAGCAGCTTGGTCTTGCCGTCCCAGTAGTACGACGCCGGTCCCGGGCCGCCGCCCGCCATGTGCTGGAGGAGGGTGTGCGCGGGGTCGTCGGCGAGGCGGAGGAGGACGAGGCGGCCGGGGTGCAGCCCTTCCGGATCGGCGACGGTGACCGTCCACGAGCCCCGCCGGGCCGGCTCCACCGCCGTCAGCGGCGCCCACTCGTCCCGCCTGTTGCCGGTCCAGCCCTCGAAGGGCCAGGCCCGGGACCGGATCGCGGCCACCAGGGAGTCCCAACGGGCCCTCGGCGCCAGCCAGATGAGACCGCCGGCCCAGGACCACGCCGACTTGTCGCCGCCGTAGCGGGAGCCGTAGACGCCGATCAGCTCGGTGAGGGACTTCGTCGCGTACAGCGTCGTACGGCCACTGCCGGCCCCGCGCAGGACGACGCCCGAGTCGCCGATGCGGATCAGGTCGTCGATGCGGAAGGTGCCGGGCGGGATGGTGACCGTGCCACCGCCGGCCCTTCCGGCGGCGGCGATGGCACGGTTGATCGCGGGGGCGCAGTCGGTGGTGCCGTCGGGTACGGCGCCGTACTCGGTGACGTCGGCGAAGTGACGGGGGCGGGGGAAGCGGTCGGCTCCGGCGCGGTGTCCGGCGCGGCCGACGTACGGAATCTGGGGGTGGGTGAACGGAGAGTGGACGAACTCCCCCCAGATGGACGGGACTTCACCCCGCCCGGTCGCCGCCCCATCTGCCGGATCACCCGTCCGCGCCGCCGCCTCGGCCGTTGTCGTCACCGCGGTCGCCGCGGTCGCTCCGAGCGCCACGGCTGTGGCGGCGGCCAGCAGGGTCCGTCTCGTGAGGTGCGTGCTGCTCATGTCCACCCGCCCCTTCATATTCATGCATATGAACGACGTTCAGGAATGCGTCGGCGGTGAGCATGCCACTGCCCGCAGGGTGGAGGGAAGGGGTCGTGCAGTACGTCAGTCCGTCGGGCGCTCGATCAGGTGCCTGAACGCGTCCAGGTTGCGCGTGGACTCACCGCGGGACACCCGCCAGGCGTACTCCTTGCGGATGGAGGAGGCGAAGCCCAGTTCCAGGAGGGTGTTGAAGGCGCCGTCGGCCGCTTCCAGGACCTGGCCGAGGAGGCGGTCGATCTCGTCGGGGGTGACGCAGGCGAGGGGCAGGCGGGCGGTGACGTAGATGTCGCCGAGGCGGTCGACGGCGTAACTCACGCCGTACAGCCTGAGGTTGCGCTCCAGGAGCCAGCGGTGGACGCCCGCCTCGTTCTCGTCGGGGTGGCGGACGACGAAGGCGTTGAGCGACAGGGAGTGGCGGCCCACGAGGAAGGAGACCGTCGTGGAGAGCTTGCGGGTGCCGGGGAGCTTGACCACGTAGTTCCCGGGCTCGGGGCTCTCCCACTCCAGTTCGGCGTCCTTCAGAACGCCTTCGAGGACCTGCCCGGCCTTCTCGACATCACCCATGGTGGGAGCGTACGCGACGGCGGTGGGACTGGGTCGCGGCCGTGTAGACGTCGGCGGTCTCGGCGGCGGCCCGGTCCCAGCCGAAGGACTGCGCGTGCCGGGCGGCGGCCGCGCCCATGCTCGCCGGGAGGGACGGCTCGTCGACGAAACGCTGCAGCACGCGCGCGTAGTCGGCGGGATGGTGGCCCTGCACCAGGAAACCGGTCTCGCCGTCGCGCACCGCCACCGGCAGTCCGCCGACGGAGGCCGCGAGCACCGGTGTGCCGGCCGCCTGGGCCTCTATGGCGACCAGCCCGAAGGACTCGCTGTACGACGGCATGACCAGCACGGACGCGGCCCGGAACCAGTCCGCGAGCTGCTCCTGGCCGACCGGGGGACGGAACCGTACGACGTCGGCGATGCCGAGCCGGGCGGCGAGCTTCTGCAGCCCCTCCGGCTTGGCGAGCCCGCTGCCGCTCGGGCCGCCGACGACCGGGACGAGGATGCGGGAGCGGAGCTCCGGGCGCTCCTCCAGCAGCACCGCCACCGCGCGCAGCAGGATGTCCGGGGCCTTCAGGGGCTGGATGCGGCCCGCGAAGAGCGGGACCAGGGCGTCCTGAGGCAGTCCGAGGCGGGCGCGGGCCGCCGCGCGGCCGTCGGCGGGGCGGAAGCGGTCGAGGTTGACGCCCGGGTGGACGACGGCGACCTTCGCGGGGTCGGCGGCGTAGTGCCGCACCAGCTCGTCGGCCTCCTCGGCGGTGTTGGCGATGAGCCGGTCGGCGGCGGCCACGATCTGGGTCTCGCCGATGACGCGGGCGGCGGGCTCGGGGGTGTCGCCGTCGGCCAGGTTGGCGTTCTTGACCTTGGCCATGGTGTGCATGGCGTGCACCAGGGGGACGCCCCAGCGCTGGGCGGCGAGCCAGCCGACATGGCCGGAGAGCCAGTAGTGGGAGTGGACGAGGTCGTAGTGGCCGGGGCGGTGACCGGCCCACGCCTGCATCACGCCGTGCGTGAACGCGCACAGCTGGGCCGGCAGGTCCTCCTTGGCGAGGCCCTCGTAGGGGCCGGCGTCGATGTGCCGGACGAGGACGCCGGGGGCCAGCTCGACCGTGGGCGGCAGTCCGCCCGCCGTGGCCCGGGTGAAGATCTCGACCTCGATGTTGATGGCGGCGAGCCGCTGGGCCAGCTCCACGATGTAGACGTTCATGCCGCCGGCGTCGCCGGTGCCGGGCTGGTGGAGCGGGGAGGTGTGCACGGAGAGCACGGCGACGCGGCGGGGGCGGCGGTGCAGTCGTAGCCGTGACGCGGCCGACGGGGAGCGTCGCCCGAGCCTGCTGACGTACTGGCTCACCTGGCGGTCCTCTCCTTGCTGCGGGCATGCCGGACGGAGGACCGACCTCGCCCTCCACGCAGGTGCAACAGCGGCAGGGGGCCGGGCCATTTCCACATCAAGCCGCTTTACCCAATCATGACCTCCGCTCGAACGGCCGCGGGGGGTAGGACCCAGCCTTCATGGAGCCCTCGCGGAGACCGGTACCGCCGGCACACTCCGGCGCCCGCCGGTACGGCGGTGGCGCTGGCCGCGGCCGGCGACGGCATCGTCACCCTGCGCCACAGGACGCCCCGCCACCCGCACCAACCCAGCCCCCGGGCCAGGCAGCCACCCTCCGCGGACACCGCCGCCCGCGCCGATCCGGCCGCCCGGCCCGGCCGGCGCCCGTCGGCCGGGGCGCCGCCCGGCCCCGCCGGCGCCCGGCGGGCGGGTCGCTGCCGGCCGCCGCCCGCTTACCCTCGTAGGCATGACAGCCCGCGCAGCCTCCCTCCCCCACTCTCGGCTTCGGTCGAGCGGGGGGACCCCCATCGTGGGAACGGTGACGCGCGGGACGACCAATCCCAACCGGCTGCGTCGTATGGACCGCTGGATCGCGGCGACGCACGGTGCCGAGCTGCGGCGCGCCGGGGACCCGGTGGCGATCGACCTCGGTTACGGCGCCGCCCCGTGGACCGCCGTCGAACTGCTCGGCCGGCTGCGGACCGCCGCTCCGCGCACCCATGTCGTCGGCGTCGAGATCGAACCGGAACGGGTCGCGGCCGCGCGGCCGTACGAGCGGGAGGGGCTGGCCTTCCGGCACGGCGGCTTCGAGGTGCCCGTGCCCGGGCGGCCGATGCTGATCCGGGCCGCCAACGTGCTGCGCCAGTACGACGAGGCCGAGGTCGCCGCCGTCTGGGAGCGGCTGTGCGCGCGGCTCGCCCCGACCGGCGGCGGCTCGCGCGGCGGGCTGCTCGTCGAGGGCACGTGCGACGAGATCGGGCGGCGGCACGTGTGGGTGGCGCTCGGCCCGGAGGGGCCGCGGACCGTCACGTTCGCCACCCGGCTGGGTTCGCTGGAGCGCCCCTCCGACCTCGCCGAACGGCTGCCGAAGGCGCTGATCCACCGGAACGTGCCCGGCGAGCCGGTGCACGCGTTCCTGCGCGACTTCGACCGCGCCTGGGCCGCCGCCGCGCCCTACGCCTCCTACGGCGCCCGGCAGCGCTGGCTGCGCACGGTGCGGGACCTGACGGCCGACTGGCCGGTGACGGACTCCCCCGCCCGCTGGCGGCAGGGGGAAATGACGGTGGCGTGGAAGGCGTTGGCGCCGCGCGGCTGAGTTCACCCGTTCGGGGAAGCCGGAACGGAACGATCTCCGTGGGCCGTTCGTCACACCGGCGGGGAGATCGTCAGGTCGGGGCCGACACGAGGGGGCACCTCTGTCGTTTTTCGTCGTGGCATGACACCATCCCCGGGGCACCGTAAGTTACTGACGGTAAATCAGCTTTGGGGGCATCTGTGATGGGCTGGGGCAGGCGCAGCATCCTCTCGGCCGCCGTGACCGTGGTCTGCGCGGTGACCGTACTGGCAGCGCCCGGCACGGCCTTCGCCGGCCCGGCGCCCACTCCCAGCACGTCCCCGACTCCCGCGCCGGGCAAGGATCTCGAGAAGGTCCGCGAGAAGCTCGACAAGCTGTACCACGCCGCGGCCGTCGCCACCGACGCCTACAACGCGGCCGAGGAGAGGACCAAGAAGCAGTCCGCCCAGATCGTCGCGCTGGCCAAGCAGATCGACCAGGGGCAGCAGAAGCTCGCGAGACTCAAGGACCAGGCGGGCGCCGCCGCCCGCGCCCAGTACCGCACCGGCGGCATCCCGCCCACCGCCCAGTTCCTGCTCAGCGACGACCCCGGACAGGTCCTCGACGGGGCCGGACTGGTACTCCAGGGCCAGCGGGCGACGAAGTCGCTGATGAGCGAACTGAGCAGCACCCAGAAGCAGTTGCAGGCGTACGCCGACGACGCGGCCGCGCAGTGGCAGAAGCTGGACGCCGAGCGCACGGCCAAGGCCACCGCAAAGAAGAAGATCCAGCAGCAGATCGCCGCCGCCGAGAAGCTGGAGTCCGAGCTGGAGAAGAAGGACCGGGAGCGGCTCGCCCGGCTGGAGGACCAGGCCGCGCTGAAGGCGCAGACCGACTGGCTGGACACCGGCGTCCTCAAGAAGATCCACGGCACGGCGTCGGCACAGGGCGAGAAGGCGGTCGCGTTCGCCGCCGCCCAGCTCGGCAAGCCCTATGTGTGGGGCGCCGAGGGCCCGAAGTCCTACGACTGCTCGGGCCTGACCTCCCAGGCCTGGGCGGCGGCCGGCCACCCCATCCCGCGCACCTCGCAGGAGCAGTGGCAGCAGCTCAAGCACGTCGACATCAAGGACATGCGCCCCGGCGACCTCATCATCTACTTCGACGACGCCAGCCATGTCGCCATCTACGTCGGCGACGGCGCGATCATCCAGGCCCCGCGCCCCGGGCGGACGGTGACGGTCGCGGGCGCCGGCTCGATGCCGATCCTGGGGATCGTACGGCCGGACGCGTGAGCCAGGTCATCGCACGCGTGAGCCAGGTCATCTCCGGCCATGCCCCGTGATGTACGCCATGTGACCCACTCCACCACCAACCCCCGCCCAAACCCGGGCCGGACGTGAGCTTCGTCATTCCCGCTCGTCCGGCGGCCTGTCCAACTGCGGTATAGAACGCGGCATATGACAACGGCCTGAGCCGGAGCGACGCGGCTCACACCATTCCATCGGGGTGGGAGCACCCGCTATGGTCCCCGTCGGTGGCTTCGAGACCCTCGACGCCGCCCGTGCCCTCGGGGGGAGGGAAGGAAACCAAAACGATGCCCGTACCCGTACCGCGGCAGCGAGCGATCCCGGCCGTGGAGAGTGGTCAGGCTCAGGCCGCCTCCGCAGTCGGCGGCCCCCTCAAGGAAGAGGCCCACCGCGACGCCATGCCCACGAACGGCACCGGCGCCACTCTCACCCTGCTGCTGATCGAGGACGATCCGGCCGGTTCGCCGATCGTGCCCGACCTGCTGGACTCGGCCGGCAAGCCGATCCGTGTCCGTACCGCCCGGAACCTCACCGAGGCCGAGCGGCTGCTCACCGACGACGTCCACTGCATCCTGCTGGACCTGGCCCTGTCGGCGCCGGGCGGCAGCGACGCCGACGACGAGCTGGCCGTGCTCAAGCACGTGCTCCGGCTCGCGCCCCGGCATGCCGTGCTCGCGCTGACCGCCTCCGGCGACGCCGAGCGCGGTGCCGAGGCCGTGCGCGTGGGCGCGCAGGACTACCTCTTCCGGGACGAGCTGGACGGCCGGCTGCTGAGCCGTGCCATCCGTTACGCGGTGGAGCGGAAACGTTCCGACACGGCCGAGCGGCGGCTGGCGGAGGGCCGGCTGCGCGCGCAGGAGAACCGGCGCCTGGAGCGCGGCCTGCTGCCCACCCCGCTGCTGGACGGCTCCTCGCTGCGCTTCGCGGCCCGCTACCGCCCCGGCCGCTCCCGCGCGCTGCTCGGCGGCGACTTCTACGACGCCGTCCGCACCCCCGACGGCACCGTGCACGCCATGATCGGCGACGTCTGCGGCCACGGCCCGGACGAGGCCGCGCTCGGCGTGGAGCTGCGCATCGCCTGGCGGGCGCTGACGCTGGCCGGGCTGTGCGGGGACGAGCTGCTGGGCACGCTGCAGCAGGTGCTGGAGCACGAGCGGGCCGACGAGGAGATCTTCGCGACCCTGTGCACGGTGGACATCGCGCCCGACGGCCGCCACGCGGGCCTGTGCCTGGCCGGGCATCCGGCCCCGCTGCTCGCCCGCCCCGGCCGGCAGGCCCGGCTGCTGCCGTACGACAACAACGGCCCCGCCCTCGGCCTGCTGCCCGGCGCCCGCTGGCCGCGGATGCAGGTGGAGCTGGGTTCCGAGTGGAGCCTGATGCTCTACACCGACGGCCTGATCGAGGGCCGGGTCGGCGAGGGCGGCGAGCGGCTCGGCCAGGACGGGATGGTGTCGATGATCCGCCGGCAGCTCTCGGAGGGGCTGCGCGGTGAGGCGCTGCTGCGAGCCTCGGTGAGTGAGGTCCGGGACCTCAACGGGGGCGAGCTGACGGACGACGTCGCGGTGGTTCTGCTGGATCGAACGCCGTAACCGGAGTCTCGGCCGCAGGGGCGCTCAGCGGCCGCCGTTCCAGGGGCCGTAGGGACCGTCGCTGCTGCTGCCCCGTCCCCGGCGCCGGAACCCTCTGCCCCCGGAGACCTGCTGGAGCGCGGGCCGTACGTCCACGAAGAAGACGATCGAGGCGACCAGGCCCGCGAGCTGCAGGAACAGCATGGGCACGAACAGGTTCACGGCGACCGCGATGCCCAGGATGATCAGCCAGAAGCCCTTGTTCTGCTTGTCCGCGGCGCGGTACGCGTCATCGCGGAAGACCGCCGCCATCACGAACGCCACGATGGCGAGCGCCAGCATGGCGGTGAAGATCAGCCACATCACTCCGCCGACCGCCGTCATCAGCACAATGCCCACCACCCGAGTCGAGTCGTCCGTACAGCCACCGTACCCGTACAACGGGCCGGACACCCCCAAGGTGCCCGGCCCGCTGTCATCTCGTGATCCCGCCGCGGGTCACTTGGCCGGCGGGGTCGTCTTCTTCGCGGTGGTGGACTTGCGGGGGGCCGGCGCCTTCTTCGCCACCGGCTTCTTCTCGGCGGGCTCGGCCGCGGCCTCGGCCGGCTTCGGCTCGTCAGCGGCCTCTGCCTCGGCCGGCTCGGGCCTGCCCTCGACGACGATCGCGAAGTCCTCGATCTCCTCGGCGGCCTCGCCGCGCCAGCCCTTCACGGCCTGCTCGCCGTGCTCGGCGACCTTCTCGTAGGTCTCGCGGGCCTTGACGGCGTACTCGGCGGCGACGCCGACACCGCGCAGGGCGAGGTCCTGGGCCTGCTCGCCCAGCTTCTTCAGGTCGACGTCGAGGGTGCCGAGGAACTCGTTGACCTTGGTCTGGAGGGTCTCCTGCGCCTCCTTGGCCCGGGCGGCAGCCTTCTCCTGCACGGCCTTGGGGTCGGTGTTGCGCACGGCCTCGATGCGGGCCGGCGCCTCGGCCCGCAGCTGCTCGACCAGGGCGGGCACCTTCTTGGCCTGCTGGAGGGCGAGGTCGGCGGTGCCGGCGGCGAAGTAGAGCGGGGTCGGGTCGCTGAGGGTCTTGCGCAGGTCGTCGGTGATGGCCATGGTGATCTGGTCCTCCCGGATTCGCGTTCGGCTGAGGTTGGTGTGGTCCGCGGTGGGAGCCGGCGCCCTGGTCCGGTTATCCGGCCGTCCGCCGCGGGCCTGCATCGGCATCGTGTCCGCCGGCCGTGCCGGTGCCGGGCACGGCGGTGCCGTCGGTGTCCGCTTCCTGTGCGCCGTCCTCGTCGTCGGCGGGCTCGCCGATCCCGAGTCCGTTCTCTTTCCGGAAGGACTCGTAGATCTGGAGCAGCACCTGCTTCTGCCGCTCGTTGAGCGAGGGATCGGCGAGGATGACCGCCCGGGTCTCCACTTCATCCCGGTCCCGCTCGGCGTCGAGGATCCCGGCGCGGACGTACAGCGTCTCGGCGGAGATGCGCAGGGCCTTGGCGACCTGCTGGAGCACCTCCGCGCTGGGCTTGCGCAGTCCGCGCTCGATCTGGCTCAGGTAGGGATTGGACACCCCGGCGGCGTCGGCGAGCTGCCGCAGCGACAGCTGCGCGTTCCGCCGCTGCTCGCGCAGGTACTCACCGAGGTTGCCGACGTTCAGCGATGCCATGTCTCCACCATGCCCCACCTTCGCTAACAATTGCAAGCACCCGCTTGCAAAAGTGTGTCGCGGGGGTCCGCCGCGACCGGGCAGGAGGCTGGGTCGGCGGGTCGGTGCTGTGCGTCCGAGCGGCGGCCGGGGAGGTGCCCATGGAGGCGTCGGGGGCCGGTGCCGGTTAGGAGTTTCCTCAGGCCGCGTGAGCGACCGGTTGTTGTAGGAGCCTACAAAGAGTCGGTCGTAGCCTGCGGATTCTTTCATACCTTCCATTCCTGGCTGACTGTACGGGACTGCCTGTGTACTCGACGTACAAGTTGCAACGGAGCAAGGCGAGTTGCAGCGAACGGGGGATTGGTGCCGCGTGCCGCCTCCAGCCATGCCCTTCGGCGGGCCGCTGGAGGCGAGGGCCCGGCATCGGACGCGACATTGCGGCGCGGGCTGTACCGGAGTGAGGGCTGCCACCGACATGGACCACTGTCGGCCGACCACAGCGCTCGATCCCCTGACCTTTCGTCAAACGAGGGAGAAGAGCCTTGAGCAAGTCGTTGACCGGTCGTCGTATCGAGATCGCCTGGCCCGACCTGGACATCACCGTCACCGCCGAACTCGACGACCGCAACACCGTGCTGGCCGACGCCCTGTGGGAGTCGCTGCCCTACCAGAGCCTTCAGGGGCACGCGCTGGTCGCGGGCCACCACCTCTACCACGCGGCGCCGATACCCTCGCTGCTGCACCTGCACGGGTCCACGCGCATCGACCGGCGCGAGGCCCCCGACGGCACCGTGTTCTGCTCCGCGCTCCAGCACCTGGGCATCAAGTACGGCACGCTGACCGAGCCGATGCAGGCCTCCCCCGTGGGGCAGATCCGCGAAGCGGACCTGCCCGCCCTGAACGAGGCCGGGCGCGCCGTGTGGGACGCGGTGTACTCCACGAAGAAGCCGATCCTGGCCGAGGTCCGCAGGGCGGGCGAGCCGGGCGGCCACCGCATCCCGCGGCTGGCGGCCACCGACGCGGACGCCCGGCGGCTGATCGCCGACCTCCACGCCGAGACGGAGCGGATCTGGCTCGCCGAACCCGCCGAACTGGGCGACCTGCACCGGGGCCTGATCCCGTCCGGCGCCGGAACCCTGGAGACGGTTCTGCCCACACTGCTGTTCGTCAACGGCGAGACCCGCCCGCTCGGCTACGCCTCCTACGGCGGCCTGGTCCGCGCCGTGCACACCGGCATGCCGACCGAGTCGCTGCGCCAGATGGCCCGGCTGCTGGTCGGCATCCCGGCCGAGTTCCTCGGCTACTGCGGGCTGGAGAAGCTGTGGGCGTTCACGCAGCGGTTCCTCGACTGCCTCGACCGGCTCGACCGCGACGACCTCCACGCGGTGGCCGGCCAGATGGCGCTCTACATCAACTGCCTGGGCGGATGGAACCTGCACCTGTTCCCCTGGGACTCAGGCGACCACCTGCGCCAACAGCGGCCCGCCACCACGGGCGGCCGGTCGTGAGCGCGCTGCCACCGCGCGCCGACGTCGTCGTGATCGGCGGCGGGGTCGTCGGCACGTCGGTCGCGTGCCATCTCGCCGAGGCCGGTGTGGGCACCGTCCTGCTGGAGCGCGGCGCGCTCGGCTCCGGGGCGTCGGCGGCGACGGCGGGCGTGCTGCGCACCTACTTCCCCGGCGACCCGCACACCGGCGGCCTGGCCGTACGCAGCATGGCCGCGTACCGGACGTTCGCCGAGCGGACCGGAACCCCCCTCGGTCTGGAGCGGGTCGGCTTCCTGGTCCTGTTCACGGAAGAGGACCAGGTGGAGGAGTTCCACCGCACCCAGCCCGCGCAGCGTGCCGCGGGCGTGGAGGTCGAGCTGATCGGCCCCGCCGAGGCGGTGAAGTACAACCCGCTGCTCTGCGAGCGGAGCATCCTCGCCGCCGCGTGGTCGCCGCAGGCCTACGCCTGCGATCCGGCCGCGATCGTACGGGGCTACGCCGCCGCCGCGCTGGAGGCCGGTGCCGTTCTGTGCACGGAGGCGCCGGTGACCGGGATCGACCCCGACGGGCGTGTGCACACCACCCTGGGCAGCATCACCGCCGACACGATCGTGTGCGCGGCCGGGCCGTGGGCGAGGCAGGTCGCCGCCATGGCCGACGTCGCCCTGCCCGTCACCTCGTACCCGATCGAGCTGCTGCTGACCGACCCGCCCGCCCCGCATCCGGGCACGCTGCCGATGACGCTGCACGCGGCCTCGGGTCTGCGGATCAGGTCGTGGAAGGACCGCATCCTGATCGGCATGGGCCGCCCCCGCCCGGACGAGTCGCGCCGGACGTGGCTGAAGCGGCTGTCGCAGCAACTCGGCACCACCTACCCGGCGCTCGACGGCATCCGTGTGCACCGGGGATGGAGCGGATCGTTCGACGGCAGCCCGAACGGCGCGGCGTTCATCGGCCGGCATCCCGCCCGCCCCTTCGTGTACGCGGCGGGGTTCTCCGGTCAGGGCCTGTGCCAGGCGCCCGCGGCCGGGGAAAACGTCCGCGATCTCGTCACCGGCAAGCAGCCCCGGACAGAAGGGAACCGACCATGATTGTTCTGGGGTGCAACGGCTTCAGCGGCGTCTCCCGGATCTTCGCCGAGCGCTTCGGTGCGGTCGGCACCGAACGGCACTACCTCCTCGGCCACGACGCGGGCGCGGCCCTCCTAGTCGACGGCGAGCTGGTCGCCGCCGTGGAGGAGGAACGCCTGAACCGGGAGAAGAAGACCACCGACTTCCCCGCGGGCGCCATCGAGTGGTGTCTCGCCGAGGCCGGCGTGAAGCTCGCCGACGTCGACCTGATCGCCGTCCCGTGGGACTTCTCCGCCGGCGTCTTCGACGGGATGCTGTCCGACCTCACGGCCGCGCCGATGCCGCCCACGGCGAAGCTGGACCTCATCGACGGAATCGGCGCCCTGTACACCGGGGCCGTCAGCCACGACGCGATCCTCGCCGACTTCGCGGCGCGCACCGGGTTCGCACCCGACCCGGAGAAGGTGGTGTTCGTACCGCACCACCTCGCCCACGCGACGACCGGCTACTACCTGGCGGGCATGCCCGACGCGGCGTTCCTGATCAGCGACGGCCGCGCCGAACGGTACTCGTCGCTGACCGGTGAGATCCGCGACGGCCGGATCACGGTGTTCGACGAGTCGGTCATCGGCGCGGAGCACTCGATCGGCCTGCTGTTCGCGGCGATCACCCGCTTCCTGGGGTTCGTACCGAACAACGACGAGTACAAGGTCATGGGGCTGGCCGGATTCGCCGCCCCGCCGACACCGAACCCGTTCCTCGAGCACCTGGTCGTACTCCACGGCGACGGCCGCTACACCTTCCGCCGGCCGCTGGCCACGGACGACCCGCGCAGCCTGGACGCCCTGTTCGAGCGGCACTTCGGGCCTCTCCAGGACACCGTCGAGTACAAGGCACGGGTGGCCGCCGCGGCGCAGCAGATGCTGGCCGTCGTCACCGGCCACCAGCTGCGCGCGCTCGAAGCGAGGACGGACTGCGACCGTCTGCTGTTCGAGGGCGGGGTGGCGCTGAACTGCCTGAACAACACACCCCTGCTCGAGGGCTCGCGGTTCAGCGACATGCACGTCAGCTTCGGCGCCAGCGACACGGGCATCACCATCGGCGCCGCGGTGCACGCCTGGCTCCAGCACCCCGACAGCACCGGCCGCGGTGGCAGGCGGGACGCCCCGGCGGTGACGCCGTACCTCGGACCGGCGTACGACGAGACAGCGATCGAGCAGGCCCTGCACGAGGCCGGCGACCGGATCACCTGGCGTCGCCTCGACGACGGCGAAGTGATCGAGCAGGTCGCGCAGTTGCTCACCGAGAAGGTCGTCATCGGCTGGTTCGAGGGGCGGCTCGAGCACGGCCCCCGTGCACTCGGGCACCGCAGCATCCTCGCCAACCCCGGCTTCCCCGACATCAAGGACGTCATCAACACCCGGGTCAAGCACCGCGAGCCGTTCCGCCCGTTCGCACCGCTCGTCCTCGAAGCGGACGCCTCCCGGGTCTTCGACATGGGCCGCAAGACCAGCTCGCCCCACATGACGTTCGTCTTCCCCGTACGACCCGAATTCCGGGACGTCATCCCCGGGGCCGCCCACGTCGACGGCACCTCCCGGGTGCAGACGGTCACCGACTCCGCCACCCCGCGGCTCGCCGCGCTGCTGCGCCGCTTCACCGCCCTGACCGGCGTCCCGTGCCTGATCAACACCTCGTTCAACGTCGCGGGCGAACCGATCGTGTGCAGCCCCGCCGACGCCGTCAACTGCTTCCTGTCCACCGAGATCGACCACCTGATGCTCGGCAACCACCTCGTCACCAAGACGGAGGTCACACGACCGGCCCGAACCTGACCCGCACCCCGGTCAGGCCGGAGCACATGGCCGTCGCCTGATCCAGCAGGCCGACCCCTGCCGGGGGTGGCCGCACCCACCCCCGGCCCGCCACACCCACACCCACCCACCTGCCCGAGAAGGAGCAGTCATGACCGCGTACACCCAAGAGACCGGCGTCCAGGAGTTCGAGCGGGCCTGGCTGGAAGAGGCGATCCAGCTGGCCACCACCAGTGTCGCCAACGGCGGCGGCCCGTTCGGCGCGCTGATCGCCAAGGACGGCGAGATCATCGCGACCGGCAACAACCGGGTCACCTCGACCCTGGACCCGGTCGCGCACGCCGAAGTCAGCGCCATTCGCGCAGCCTGCCGGGAACTCGGCGTTTTCACGCTGGAGGGCTACACCCTGGTCACCTCGTGCGAGCCGTGCCCGATGTGTCTTTCCGCCGCGCTGTGGGCGCGCGTGGACCGGGTCGTGTTCTCCGCCGACCGGCACGACGCCGCGGTGGCCGGATTCGACGACCGCAGGTTCTACGACCTGTTCGAGAAGAAGCCCGCGTCGATGTGGCCGATGGCCGTCGACCAGCTGGACCTCCCCAACCGGACCGCACCGTTCGATGCGTGGGTGGCCAAGGCCGACCGCGTCGACTACTGACGAGGAGCTCCCAGGTGGAGATCAAGCGGAAACACACCATGTACCACTCGACGGTGGTCGACGCCGGCCCCGACGTCGTGTGGTCCGTCGTCCGCGACCCCATGCAGGTCGTGAGGATCGTCTCCGGGCCGGCGGTGAAGGACGTCGGCTGGGCCGAGGGCGGATCGGCCGACCGGGTCCCGGCGCGCTACGACTTCACCCTCGTGTTCAACGAAGGACTCGTCCAGCAGGAGGTCGCCGGGCGCAACGAGGTGGACCGCTCCTCCACCTACCGGGCCGTCGCCCCGACCATGGGCATCGACAGCTACGCCGCCACCGTCCGGGTGCGGCCGATCACCAACGAGCCGGGCCGCAGCTTCTTCGACTGGTCGCGGGAACTCGTGATCGCCGACGACGCCGAACCCGATGTGGTCGAGGCGATCATCGCCATGATGGCGAAGCAGACCGACTCCGTTCGGGACCACTTCGCCGCATCCCAGAAGTAGCCGCCGGTGAAGCAGGCGACGAACACGACCGAGGGGGCCGCCGCGGTGGCCCCCTCGGGCCGGCCCACCGGCACGGGCACACCGACCACGCTCCTGCTGCTGCGGCACGGCGAAACACTGCTGACGCCGCAGAGACGGATCTCCGGAAGCGGCGGCACGGACCTGGGCCTGTCGCAGGCCGGACGGCGACAGGCCCGCGCGGCAGCCGACCTGCTCGCCGCCCGGGGCGGAGTGCGGGCGGTCGTCACCTCGCCGCTGCGCCGCTGCCGGGAAACAGCCCACACGGTTGCCGCCCGGCTCGGCCTCGACCCCCGCATCGACCCGGACCTGCGGGAGGCGGACTTCGGCGCCTGGGAGGGCCTGACCTTCGCCCAGGTCCGCGAACGCCACCCCGACGACCTGGCCGCGTGGATGGCCTCCCCCGAGGTTCCGCCCACCGGGGGCGGTGAACCCCTGGAGTCGGTGGCCGGACGGGTGTCCGCGGTACGCGACCGGCTCCTGGCCCAGCACACCGGGCAGACCGTGCTGGTCGTCTCGCACGTCGTCCCGCTGCGGACCCTCCTACGGCTGGCACTGGGCGCACCGCCCGAGTCACTGTTCCGGATGGAACTGGCGGCGGCATCGCTGTCGGCGGTGGCGTACCGGGCGGACGGCGGCGCGTCGGTGCAACTCCTCAACGACACCCGACACCTCGCCACAGGCGATTCCCGTCCGACTCACCCGACCTGAGCCCGCTCACCGGGCGAGTTCGGCCGGCTCGTCCAGGCGGGTCAGCTTGTGCGGGTTGCGGACCACGTGGATCCGGGTGATCCGGCCGTCCTCCACCGTGAGGCTCACCGTGCTCGGCTCGCCGTCGAAGTCGACGCGGCCGGCCGGGGCGCCGTTGAGCCACACCGCCGTCGTCTCCAGCGTGTCCACCACCCGGTGTGCGCGCGCGAGCACCTCCGCGACCACGGCGGCCCCGTGGAACGGCGTCGTGGCCGCGGCCACCACCCCGCCCCCGTCGGTGACCATGACCACGTCCGGGGCCATGATCTCCAGCAGCTCCCCGAGCTGCCCGGTGCGCAGTGCGGCCAGGAAGCGGTCCACCACGGCCTGCTGCTCGGAGCGGGTCACCCGCACGCGCGGCCGCCGGGCCGCCACGTGCTCACGGGCGCGCCGCGCGATCTGCCGTACCGTGGCCGCCGTCTTCCCGACCGCCTCGCCGATCTCCCCGTACGGCAGCTCGAAGACCTCGCGCAGCACGAACACCGCCCGCTCGGTCGGCCCGAGGGTTTCCAGGACCGTCAGCATCGCGATCGACACGCTCTCCACGAGTTCGACGTCCTCGGCGACATCCGGGCTGGTCAGCAGCGGTTCCGGCAGCCACTCGCCGACGTACTCCTCGCGGCTGCGCGACAGGGTGCGCAGCCGGTTGAGCGCCTGCCGGGTGACGATCCGCACCAGGTACGCCCGCGCGTCGTGCACGCCGGCCTGCTCGACGCCGGCCCACCGCAGCCAGGACTCCTGCAGGACGTCCTCGGCGTCGGCCGCCGAGCCGAGCATCTCGTAGGCGACCGTGAAGAGCAGGCTGCGGTGGGCGACGAAGGGATCCTCGGTCATGAAGCCGGCTGCTCCTGACGCGCGGCCACGGGGATCTCGCAGGCCTCGGAGTAGCCCTGCGAGGTGATCCCGTGGGCCGTGTTGCTGCGGCTCGCGAAGTTGGCGAAGCCGATGACCACGGTGAGTTCGACCAGCGCCGCCGGGCCGAGCCGGTCGAGCAGCCGCGCCGACAGCTCGTCGGTGACTGTCGTCGGGGTGTTCGTCATGGCCTCGGCGTACTCCAGCACGTCCCGCTCCAGCGGCGTGAACACTTCCGACTCCCGCCAGCGCGGCACCTGGCTCGCCTTGGTGAGGTCCAGGTTCTGGTTCAGTGCGAGGAAGTAGTTGACGTCGAGGCACCAGCTGCAGCCGACCTGTGCGGCGACGGCCATGTGCGCGAAGGTCTTGAGGTCCGCGGGGGCCGCGGTCCACGTGCCGACCTTCATGGCGAACTCCCGGTTGGCCACGGCGAGTTCCGGGTGGTTCCACAGCACTTCGTCGGGCTCGGGCACGGAACCGAGCTGCTTCAGCAGGGCCTCCCGCAGCTCGGCGGGCAGTTCTGCCTTCGGAATGCGCAGTGTCATGGTGTCCTCCTCATGTGCTGACCGGTTCGCCATGAAGACACCGCCGGGCTCCCGGGTGTGACACCCGGCTCGTCGGGCCGTGGGATTGTCGTCAGGATTCGAGAAGCGCCGGGCGGACCGGCCCCGCTACCGTGACCGGCATGGACGACGCCACCGCACCGCACGCAGCCGACAGCCACGACCTGATCCGTGTGCACGGCGCCCGGGAGAACAACCTCAAGGACGTCAGCGTGGAGCTGCCCAAGCGCCGGCTGACCGTGTTCACCGGTGTGTCGGGCTCCGGCAAGAGCTCGCTGGTGTTCGACACGATCGCCGCGGAGTCGCAGCGGCTGATCAACGAGACGTACAGCGCGTTCGTACAGGGTTTCATGCCGACGCTCGCGCGCCCCGAGGTCGACGTTCTCGACGGGATCACCACCGCGATCATCGTGGACCAGCAGCGGATGGGCGCCGACCCCCGCTCCACGGTCGGCACCGCCACCGACGCCAACGCCATGCTGCGCATCCTGTTCAGCCGGCTCGGCAAGCCGCACATCGGCTCGCCCAAGGCGTACTCCTTCAACGTCGCCTCCATCAGCGGTGCCGGTGCGGTCACCGTGGAGCGCGGCGGGCAGCAGGTGAAGGAACGGCGCAGCTTCAGCATCACCGGCGGCATGTGCCCGCGCTGCGAGGGCCGGGGCACGGTCACCGACCTCGACCTCACCCAGCTCTTCGACGACTCCCTCTCCCTCAACGAGGGCGCGCTCACCGTCCCCGGCTACAAGACGGGCGGCTGGAACTACCGCCTCTACACCGAGTCCGGCCTGTACGACCCGGACAAGCCGGTCCGCAAGTTCACCAAGCGGGAGCTGCACGACTTCCTGTACCGCGAGCCGACCCGGATGAAGATCGCGGGCATCAACATGACCTACGAGGGTCTGATCCCGCGGATCCAGAAGTCGATGCTCGCCAAGGACAAGGAGGGCATGCAGCCGCACATCCGGGCGTTCGTGGACCGTGCGGTCACCTTCACCGTCTGCCCCGAGTGCGAGGGCACCCGGCTCACCGCGGCGGCCCGGTCCTCGAAGATCGGCGGCGTCAGCATCGCCGACGCGTGCGCGATGCAGATCAGCGACCTGGCCGAGTGGGTACGAGGGCTCGCCGAGCCGACGGTGGCACCGCTTCTGGCCTCCCTGCGGCACACCCTCGAGTCGTTCGTGGAGATCGGCCTCGGCTATCTCTCGCTCGACCGCCCGGCGGGCACGCTCTCGGGCGGCGAGGCCCAGCGGGTGAAGATGATCCGCCACCTCGGCTCGTCGCTGACCGACGTGACGTACGTCTTCGACGAACCGACCATCGGCCTGCACCCGCACGACATCCGGCGGATGAACGAGCTGCTGCTGCGCCTGCGCGACAAGGGCAACACCGTGCTGGTCGTGGAGCACAAGCCGGAGGCGATCGCGATCGCCGACCATGTGGTCGACCTCGGTCCCGGCGCCGGTACGGCGGGCGGCACCGTCTGCTTCGAGGGCACGGTGGAGGAGCTGCGGGCCAGCGGCACCCTGACCGGCCGGCACCTGGACGACCGGGCGGCGGTCAAGGACACGGTGCGCAAGCCGACGGGGGCCCTGGAGATCAGGGGCGCGACGACGCACAACCTGCAGGACGTGGACGTCGACATCCCGCTGGGCGTCCTCTGCGTCATCACAGGGGTGGCCGGCTCCGGCAAGAGCTCGCTGGTCCACGGGTCGATGCCGTCGGGCGCGGACGTCGTGTCCATCGACCAGACCCCGATCCGTGGCTCGCGGCGCAGCAACCCGGCGACGTACACCGGACTGCTGGAGCCGATCCGCAAGGCGTTCGCCAAGGCCAACGGCGTCAAGCCGGCGCTGTTCAGCGCCAACTCCGAGGGCGCCTGCCCGACCTGCAACGGCGCCGGGGTCATCTACACCGACCTGGCGATGATGGCCGGTGTCGCCACGACCTGCGAGGAGTGCGAGGGCAAACGCTTCCAGGCCTCGGTTCTGGAGTACACCTTCGGCGGGCGGGACATCGCGGAGGTGCTGGCGATGTCGGTGACCGAGGCGGAGGAGTTCTTCGCCACGGGTGAGGCGCGGGTCCCGGCGGCCCACAAGATCCTCGAGCGGATGTCGGACGTCGGCCTCGGCTACCTCACCCTGGGCCAGCCGCTCACCACGCTCTCCGGCGGCGAGCGCCAGCGCCTGAAGCTGGCCACGCACATGGCCGACAAGGGCGGAATCTACGTCCTCGACGAGCCGACCACCGGTCTCCACCTGGCCGACGTGGAACAGCTCCTCGCCCTCCTGGACCGCCTGGTCGACTCCGGCAAGTCGGTCATCGTGGTCGAACACCACCAGGCGGTCATGGCCCACGCCGACTGGATCATCGACCTCGGCCCCGGCGCCGGTCACGACGGCGGCCGCGTCGTCTTCGAGGGCACCCCGTCCGACCTGGTCGAAGCGCGCTCGACGCTGACGGGGGAGCACCTGGCCGAGTACGTGGAGGCGTGAGGGGCGGCTGAGCCATCCGGCCGGCACCGTCTCGCACGCCGCCCAGGCCCCTGGGCCCAGCAGGGGGCGGACGCGGGTGAAGAGGCCGAGGAGAGCCGGCCCCCACCGGCTGCGGAAGGCGGGATCCCATCCCCTGTCAGAACACGGCATCCCCTGTTCAGAAGGGGAGCGCACGGGCGTGGACCACGTCCAGGCGGGAGACCGCCCTCGTCAGCACGACGTACAGGCGATGCGCCCCGCGCTCCTCCGCCTCCGCCACCGCCGCCGGTTCCACGGCGACGACATGGTCGTACTCCAGGCCCTTGACCATGCTCGCCGGGACCAGGGTCAGGTGGGCGCCGAGCGCGTCCGGGCCGGCCGGGTCGAGGCCGGCCGCCGTGAGCGCCTGCCGTACGGCGTCCAGGTCCGCGTCGGCCGTCACGACGCCCACCGAGCCCTCGTGGGCCAGCGCCTCGCGCACCGCGGTCACGGTCGTGCCCGGCACGTCGTCGGTCGGGCGCATCCTCAACGCGCCGTCCGCACGCAGGGAGTGGGCCGGGGGTACCGACACGTCCAGGCGGGACAGCAGGCGGTTGGCCAGGTCCACGACGGCCGCCGGCACCCGGAAGCCGGTGGTCAGCGGGACCACGGCCGCGTCCGGCCGGCCGAGGTGGCGCAGCTGGACCGACCAGTCGCGGGCGGCCCACGCGATGGTGCCCTGGGCGAGGTCGCCGAGGACGGTCAGTGAGCCGAAGGCGGCGCGGCGGGCGATGGCCCGGCACTCCATGGGCGAGAGGTCCTGCGCCTCGTCGACGACGATGTGACCGTAGCCCTCCGGGTGCTCGATCAGACCGGAGAGCTCGTCCAGCAGGACCAGGTCGGCGGCCGACCAGCGGGCCGACTTGTACGAGCGCGGCGGGCGGGACCACAGCAGCGCCGCCTGCTCGTCCGGGTCCAGCAGGCCGTCCGCCGACCGGGACAACGCGCCTGGATCGCTGAGGAGTTGGGTCAGCACCTCCTCGGGGCGGACCTTGGGCCAGACCAGGTCGAGGTGCTCGGTGAGCGGGCGGGCCCGTTCGACGCGGCGCACCCAGGAGGCGGGCAGGACCCCGGAGCGCCGTTCGGCCCGCTCGCGCAGCCGCCGTACCACCCGGGTGCGCACCCGCTCGCGGCCGATGGCGTACAGCGGCTCCTCGGTGCGCACCGCCTCGACGACAGCGGCCAGTTCCCCGGCGGGCACCCGCCACCAGCTGGAGCCGTCCTTCACGGCGAGGTCGCTCACGCCGTCGGTGGTGACCCTGCCGTACAGCGCCCGGCGCAGCACCTCGGCCATGCGGGCGTCGTGCTTGAGCGCCGCCGTGTCCGCCGGGTCGGTGCCGGTGACCGGGTGCCGGGCGATCTCCTCCAGGAGCGTCGACTGGCTTACGCCGGTCTCGCCGAGCGAGGGCAGCACCTCGGCGATGTAGTGCAGGAACGTGCGGTTGGGGCCGAGGATCAGCAGTCCGGCGCGCTGGAGCCGCTTGGGATGGGTGTACAGCAGGTACGCGGCGCGGTGCAGGCCCACGGCGGTCTTGCCGGTGCCGGGCGCACCCTGGACGCACACCGAGTCGGTGAGGGCGGCGCGCACGAGGTCGTCCTGTTCGGGCTGGATGGTGGCGGCGATGTCCCGCATGGGTCCGACGCGGGGCCGCTCGATCTCGCGGGCGAGGATGTCGCTGGTCCGGGACTCGCCCCGGCCCAGGTGCTCGTCCTCCAGCCCGGTGAGGTCGGCGGAGGCGCCCCGGCTGCCAGGCGCCCAGCCGAACCGGCGCCGTACCTCGACGCCGCGCGGGTCGCGGGCGCCGGCCTGGTAGAAGGCGCGGGAGACGGGGGCCCGCCAGTCGACCACGAGCGGCGGGGCGGCCGGGTTCTCGGTGATGCGCAGGCGCCCCAGGTGGTAGCTCTGTCCGCCGTGCTCCGGGTCGGTGCCGGTGAAGTCCAGGCGGCCGAAGAACAGGGGGCCGGGCGGCAGTTCGCGCAGCGCCTTGGCCTGGCTGCGCAGGCGGTGGCCGAGGACCTCGGCGTCGGCTCCGGAGGCGGAGACGTCCTCGCCGATGACGACCTGTTCGGCGGCGCCCTCGACCATTGCGGCGAGGGCGGCGCGGCAGGTGTCGTGGTAGGCGCGCTCGGTGTGCAGGGTGTCCGTGAGGGCGGGGTCGAGTGACGTCATGACACCAGCGTACCGCCATAACGTAACCGAGTTAAATTTTTAACCGAGTCTCATACACCCTCGCTCAGCCCTTGCGCCTCAGCTCCGGCAGCCCCTCCCCCAGCCGCCGGAACGCCCGCTCGGCCGCCCGTACGGCATCCGGTGCCACCTCCTCGATCCGCTCCCCCGCCGCGACCCGCCGCCAGTTCTCCTGGGCGAGGATGCGCTGTACGGCGATGATCTGCCCGGCGGCCAGCCGCGCGTCCAGTCCGCCGCCGAGCGCCTCGGCGAGCGCCGCCTCCGACCGCTCCAGATGGGAGTGCGCCCGCGCCACCAGGGCCGGAGTGCCGTAGAGCAGGGTGTGGAAGGCGAGCACCGCGGGGTGGTCGTTCAGCCCGGTGACCGGGTCGCGCCGCTCGAGACCGGCGAGGAAGTGCCGGCGCAGCGCGTCCACCGGATCGGCCTCACCGGCCACCACCCGCGCGGCCTCCGTCTCGTGGTCCGCGATCCGGTGCAGGACCAGGTCCTCCTTCGCCGGGAAGTACCGGAAGAGCGTCGGCTTGGAGATCCCGGCCGTCGCCGCGACCTCGGCCACGGACACCGCGTCGAAGCCCCGCTCCAGGAACAGCCGCACGGCGATGTCCGACACGTCCTGGTACATCTTCTGCTTCTTGCGCTCACGCAGGCCCATCTCACCCATGGGGCGAGCCTACGCAGCGCGGCGACCACCGGGACCCGGCCGGCACCGCCCTCAGGCCGTCCCTCCCCGGCGCCAGCGAGGCCGTCTCGCCAGCTCCCACAGGCAGTCGAAGTGCTTGTTCCACGTCGAGACGGCCGCTTCGGCGGCGGCCGAGCCCTTCCTCGACCACACGTTCAGATCGGTCCGGTACCCCTTCGGGTCGTAGTACTCGTCGCCCAAGTGGTGCAGCCGCATCCGCGCGGACAGGTCGTACAGGCCGTGCAGCACCTGTTCCCGGTTGAAGATGCAGATCTTGTCGCGCGGGATCCCCGGGTAGAACCGGTACTCGCACTCCACGACGACCCGGCCGGTCGCGGTGAGCCGTTCCGCGAGCTGCGACAGGATGCCGTCGTACTCACGGCAGCGCTCCTCCATGCGCTTGCGGAAGTCGGGGTCGTCCACGGGCACGTCGTCGTCCCCCACCTTGGACGGCACCGTCATCGGCCGGCCGAAGTCCGGGACCAGCATGCGGATCGACACCCGGCGGATGGGACCGGGGTTGTCGAGGAGGTCCTCCAGACGGTGGTAGAGGGCGTTGAAGAGCGTCTCGCCCGTGTAGCCGAGAAAGCTGATCTCCACCCTCCGGGCCCCGAAGGCCTCGCTGACGAAGCTTCCGAGCTGACTGGAGTTCACGAGCGCCCGGCTCGGCACGCGCACGGCGGAGGTCAGCTCCTTCACCTGGTCGTACAGCACATAGCCGACCAGACTGAGCAGGGCTCCGCCGAGGTAGGCCTTGCCCTCCAGCGCATCACCGACCGGCTTCACGAACTGGGCGGTCAGACCGGTGACGAAGATCCCCAGCAGCAGCACACGGGTCACCAGCGACTCGAACCGCTCCTGGAAGCGGCGCAGCCGTGAGCCCAGACCGTCCTGCACCGAACCGCTCGACCCTCCGGACATGCACGCCCCCTCCGCGCCATCCCGCCCCGGCAGGCCGACGTCAAGTGCCCCTGGGCGAACCGGATTTCGGTTCCGTCATGGTCCCCCTATGCCAGGGCCCGGGCAAGATAGGGGTTCGCCGTCGGGCGGACGGGCAGGCCCAGTGAGCCCTTGGCCGCCGCCAGGGTCATGGCGTACGAGTCCACGGCCCGGCGGACGTTGGGGGCGTCCAGGCTCGCGCCGGTGACCAGCCGGTCGAGGTCCACGTAGGCGGAGCGGACGATCTCGATCCACCGGTAGACCCGCCAGTCCTGCTGCCAGTCGCGGGTGTACGCGGCGGGCATCAGGGACTGCCAGCGGCGGAACATCCGGTCCCGGATCTCCGGCCGGGTCGGCGTCAGGTGCATGTGTCTGACCAGGTCGTACAGGGGATCGCCCACGGCCGCCAGCTCCCAGTCGATGAGGGTGAGCGCGAGGGCGTCGTCACGGCGCACGAGGTTCCACGGATTCAGGTCGCCGTGCAGCAGCGTCTGCTTGCGCGGGCTCACGTCGTGCCGGGCCAGCATCTGCCGGAGCCGGTCCGCCTCGGGCAGGCCGAGCAGCCGGGCCAGCTGCTGGGACTCCTTGGGCAGGCCCCGGACCAGCGCGACGAGCTGGTCCGCCAGCCAGCCGTAGAAGCCGAAGTCCCGCTCACCGGCCGCGGGGTCGAGCTCGGTGTAGTCCACGTCCTTCAGCGCGCAGAGCTGGTCGACCAGCCGGTCCGCCTCGTGCGGGAGCAGGCCGTGCACGGGGTGGTCGGGCGGCCGGTTGGTGTCGAGCGGTCCCTCGTAGGTGTGGATGGCGAAGCTGTCCTTCCGGAATTTCCCGGGATAGCTCTCGCCCAGGGCGAGAATCCTCGGCGCCGCCACCGGAACCCCCGAATCCTCGATGGCCCGCAGCACCGCGTGCTCGCTGAGAAAGCTGCGTTCGCGCCGGCAGACGTTCGCCACCTTTCGCCGCACCACGACGGGGAATCCGATGCCGGGAACCCGGACCACGGAATTCAGGTGGGCCGTTCCCTTGAACACCCGGCCGGCCGGAGCGGCGCCCTCCGCATGCAGTGCCGCATGCACGGCCGAATAAGGGAAGTCCCGATGCTCGGGCACCCGTCTGTCCGGGTTCCAGGAAGGCAGGACGAACGTGGAGAACAGACCCTTGCGTGCCTTCCCCCGGGAGATGCGCCAGCGGAACAGGACCCGCTCGATCTCCGCCTCGCCGGGCAGGCTGCGCAGGTTCAGCGGTTCCTGGGCCGCTTCCAGGGCACGGCACACCTGCCCCGTGGCATGGTCCAGCCCCTTCTGGTCGAACGCCTCGTCCAGGGAGACCGCGGCGCGCATGACGTCCGGGTACACCGACTGCGCCCACTCGAAGGCGATGTAGTGGCGCAGGTCCTTGGTCAGTCCGTTGACGGCCCCGGGGCGGATCCGCTGCATGGCCTCGGCCCAGGCGTCGATCACCTCCGACCACTGGTGCCTCGGGTAGCGCATGCGCACGAGATGGGTCGCCAGGTCGTGCAGCGGGTCCCCGTACGTCGCCAGCTCCCAGTCGACGCAGATCAACGGCGGGTCCCCGGCATACGTCATGATCAGGTTGTCGCGGTGCAGGTCGGCGTGGAGCAGGCTGTACGGCCGGCGCGCCATCGGCGGCACCCGCTGGGCCAGCCGGAGGAGAGCGTCCTCCGGGATGCCGAGCGCCGCGAACAGGCCGCCGAACGCCATCCAGTTGGGCCGGCGGATCTGCTGGTCGGCGAGGTGCGCCAGCGTCTGCAGAAAGCCCTGGCTGTCCTGGTCGTTGCTGGGCCAGCCGGCCGGAAGCGGCGGCAGCGCGCGCCGGCGCACCTGGGCCATCTGGGCGAGCAGCCCGGCGAGCGCCTTGATCAGCAGTGCGTCGACGGGCTTGCCGTTGCCGCAGACGCTGGACAGCGGCACGCCTTCCACATGGCTGTGGATGGCGAACCCCTCCCCCTCCGCGAGGCACTCCGGCACGTGCGGCAGGACACCCCTGACCGCCCGGAGGATCTCCGCCTCGTTGGCCCACGTCCTGATCACCACCGGCAGCGCCGCCGCGCGCCTGATCCGCACGGTCACCGGCGTCCCCGCGTCCCGGCCCAAAAGCTGCGCCATCGGCAGGGTGAGCGGGATCCGGTAGTTGTCGTTGTGATGGCCGCTGCTCAGCTGGCCCCCTCGCGTGGCGAGGCCCACAAAACCTTCGTACAGCGCATGCACTGTGCCGGGTCCGGCGCGTTCCCCGCGAAAGAGGCGGGGAACGGAGGGTGCGCCCACTGGCCGCTCCGAAAATACTCGCGCTGGTGGAAAGTATGGCAAACGATAAACGCGGGTGTCTGTCCGCACGACCGGAACAGAGGCCGAGTAGCCACAACGGGTGTGTTGGGCGCTCGTCTGCGTCAGGCCGATTCGGGTTGGCACGTTTGCCATCCCGTACGTACGAACGGGAGCGGTTGCTCACGCGGTGCGCGCATGCTACAGCACGGTGCTCGAGACCCTCTCGAACGGCGTGGGCTACTGCTGCGCGGGCTTCGCGGCCTCGTCCGTCAGCAGCTCCCAGGTGGCCTCGAACCACGTCGTCATGCTGTCCACGAAGGTCGACCCCGGCGAGTCCGCGCGGCTGTCGCGGACGTGGTGGGTGAGGGTCGCGCCGAGCCCCAGGACGTCCACCGCCTGGACCTCCTCGCGGGGGGCGAGCAGTACGGGGCGCACGAGCGGTACGTAGAGACCGTGCAGCACCTCGGAGCGGTTGATGATGTAGAGCTTGAACGTGGGCGCGAAAGGCGCGTGGCGGAACTCGTACTCCACCGACGGGACGAGCTTCTCCGTGCGCAGTTCCCCGAGAACCTTCTCGAGGGAGGCGAGCTGGGTGTCGGCGATGCCCCGCAGCCGCTTCCTCAGCCGCTCGTCGTCCTTCCTGTTCACTCCCCGCGGGTAGGGCAGGGCGTGGATCGCGGACGGCAGGATCAGACGCAGCGCGATCCGCCGGGGCGCGATGACCCCGGCGCGGATCCGCTCCGCCTGCGCGTGGATGTGGGTGTTCAGGCTCTCGGACGTCAACGTGTGGATGTCCATGGTGACTTCGGAACGCTCGAAGGCCTCGGCGATCAGCGGGCCGAGGGTCAGCTGGCGCCGGGACCGGCTCGCCTGGGGCGTCGAGGACTGGATGCGCTGGTTCCTCACCACCCGCGTGCCCTTGCCCTGCCGGGACTCGATCCAGCGCTCGCCGCGCAGCACGTGCAGGGCCCGCTGCACGGTGTCCCGGGAGATCCCGAACTCCTTCGCCAGCACGTTCTGGGAGGGCAGGAACGTGTCCACCGGGTAGAAGCCGTCGGCCATCCGCGCCCGCAGTTCCTCCGCGACCCGGAGAAACTCGTGGCCGCCGGCCTCGCCGGCCTCGTCCTTCCGATCGACCGTCACATGCGGTACGTACCTCCCGCGCACCGGCCGCAAACCCCCACCAGTCAGGCAACCAGTCAAGTCAACTGCGCGGTTACTGGATCTAGTTGACCGGGCATGCTGCCACAAGCAGCCAACTTCACCAGTCAACAGGGCGAGCTTGAGGGGTTGACCGGTTGACCGGTCGCCGGAGACCCGAGGGGGTGGGAAGCCGTGACGATCCATGTGCTCGGGTTGGACGTGCAGATCGACGACCTGAGTCAGCTCGTCCTCTGGGGCGCGGGAATGCTGGTGTCGCTGACGGCCTGGATCCGCAGGCGGGGGCGGCGCGCGCCGCGGGCCGGCGTTCCGGACGCCGGCCGGCCCGCCGTCACCGGCCGCGCAGCACGCGCAGCAGCGGCTCCAGCGACGCGACCACGCACCCGGCTCCGGCCTCCCGCAAAAGCTTCCCCTTCCGTTCGTTACGCGCGTAGCCGAGAAACGGCACGCCGGCGTTGTTCGCGGCGGCGAGGTCGGAGGGCGAGTCGCCGATCATCAGGGCCGCCGAGGGGGCGGAGCCCGTCGCGGCCAGCGCCCGGTTGAGGCAGTGCGGGTCGGGCTTGAGCAGGTGCAGGTCGGTCGTGCGGCCGTAGATGTGAGGGGCGAAGCAGGCGGTGAGACCGCGGCCCCGCAGATAGGCGCGGACCACTCTGGGGGAGTTGTTGGTGGTGATCGCCAGGCGGGAGCCGACCGCGGTCCACGTGCGTATCAGCGGGTCGGCGTAGGGGGTGGGCAGCGCGGAGCCGGCGGCCCGCAGCTCCTCCTGGGTGAGACGTTCCTCCAGCTCGGCCACGAGGTCGCTGCCGGGGTGCCGGCGGTCCACGGCGCGCAGCACCACGTGCGGGTCCAGCGAGTCGCGCTCGGAGTCGCTGAGCAGGTTGTGGAGCCCGCGCCCGGCCAGCCAGTCCACCAGCTCGGCCGCGACGCGTTCCGCCCTGTGGCGCGCGAACAGACGGCAGATCGGTCCGTCGAAGTCCCACAGGACCACCCGGGCACCTCCGGTCAGGTCCCGGAGCCGGTCGATCTCGTTCGCGGTCTGTACGGTCTGCGTCGCCTCAGTCAGCGCCGTCTCGGTCTGCGTCGTCGCATCAGAAGTCACTAGGAGAGTGTCAGGTCCGTGGTGATGGTTTCCCAGAGGGCGTCGAACCACTTCTGCGATTGCTCCACGAACGCCGCGTCCCGCTGACCGGCCCGCTGCTCGAAGGAGAACAGCAGCGACTCCGAGCCGAGGGTGTCCCACATCTGAAGCGTCCCGCTCTCGGTGGGCTCCTCCCGTCGCGCGATCATGTAGTGCGCGAACAGCGCCTCCACCCCGTTGAGCAGGTACAGCTTCACCGGCGGGGTGAACGGCAGCGCCCGGAAGGTGACATGGACGTCGATGTCGTGGGTGCCGCGCAGCGCCTGGAGGTTGTACTGCAGCACCTGGCCCTGGGCGTTGCGCATGGCCAGCCAGCGCTGGTGGACGGCGTCGTCCTCCTCGCTGCCGGCGTCGACCGAGACCGGGAAGGCGAGGTTGATGTCGCGGGACGGCAGCAGGATGCGGGCGTCGATCCGCTCGGGGTGCAGCCGGCCCTCGTGGACCAGGCGCAGCGCCTCGCCGAGCGCGGGGATCAGGCTCTGCGCGGTCAGGCAGACGGCGTCGATGCGCACGTGCGGCGCCGAGAACGCCTCGGTCAGCCGGGGCGCGAGCGCCACCATGGTCGGCTGCGGCTCCCCGCGCGCGGGCGCCGGCTCGGCGACCCGCGGCGGGCTGCCCTTGCTGACGTCGGCGAGCAGCCCGTCCTCCTGGAGCACGCGCAGCGCCTGGCGTACGGTACCCCGCTCGACGCCGAACTCCCCGGCCAGCTCCGCCTGGGTGGGCAGCCGCTCGCCGGGCTGCAGCTCGCCGGTGCGGATCCGCTCGCGCAGGGTGGCGGCGATCTCCTGGGGAGTGAGCCTCCTGCCGCCGTTCACTGCCACATGCTCCTGAGTCACGACCAAACGCTACAACTTTGATCCATCTTTGGGGAGTTGCCTGGGAGTTGTTTATGAACTGGGACCAAGTGGGGACAACTTAAGTGGAGTTGGTTGCCAACTTTTGCGAGTTGGCCAATCTTCGTTAGGGGGAACCGCCGTGCCTGCCCTCGTTTTCCTCATCGAGCAACTGGTCCAGTGGAAGTACGGCGTCGTCGGCGCCGTGGGCATGCTGCTGTTCACGGGCGGCATCGAGACCAGGAGCCACAAGGCCACTTCCGCCGGCGCCGTACTGCTCGCCGTGCTCCTCGCGGGCCCGGCGCTGTGACCCTCCGGGGCCCGGCCCTATGAGTGCAGCAGGAGATCCGAACTGATCGTCTCCCACAGCGCGTCGAACCACAGCCGCGACTGCTCCACGAACGCGGCGTCCCGCCGCCCGGCACGCCGCTCGAAGGCGAACAGCATCGAGCGCGTGCCGTCGGTGTCGTACAGCTCCAGGTGCTCGTGCTCGATCTCCCGCTCGTGGCGCTTCAGCGTGTAGTACGCGAACAGCGCCTCGGAGCCGTTGAGCAGGTACAGCTTGACCGGCGGGGTGAACGGCAGGGCACGGAAGGAGACCCGGACGTCGACGCCGTGCGTGGTGCACAGGGCCAGCAGGTTCTGCCGCAGCACCATGCCCTGGGCGTTGCGCTGGGCCAGCCAGCGCCGGTGCAGCAGACCATGGTCGTCGGCGGCCACCGGGGCCGGGAATGCGAGGTCGATGTCCCGGCTGGGCAGCAGCACCCGCACATCGATCTTGGCCGGTTTCAGCCGTCCCGCGTGGATCTGCCGGAGCGGCTCGCCGACGGCCAGCGTGAGCGAGACCGAGGTCAGGCAGAGCGCGTCGATCCGCACGTGGGGGGCGGCGAAGGCCTCCGCTATCCGGGGTGCGAGGCCGACCATCGTGGGCTGCGGCGGCGCAGCCGGTCCGGTCGGCAGCCGGGCCGGGCCGGGCACCGCCGCCACGGTGGCCGGGCTGCCCTTGGAGACGTTGGTGAGCAGGTGCTCCGACTGCAGGATGCGCAAGGCCTGGCGCACGGCGCCGCGTTCGACGCCGAACTCGACGGCCAGCTCCGCCTGCGTGGGCATGCGCTGCCCCGGCCGCAGCACACCGGTCCTGATCCGGCTGCGCAGTTCGTCGGCGATGTCGCGATGGGACGCGTGGGGCCGCTGTGACCTCGTCCGTCCACTGGCGGAGGCGTGCTCCGGGTCCACGGACAAACACTACAACTTCCCGCCAAGTTGCGGCAGTTCATCGACAGCTGGTTATGAGCCGCTTCCCAACGGAGATAAGTACAGTGAAGTTGGCTGCCAACTTGCAGGACATGGTCAGGCTTCCCAGCGGTTGGCCGACCGGGCTCCCTTCCGGAGGGGAGCCGGGAGCCCGGACAGGGGACGGCCAACGAAAGCGCACAGTCACAACTGAACACGACATCGCACAGCCACAACTGAACACCGTCGGCACAGCCACAACTGAACAGCTCGCTACGGATGCACAGTCAGGGTCGCCAGGAGGAAGGAACCGGTCAGCAGGGAGCGGTCAGAAGATGTCCGGGCACCAAGGACGCCCGGGCGCGCGGAACAGGGCGTCGGCCTTCCGGGCGGCGCCCTCTCGCTCTTCCCGCACCCGCCCGAGCGCCGCGAGCCGCAGCAAGGACTCCCCGCCGAGCCATACCGAGGCCAACTCGCCGACGTCCAGCGTGAGATCGGCACCCTCGGTGCTCGCCGGGACACAGGACGCCCCCTCGGGCGAGGCCTCCAGCCGGAACCGGCCCCCGGCCAGCCCCTGGCCGTCGACGACCTCCAGGACCAGCGAGCCCGTCGCATCGTACGTCCGTGCCTCCAGGGCCCGTACGACGTCCAGGATCCGCACCCAAAGCCAGTCCGCGTGCCCGGTGATCCGGGCGGCGCGCGGATCGGGGAGGTAGTACGGCAGCAGGTCGTCGGGGCCGCGGAAGCCGCTCTTGACCCTGGTGATCCAGTCGATCGAACACAGGTAGTGCCACAGGGCGCGCTCGGCCGCCGCAGTGGTGGCGGTGAGCCTGAGCACGGAGGCGGTCTGGTCCGGCTGCTTGCCGTTCCAGGTCTCGTCGGACTTGTACGCCACCAGGCCCTGGACCTCGCCGTCGGCCGCGCGATGGACGGCGTAGAACGGCTCGGTCCAGTCGGCGCGGAAGCGGACGGCGCCGGTGTTCACCTGCCACCACAGCTCGCTTCGGCTGACCGCGCCTGGCTGGGCTCGACGGAACCGCTCGTAGAACTCCCGGCCCAGCTTGCGTACCTCCGCGCCGTCCACGAGGTCGATACGGCCCCCGTCGTCCGGGCCCGACCAGCGCGGGTCGAGGCCGGCTCGGGGCACCTCGACGGTCCACTGGGTCGACCAGGTGGCCGGGCCGAAGCCGTAGCGGCCGTAGATGGGGTACTCGGCGGCGATCAGCGTGGCGACCACGTCGCCGCGTTCCTTCGCCGCCGCGAGGTCCTGGTTCATCATGCGGGTGAGCAGGCCACGGCGGCGGTGGGTGGGGCTGACGGTGACATTGCTGATCGCGTCCGCCGGGACCAGGCCGCCGCCCACCGCGGTGAGTTCCTGCGCGAAGGAGCGGAAGGTGGCGACGCACCGGCCGCGGTCGAAGGCGCCGAGCAGCCGACCCGGCACGAACTGCAGTCGCCGGGCGTCGAGTTGCTCGGGCGCCAGGACGGGTGACTCCAGGAACCCGGTGGCCAGCGCGCGCTGCCAGTCCTCGAAGTCGGCCTCGGTGACTATCCGGACGTCGCTCATGCGCACACGGTAGGCGGACGCCCGCCCGGGTGTCCTCCCGTTTTTCCCACCCGTGGCCACCACCCCGCCACCGTCCCCGCCCGGCCGTCACCGCCCTGGCGTCTCTGCCCGGACGTCTCCGTTCGGCCGTCCCCGCCCGGACGTCTCCGTTCGGCCGTCCCCCGTCCAGTCGTCTCCGTCCCGCCGTCCCCGTCCGCCCGTCTCTGTTCGGGCGTCCCCCGTCCCGTCGTCCCCACCCGGGCATCCCCGTCCGGCCGCCTCCGCCCCAGCGTTCCCCATCCCGTCGTCTCCGCCCGGGCACCTCCGCCCGGGCGTCCCCGTCCGGGCGCCCCCGTCCAGTAGCCCCGTCCAGTCGCCCCCTCAGATCAGCAGGTCCTCCACCTGTGCCTCTCCCTCGCGGTACCGGCGGGCGATCTCCGCGCTGCAGTCGTCGGTCGTGCGCTGCAGGCGCTGGCGGCGCTCGGAGACCTCCTGCTCGTAGCGGACCAGGCGCCCCATGGCCGTGGTCAGTTCGAGATCCGTGCGCGCCTGAAGGTCCGACAGCTCGACCTCGGCGAGCATCTCGGCGGCCAGCTGCCGGTACTCCTCGTTGTGCGGAGTGCCGAGCGTGACATGGCGGGCCGAGGAGCGGTGCCGGGCCGGGGCGTCCTTGAGGATCTCCGGGAGCCGGTCGACCACCGCAGCGTCCGCGGGCGCCGGCAGGGACGCGCGCCCGCGCCGGCACAGCTCCGCGCGCAGGATGTCGATCCGCCCCTGCAGCAGCCGCCGGACATAGCTGAGGTCCGCCTCGTCGCGCTGGGCGTCGCGGCGCAGGGTGCGCAGCTCGGGCAGGCTCAGCCGGGCCAGTTCGGGCTCGGGCGGCTCGGCGGACAGCGTGGGGCCCGCCGGGGCCGACGGCACCGGTGGTGTGTCGGCGCGTTGGGCGGGCGGCCGGTACGTCCCCTGTGTCCCCACCGGCCCGCTGATACTCGATGTGCTCATGTGCTTCTGACCGTCCCCTCGACCGGCTTGTGGAAGCATCGTGCCACCCCAACTGGCCACTAAGTGACCGAGTGCCCCCGAACGGCCCCAGATGGGCGGTAAGGGATCCATAAGGGATCTATGATTGGTTCTCTGTGACCTCGTACCGGGCACCCGGCATGATGGTCCGCATGCGTGCGGTGGTGCAGAGAGTGGACGGCGCGAGCGTCGTCGTGGACGGCGAGACGGTCGGCGCGATCGAGGGCGAGGGGCTGTGCGTCCTGGTCGGGGTGACCCATGAGGACACCAAGGAGAAGGCGGCGCAGCTCGCCCGCAAGCTCTGGTCGATCCGCATGTTGCAGGACGAGAGGTCGTGCAGCGACATCGACGCCCCGCTGCTGGTCATCAGCCAGTTCACGCTGTACGGCGACGCCCGCAAGGGGCGCCGCCCGACGTGGAACGCGGCGGCGCCGGGCGATGTCGCCGAACCGCTGGTCGACGAGGTGGTGGCCCGGCTGCGGGCGCTGGGCGCGACGGTGGCGACGGGACGGTTCGGCGCGAAGATGCGGGTGTCCTTGACGAACGACGGCCCGTTCACGGTGCTGCTGGAGATCTAGGGCGCGCTTGGCGCATCGAAGACACGCGCCCTAGGGCTCGACCACGACCTCCTGCGCCGCCGCCGTCTCTCCGGCCACGAGCCGCGCATCGAGCGGCACGTTCCGTTTGACCAGGGCCAGAGCCACCGGCCCCAGCTCGTGGTGCCGTACCGACGTCGTCACGAAACCGATCTTGCGGCCCTCGGGACCCTCGTCCGCGAGCCGGATCTCCGTGCCCGGCACCGGCAGATGGACCTCGCTGCCGTCCAGGTGGAGGAAGACCAGCCGGCGCGGCGGCTTGCCCAGGTTCTGCACGCGGGCGACCGTCTCCTGGCCCCGGTAGCAACCCTTCTGCAGGTGCACCGCCGAGCCGATCCAGCCCAGCTCGTGCGGGATCGTCCGGTGGTCGGTCTCGAAGCCGAGCCGGGGCCGGTGCTGCTCGACGCGCAGCGCCTCGTGGGCGAGGAGGCCGACGGCGGGGGCGTGCGCGGCCGCGAAGGACTCCAGGTCCTCGCGCGGCAGGAAGAGATCACGGCCGTACGGCGTCTCGCGTACGACGACGCCCTCCGGCACCTCGGCGATGGACCCGGCGGGCAGGTGGACCACCGCGAAGTCGGCCGTCCTGTCGGCGACCTCCACGCGGTAGAAGAACTTCATCGACTCCAGGTAGGCGATCAGCGCGTCCTGTGTACCGGGCTCCACGTGCGCCCAGACGGTGCTGCCGTCGTCCACCAGGTACAGCGCGTGCTCGATGTGCCCGTGCGCGGAGAGGATCAGCGCCTCGGTGGCCTCACCGGGCGGCAGCTCGCTGACGTGCTGGGTGAGCAGAAGGTGCAGCCAGCTCAGCCGGTCCTCACCGCTGACGGTGACGACACCGCGGTGGGACAGGTCGACGAAACCGTTGCCGTCGGCGAGGGCGCGCTGTTCGCGGAACAGGTCGCCGTAGTGGGCGGCGACACCTTCGTCCACGCCCTCGGCGGGGACGGCGCCGGGCAGGGACAGCAGAGGGCTCTTCATACCGCCAGCCTACGACGTGGTAGTTGAACTCTTCAGCGAACAGTCCTTGCACCGGCCGAAGATCGCGAAGTGCTTCATGTCGGTGTCGAACCCGAACTGCTGCCGCAGCTTGGCTGTGAACTCGGCGGCGACCTCCATGTCGGCCTCGATCACGTTCTCGCAGTCGCGGCACACCAGGTGCAGATGGTGGTGGCGGTCGGCGAGGTGGTACGTCGGCGCACCGTGCCCGAGGTGGGCGTGGCTGACCAGACCCAGCTCCTCCAGCAGCTCCAGCGTCCGGTAGACCGTGGAAATGTTGACCCCCGACGCCGTCTTCCGCACTTCCACGAGGATGTCGTCGGGGGTCGCGTGCTCAAGGGTGTCCACGGCTTCGAGGACAAGCTGGCGCTGCGGCGTCAGCCGGTAGCCGCGCTGCCTGAGGTCGCTCTTCCAGTCGGTGCTCACCACGCGGTCAAGTCTAGGTCCGACGGGTCGGGACTCGCCTGGGCGCCTTGAATTCAAGGGATAATCCGACGGGTTTTCTGCCGTACGAGCGGTTGGTTCGATAAGCGGTTATTCGGGGTGAATGCCGGGGTAGCTTGGCGGCGACTCGTTGTCCCAGCTGAGGAGGAAGCCATGCGCGCACGCAGAGCCCTGGCCATTGCGATCAGCACCCCGATCCTGCTCGCCGCAGTCGGGATGAGTGGTGCGTCCGCGGCGACCCGGCCCGGGCCCACCGCCGACCGGACTGCCCCCACCGCCGACCGGACTGCCCCTACGGCCGACCTGCCTGCGCCCGCCGCCGACAGTAAGCACAGCAGGCCCAGCAGGCACGCCCAGGCCCAAAAGGCCGCCGAAGACGAAATGGAACCGGAAGAAGGCCTCATCGGAGGTATCGCGGGTGAACTCCTGGGCCGCATGGGTCCCGGCGAGTCCTAGGCGCCGGAAGCGAAGGCCAGGATGTGCGGGACTGCTTCGCGCAGGCTCGTGAAGTGGCGGTGCACGCCCTCCACCGAGGCGGCGGCGTTCACACCCCACACCGTCATACCGGCACGCAGCCCGGACCGCACTCCGGACGGGGCGTCCTCGATGACCAGGCAGTCCTCCGGCTCGGCACCCAGTCGCGCGGCGGCCCGCAGATACGGAGCGGGAGAGGGCTTGCCCTCCTCGACGGCGGCTGCGTCCACGATCAGGCCCGGCACCGGCAGGCCCGTCCGCAGGAACCGGCCGCGTACCCGGTGTTCGTAGTTCGAGGTCACCAGAGCCCAGCAGCCCGAAGGCAGGCCGCGCAGCACCTCTGCGGCACCGTCGAAGGCCGCGTAGACGCCGGACCGCACGTCCTCGTCCTCCAGCTCGTGCAGCGCGGCCAGGCACTCGTGCGGATCGTGGCCCGCGGCGACCTGCGCGAAGGTTTCCGTGGGCCTGGTCCGCAGGGCCGCCCGGTAGACCTCGTCCGGGTCCAGCCCGTAGCGCTCCGCCCACGCTCGCCACAACCGGCGCTGGTTTTCCACCGCGTCGATCAACGTGCCATCGACGTCGAACAGGACGTACCTCGTACGGCAGGACTGCGCTGAATCACCGGTCACACGGTGATCATGTCATTGGCGGCCATGGCGCTTCTGTGGCGCGGCAGAACGGAGTTGACGTCCGAGGTGTACTCGGGTCTTCTGCTGCGATGACTGATCTCCGCATCCAGCAGCCGGACGACGACCTCACGCTCGGGCACTGGCAGTACGTCCACAACGTGATCATCCCTACGCACCCGCTGTCCCTGGAGGAGGTGCGGGAACGCGCACGGCGCCACCACCTGGAGGTCGCGTACCTCGGTGACGATCTCGTGGGCTGCAGCACGGTGCGTCCTCCGTCGGACGACACGCTGACGGCCACGGTGATCGCCCGCGTGCTGGCTCCGCACCGTGGGCAGGGGTTCGGCGGGGAACTCTATGCGCGCGGGCTCAACCGGGCACGGGAGTCGGGCGCCGAGACGATCGAAACGGTGGTCCTGTCCTCCAACGAGGACGGTTTGCGGTTCGCACGGAAGCACGGGTTCGTCGAGATCGAGCGGTACCTGCTGCCGGGCGACACCATTCCGTGGATCGATCTGCGCCTCTCCTGATCACATGCTCACTTGAAGAAGGCGATGCCGTCGTCGGGCATGTCGTCGGGCAGGGCCTTGGCCCAGCGCTCGACGTCCTCCGGGGTGACGACCTTCTTCAGGTGGGCCGACATGTAGGGGCGCAGCTCGACCTCGGGGGTCTGCTTCTCGCCGACCCACATCAGGTCGCTCTTCACATACCCGTACAGCCGCTTGCCACCGCTGTACGGCTGCGAACCGGCCGTACGGGCGACGGCGTCCGTGACCAGGTCGATCTGCGGCTTCTTGTGGGCCATCTCGCCGTACCAGATCTCGATGACACCGTCGTCGCGGGTCATCGTCACCTCGACCCTGCGGTCGGCGTCGATCCGCCAGAAGCCGGACTCCGACTCCAGCGGGCGGACCTTGTTGCCGTCCTGGTCCAGCACCCAGGTGTGCGAGTGGTACTCCAGGAAGTCCCGGCCGTCGTGGGTGAAGCTGACCTCCTGTCCGAAGTTGCACTTCTGCGAGCCGGGGAAGTCGTGCACGCCCGCACCGGCCCAGTTGCCCAGCAGAAAAGCGAGCGGGACCAGGTCCTTGTGCAGGTCGGACGGGATCTCGATCATGAGGGATGCTTCCTAGAGGTGGTTCAGCGCTGGCCCTGGTACAGCTTCTTCACGGTCAGACCGGCGAAGGCGAGCACGCCGACGCAGACCAGGACCAGCAGGGTTTCGAAGAAGATCTCCACGGGTGCTCCTTGAGCGAGGGTGGGCATACGACAGAGCCGGGGCCCAGCTTACGCGGCCGGGCGCCGGCTCTCTTGACGAGGTGGGCCAGGAGGCCGACGTCTTCCACGCCCAGCTCGACGAGCTGGACCGGCACGGCGGCGACGGGGCCTGGGCGACCGACGGTCTGACGGGTGGCCGCAACCCGCTGGGTCCCGGACCGACGGGCACGGCCGGGGGAACGACGTGCGGGGCGAGCTGCCGAGCGCCTGCTTCGCGACGGGCGCATACGACGACGCTCCGCCGTATGCGGTGCGGCTGCCGTATCGACCGCGGGCCTGCACGCCGCCGGGGCAGGAGGACGGCGTCGATGACCGGCTCCTGATGGCGAAGGCAGCCGTCGCGCTCGCCGACCGGGCGGCGGCGCTCGGCTGCAGGGGCACGCTCCCCCCGGCCGACGCTGCCCGCCGCGGCCCGGTCGACGTCGCGGCCGTACCCCAAGGGGAAGCAGTGCGACCCGCCGGCACCGGCGCTGCCGGCGAAGGTGGACGTGCAGCAGGACGAGGGACACGGCCGGCTGCTGACACCGCGGAACGGCGGGTACGCCGGGTCGCAGCAGGCCGAAGTCCCACTCCGGTGCGGCGAAAGGCCGGTGACGCCGGTGGCCCGCAACCGGGACGACGGCGACGGCTTCGACGCGGCGCGGGTACCGGCCGCGTACGCCGCCGCACAGGGACCGCGGCTGGGCTGCGGACGACGGCCGGTCCGGGTGTCGGGCCGGCCCCTGGCTCCGACGACGAAGGCGGCCCGGGCGGCGGGTGCCGTGCTCGCGGCTACGCTTCCGGTATGACCAAGAAGCTCGTGATCAAGGTGACGGCCGGGGCCGACGCACCGGAGCGGTGCTCGCAGGCGTTCACCGTGGCGGCGGTGGCGGTGGCCAGTGGCGTCGAGGTCTCGCTGTGGCTGACCGGGGAGTCGTCCTGGTTCGCGCTGCCGGGGCGGGCGGCGGAGTTCGAGCTGCCGCACGCGGCCCCGCTGCCGGACCTGGTCGAGTCGATCCTGGCCGGCGGGCGCATCACCCTGTGCACACAGTGTGCCGCCCGGCGCGAGATCACCGAGAAGGACGTCATCGAGGGCGTACGCATCGCGGGCGCCCAGGTGTTCGTGCAGGAGTCGCTGGCGGACGAGACTCAGGCCCTCGTGTACTGACCGCTTACTGCCTGGGGCGCTTCTTGCCGTCCAGCTCGTCCCACCACTCGTCCGACTGGGGATCGCCGGAGGGGTCGTCCCACCAGCGGTCCTCGGGGCCCCGCCGGTTCGCGATCATCGCGGCCACCGGCGGAATGATCATCGCCACGACGCACATGCCGACGGCCGCCGGCACCGACCAGAGGCGCACGACTCCCCAGGCCAGGACGAAGAGACCGATGCACGTCCCCATCATGGCGAAGTACACGTGCCGCCGCCGTGCGTACATAGGTCCAGGGTAGGCCGCGTCGTACCTGTCACAAGTGATCGACAATCACCGCGCCGGCGCCGCCCGCGGGGTTACCGTGACGTAGCCGAAGACCGCTCTCGTCCCGGGGGAAACACCACATGCGCGCCCTGCGAATAATCCTGATCCTCGTCGTGATCCTGGGTGGGCTGTTCGTGATCGCCGACCGGGTGGCCGTGCACTTCGCCGAGGGTGAGGCCGCCGACAAGCTGAAGTCGACGGAGAACCTGGCCTCGACGCCGGACGTGAGCATCAAGGGGTTCCCGTTCCTCACCCAGGTCGCCGGCGGCTCGCTCGACGACGTCGAGGTCGGGATCAAGGACTACGAGGCCGCGACCGGCACCGCCGGGAAGACCATCCGGATCGACGACCTGCAGGCCGACATGAAGGGCGTCTCCTTCTCCGGCGACTACAGCTCCGCCACCGCGGACACCGCCACCGGCACCGCGACGATCTCCTACGCCGAACTGCTGAAGGCCGCCAAGCCCGAGCCGACCGAGGTCGTCCCCGGCCTCAGCGCCCAGGTCGTCAGCCTCGCCGACGGCGGCAAGGGGAAGATCAAGGTGACGGCCAAGCTGACCGGCAGGCTCGGCCCCCTGCCGATCAACCAGACCGTGTCCGTGCTCAGCACCGTGACCGTCGAGAACGACAAGGTGCAGGTCCACGCCGACTCCCTGCCCAAGCTCGCCGCCGCCGCGATCGCCGAGAACCGCATCCGCGAGATCACCGACTTCCAGCAGGCCATCAACCGGCTGCCCGGCGGCGTCGAGCTGGACAGGGTGCAGGCCGCGCAGGACGGCGTGGAGATCAGCGTGAAGGGTTCGGACGTCAAGCTGGCGGGGTAGGACCACGGCCGGACGGACGGGGAACGTCCGACTGGCGAGACGGGTCGTCCGTAGAGCAGCTGCGGAGACCCGCGCGAGCGCCCGGGAGGCCGTGCGGCGGCCACCGGGCGCTTTTTCATCCCGCCATACGGACGATCGTGTCTCGTCATTCGACACACCGGTGACACGCCCACCCGGACGTCCCTACGATCGGGGCATGAAGCGACAGGCGGATCTCACGAAGCGGCGGGCAGTCGACCTGTGCCGCGTTGCCGCCATGCTCTGTCGCCCCTTCTGAGCGAAAGTCCCCGACTTCCGCATCTCACCGCCGCCCTGCTGGAAGGGCACCCGTGCGCCGCCCGGACCTCACGAGCGCGCACCCCTGTACTCGTACGCCCCGCCGCAACTGCCCCGGAGGAGAAAGAGCATGAGCCGCACCGACGTCCTGGTCGACGCCGACTGGCTGCAGGAGCACCTGGACGACCCGGCCATCGCCATCGTCGAGGTGGACGAGGACACGTCCGCCTACGAGAAGAACCACATCAAGAACGCGATCCGCATCGACTGGACCAAGGACCTGCAGGACCCGGTCCGCCGCGACTTCATCGACCAGGAGGGCTTCGAGAAGCTCCTGTCGGAGAAGGGCATCGGCAACGACACCCTGGTGGTCCTCTACGGCGGCAACAACAACTGGTTCGCCTCGTACGCCTACTGGTACTTCAAGCTCTACGGCCACGACAACGTCAAGCTCCTCGACGGCGGCCGCAAGAAGTGGGAGCTGGACGCCCGCGAGCTGGTCGCCGGCGACGAGGTCCCGGAGCGCGCCAAGACGGAGTACCAGGCCAAGCCGCAGGACACCTCGATCCGCGCCTTCCGTGACGACGTCGTCGCCGCGATCGGCTCGCAGAACCTGGTCGACGTGCGCTCGCCCGACGAGTTCTCCGGCAAGCTGCTCGCCCCGGCACACCTGCCGCAGGAGCAGTCGCAGCGTCCGGGTCACGTCCCGACCGCGCGCAACATCCCGTGGTCGAAGAACGCCAACGACGACGGCACGTTCAAGTCGGACGACGAGCTCAAGGAGCTGTACGCCGAGGAGAACGTGGACCTCGCCAAGGACACGATCGCCTACTGCCGCATCGGTGAGCGCTCGGCCCTGACCTGGTTCGTGCTGCACGAGCTGCTCGGCGTCGAGAACGTCAAGAACTACGACGGCTCCTGGACCGAGTACGGCTCCCTCGTCGGCGTGCCGATCGAGCTCGGCGCGAACAAGTAAGCCCACCCCTCACCCATCCCGACCGACCTCCCGGTCAGACCCCTCTGGAGAAACAGCATGTGCGGAGCGAAGGCCGGCGGCCCGGACGCCTCGACGATCAAGCCCGGTGAGACCACGATCCAGGGTCAGGTGACCCGCGACGGCGAGCCGGTGACGGGCTACGTCCGTCTGCTGGACTCGACCGGTGAGTTCACCGCCGAGGTTCCCACCTCGGCGACCGGTCAGTTCCGCTTCTACGCGGCCGAAGGCACGTGGACGCTCCGGGCGCTCGTCCCGGGCGCGACGGCCGACCGTACGGTCGTCGTGGCGGAGAAGGGCGCGCTGGCCGAGGTCGCCATCGCGGTCTGAACGGGGCTGCGCGAAGCAGCGGCACAGTGACGGTCGAAGGGCCGCACCCCTGGGTTGGACGCCAGTGGGGTGCGGCCCTTCGGCATGTGCGGCGGGCCGTCACTAGCGCGCCTCGCGGCATTGCGCCAGCAGCGACACGCTTGCTGCTGGGGTAGCTACTTGTCATAAGATCATCCAAAAGGTCTAGCGGTGCGTCAACTCCCCCTCGTTCATGGTGATTTGACATCCCTTCGATGAATGAAGAGCGAGGGATAATTGCCATAATTCCCCCAATTGGTGCACAAAAACCCAGTCTCCTGCCATTCCCGACATGACAGCCGTGGAGGTCGGCGAATACGTTCCAAACGACCGGCCAACGCGTCGGTGTCTCAGAGACTGGAGAAGCACCATGAAGATCAACCGTTCCACCGTCGTCACCGCCGCCGGCGCAGCCGCCGCGGCTCTGGTGGCGACCGGCGTTACCTACGCCTCGGCCGCCTCCGCGCCGGAGGCGGCGCCGGCGGCCGCGCCGGCCGCTGCCGCCCCCGCGGCGGCCCATGCGGCGGCCCCGGCGGCCGCCGCACCTCTCGGCGGCCCCGGCGGCGGCAACAACACCGGCAACAACAACGGCAACAACGGCAAGGGCAACGAGGGCCGCGGCCCCGGTGGCGGCGGCCCCCGTGGCGGCTGGGACTGGGGTCGGATCCAGATCAACGAGCGGTCCTACTCCGCACACCCCGGTGACTGCATCACCGTGGTCAGCGGCCTGGGCGCGCGGACCCTGAACGTCCGCAACGACAGCCGCAAGGTGGTCGAGCTCTTCCGCGGGGCGGTCTGCGACAACGGCGCCCCCGTCGCCACTGTCGGCCCCTTCAGCCAGAGCGACGGCGTGCGCGTCCACCACACGGAAGGCATCCACGTCAAGGACGGCGTGGTCGGCAGCTTCCGCGTGGTGTGCCCCGGCGGCTGGGGCTGGGGCGGCGGCTGGGGCGGCGACGGCGGCTTCGGCGGTGACGGCGGCTTCGGCGGCGGTGACGGCGGCTGGGGCGGCGACGGCGGCGGCCGGTAACCCACAACCCCTTGCACGAATGGAGCCCCGGCCCGCCGGAATCGGGCCGGGGCTCCGGCTCGTCCACCGTCCGACAACGGACGGGACGTGAACGACGAGGAAGAACAGCTCTAACCGAGCGCCCGCCCCAGCACCCACACCACCGGCGCGGCCGCCGACAGCGGCAACGCCACGCCGGCCGTGAAGTGCACGAACCGGGACGGGTAGTCGTAACTGGCCGCGCGGTGACCGATCAGCGCGCACGCACCCGCGGCCGCGCCGAGCAGCGCGCCCTTGGCGCCCAGCCCGGTCATCCCGCCCACGGCGATCCCCGCACCCGCCGCCGCAAGCAGCGACACCACGGCCGAGACCGGTGTGGGCAGCGGCAGGGCCCGGGCCAGGACCGCCACCGCCACCGCCGCGGCGCCCACGGACACCGCGTGCGCGTCGGCGCCCAGGTACCCCGTGGCCAGCACCGAAAGGGCCGACGAGACGACCGTCGCCATCAGGCCGTACATCCGCTCGTCCGGCGAGGCGTGCGAGCGCAGCTGCAGGACCAGGGCCAGCAGGACCCACACACCGAGCGGGCCGAGGATGGCCGCGGGGGCGTGGTCGCGGCCGGCGGCCAGGACCGCCACGTCGGCGGTCAGTCCGCCCAGGAACGCCAGCGCGATGCCCTGCCGGGCCGGCCACATGCCGTTCAGCCGGAACCAGCCCGCCGCCGTCACACCCTGGAGCACCACGAGCGGCACGAGGAGCGCGTACGAGGCGACCGGCGCCGTCGCGGCCAGCAGCAGGCCGAGCAGCGCGGTCAGCAGCGCCGGCTGCATACCGGGCTCGATGATCGGCGAGCGGCCCTCCAGACGCGCCCGCTGGGCATCCGTGATCCTGGCGTTCCCGGCAACGGTGGCGGGGCCGTAGTCCGGCTCGGACCCCGGCGCGGACTCGGGCACGGCTTCCGGCCCGTGCGCGTGCGCGGGTGCAGGCGCGGGTGCGGGTGCGGCGTGCGGCTCCGGTTGCGGAGCCGCCGCGTACTGCTGCTGGTACTGCCCCTCGTACGTCTGCTGCGGCGGATACCCGGCCTGCGCCGCCTGTGCGGGCATCTGCAGCGACGCGTGCGTCTGCGAGTCCCAGGTCTGCCCCTGCCACTGCTGGGTGAGCTGGGGGTCATAGCCGGGCTGCTGCCCGTATCCGGCATACGGATCCTGCTGGGGCCACTGCTGCTGATAGGGGTCGTAGCCCTCATAGCCCTCATAGCCCTCATAGGGGCCCTGGCCCTGATACGGCTGGTCGCTCATCTCACCCTCCTGCGAACGGCGGGAGCACCTCGACCGTGCCGCCCTCGGCCAGCCGTACCGTCTCATGCGCGCGGGTCCCGACGGGGTCACCGTCGACGATGAAGGAACATCGCCGCAGCACGCGCGCGAGTTCACCGGGGTGTCGCGCACGCACGGCGGCCAGCGCGTCGGCGAGCGTGTCCGCGTCGTACGGCTCCTCGGCGACACCGGCCGCGGCCTTGGCGGCGGCCCAATAGCGCACCGTGACCTTGGGCATCTGTTTCCTCAATCGACGGCAAGAAAGAAATAAGAGTGCTGTCAGGCTAGCCCGCCTTGGCGGCCGCCCATTCCCCGATCCGGGTCAGCAGGGCGTCGTCCGCCGCGTGCTCCGCATGGCCCATGCCCGGTTCGACCCAGAGTTCGCCGTGGTCACCGGCCGCCTCGGCGAGCATCCGGGGGTGGTCGAGGGGGAAGTAGCCGTCGCGGTCGCCGTGCACGATGAGCAGGGGGACGGGGGCGATCCCGGGGACCGCTTCCTTCGGGGAGAGCGGGACCGGGTCCCAGTCGCGGTGGTGGATGCGGGTGCGCAGACCGTAGCGGCCGACCAGGCGGCCCTCGGGGCGGGTGACCAGCCAGTGCAGGCGGCGCATGGGGGCCGTGCCCCGGTAGTACCAGCGGGCCGGGGCGCTGACCGAGACCACCGCGTCGAGCGTGCCGGGGTTCAGGGCGGCGTGCCGCAGGACCACCGAGCCGCCCATGGAGAAACCGACGGTCGTCACGCGCGCGTGCCCGAGGCCGCGGGCCCACTCGACGGCCGCGGCGAGGTCCAGGACCTCCTTGTCGCCGACCGTGGACCGGCCGCCGGAGCGCCCGTGGCCGCGGAAGGAGAAGGTGACGACCGCGCCGTAACCGCGCAGCGCGCCCGCCACCCGTCGTACGTGCGGCCGGTCCACGTCCCCGGTGAACCCGTGGGCGACGACGAACACCAGGTCACGGGAGGGCGAACGGCGGGCGTCCGGACCGGATCCGGAGGTTTCGTATACGACGGCGCCCGGATCGTATACGGAATCGATCGGAATTCCGTCGGCGGTGCGCAGAAACGTCCGCATAGGCGCCTGTCTGCGCGTCTCGCGATTCGGACGAACGGTGGAATGCGCCACTTGACCTGCCGAACGGTTCCTCATGTGGGCTATTCTGCTGGGTATGAGGACTCGGGCAGCGAAGCCCCCGGGTCCTTTTGTGCTTTCGGAAGCGTTGTATACGAAGTGGGAAACCCCAGGTGAAGGCACCGGGGAGGGACCGCCGCGGTGTACGGGGCCTTCGGGATCGCAGAGCAGTGCCCGTCCGCACAGCCTCGCAGGGACCGAGGAGGAACCAGACGTATGAGTTCTCTGCTGCTCCTGACCAACGCCCTCCAGCCGTCGACGGAGGTGCTGCCCGCCCTCGGCCTGCTCCTGCACAACGTGCGGGTGGCCCCAGCGGAGGGCCCCGCCCTCGTCGACACCCCCGGCGCCGACGTCATCCTCGTCGACGGCCGCCGTGACCTGCCCCAGGTGCGCAGCCTGTGCCAGCTGCTGCGCTCCACCGGCCCCGGCTGTCCCCTGATCCTCGTCGTCACCGAGGGCGGTCTCGCCGCCGTCACCGCGGACTGGGGCATCGACGACGTGCTGCTGGACACCGCGGGCCCGGCCGAGGTCGAGGCCCGGCTGCGGCTGGCCATGGGACGCCAGCAGATCGTCAACGACGACTCCCCCATGGAGATCCGCAACGGCGACCTGTCCGTGGACGAGGCCACCTACTCCGCCAAGCTCAAGGGCCGGGTCCTGGACCTGACCTTCAAGGAGTTCGAGCTGCTGAAGTACCTCGCCCAGCACCCGGGCCGGGTCTTCACCCGCGCCCAGCTGCTGCAGGAGGTGTGGGGCTACGACTACTTCGGCGGCACCCGGACGGTCGACGTCCACGTACGGCGGCTGCGCGCCAAGCTCGGCCCGGAGCACGAGTCGCTGATCGGCACCGTCCGCAACGTCGGTTATCGATTCGTCACGCCCGAGAAGGCCGACAGGACCGACCGGGCCGGCCAGGAGGCCAAGGCCGGGGCGGAGCGGGCAAAGGCGGAGAACGCGGATGCATCCGCCGTCCGTGACGGCGCCGAGGTCCACGCGGACGCCTAGTTCCGAAAGTTACCGACGGGTTCCCGCCGGGCGGGTGTGACGACCGCCCGGGCGGGGCATCGCTTCCGCACATCCAAGCACTGATACGCCCTGCCCAGACCGGGTCAATCCGCGTAGACTCCGCGCGTGGCCAAGGTGACTCGGGATGACGTGGCACGGCTGGCTGGAACCTCCACCGCCGTCGTCAGTTATGTCATCAACAACGGACCCCGGCCGGTCGCCCCGGCCACGCGCGAGCGTGTCCTCGCTGCGATCAAGGAACTGGGGTACCGCCCCGACCGGGTCGCCCAGGCGATGGCGTCCCGGCGCACGGATCTCATAGGCCTGATCATCCCGGACGCCCGCCAGCCCTTCTTCGGCGAGATGGCGCACGCGGTCGAGCAGGCCGCCTCCGAGCGCGGCAAGATGGTCCTGGTCGGCAACACCGACTACATCGGTGAACGCGAGGTCCACTATCTGCGCGCCTTCCTGGGCATGCGCGTCTCCGGTCTGATCCTCGTCTCCCACGCGCTGAACGACCTCGCCGCCGCCGAGATCGACGCCTGGGACGCCCGGGTGGTGCTGCTGCACGAGCGCCCCGAGGCCATCGACGACGTGGCCGTGGTCACGGACGACCTCGGCGGCGCCCAGCTCGCCGTACGCCACCTGCTGGAGCACGGCTACGAGTACGTCGCCTGTATGGGCGGTACGGCCCAGACGCCGGCCGTCGGCGACCCGGTCTCCGACCACGTCGAGGGCTGGAAGCGGGCCATGGCCGAGGCGGGCCTGTCCACCGAGGGCCGGCTGTTCGAGGCGCCGTACAACCGCTACGACGCCTACCAGGTCGCCCTGGACGTCCTCTCCGGCCCCGAACGGCCGCCGGCGATCTTCTGCTCCACCGACGACCAGGCGATCGGCCTGCTGCGGGCCGCACGCGAGCTGCGCATCGACGTGCCCGGCAAGCTGGCGGTGGCCGGGTTCGACGACATCAAGGAGGCCGCGCTGGCCGACCCGCCGCTGACCACGGTCGCCTCGGACCGCTCGGCGATGGCCCGGTCGGCGGTCGACCTGGTGCTGGACGACGGGCTGCGGGTGGCGGGGTCGCGGCGGGAGCGGCTCAAGACGTTCCCGTCCCGGCTGATGGTGCGGACGAGCTGCGGTTGCGACCTGAGGGCCTGAGCCTCACCGACAGGTCTTCATATCCGGCAAACGAGGTTCTGCCGGGCTTCTCAGCGAGCACTCAGGAAGCTCTCATGGTGACAGGGGAGGCTTCTAGTCATGACCGAGAGCCAGGGTTCCCACCCCCAGCAGCCCAGCAGCTACTCCGCTCCCGTGAACCCCGAGTGGCCGCCCCCGCCGCCGTACCAGCCGATGACGGCGACGGGCGTCCTGCCGGCGCCCGAGCCGGCCCCCGGGGCGAAGAAGAGGCGCAAGCGGGGTCCGGCGGCCCTCCTCGCGGCCGTCGCGATCGTCGCGGCCGCGGTGGGCGGCGCCACGGCGTACGGCTTCCAGGAGCTGACCGGCAAGGACGCGGTCTCCTCCACCGGTACCAGCACCGCCGTGGTGCCGACCGGCAAGAGGGGTGACGTCGCCACGATCGCCGCCGCGGTCAGCCCGAGCGTGGTCGAGATAAACGCGACCCTCGGCAACGGCTCCTCCACCGGCTCCGGCGTGGTCATCACGTCGGACGGCGAGATCGTCACCAACAACCACGTCGTCGCCGGCGCACAGTCGATCAAGGTGCGCACGAGCGACGGCAAGAGCTACGCCGCCGATGTCGTCGGCACCGACAGCTCCAAGGACCTCGCGCTGATCAAGCTGCGCGGCGCGTCGGGTCTGAAGCCCGCCTCGCTCGGCGACTCCGCCGGCGTCGAGGTCGGTGACACGGTCGTCGCGATCGGCTCCCCCGAGGGCCTGACCGGCACCGTCACCAGCGGCATCGTCTCCGCGCTCAACCGGGACGTGACCGTCTCCACCGACGAGAACCAGGGCCAGGGGCAGGGCGGCGACGGACAGTGGCCGTTCCAGTTCGGCGGCCGTCAGTTCAACGGCGACACGGGGTCGTCCACGACGACCTACAAGGCGATCCAGACGGACGCCTCGCTCAACCCGGGCAACTCCGGCGGCGCGCTGATCGACGCGAGCGGCAACGTCATCGGGATCAACTCCGCGATGTACTCGTCGAGTCAGCAGTCCTCGTCGTCCTCGGACGCGGGCAGCATCGGCCTCGGTTTCGCGATCCCCGTCAACACCGTCAAGTCCGACCTGGCCAAGCTGCGGGCCGGCAACAACAGCTAGCCGACCGCACCGCACCAGTCAGCAGGGAGTACGTCATGATCACCAAGGTCTCGCACCAGATCGCCGACCACGGTCCCGCCGACCTGGCCCTGGCCCTCACGGTGTCCCAGGACCTGCACGTGCCCATCCCGGCACCGCGCAAGCCCGAGTCGGCGCCCCGCGCACCCGAGGTGGTCGTCACACCGGTCCCCGAGCTGATGGGCCTCCGCACCGCACCCGTCCGCACCCACCGCCGCAAGGTCCCGCTGAACCGGCTCACCGCGGTACGGGCCTGACCCCACCGGTCCCGCCCCCGGGTGGGCCTGGATCAACCTGGCCCGGACGGGACTCGGCCCCGTCCGGGCCGAGTCCCGTCCGCAGCCGGTCCCGGATCGGGCCTGCCCTCGGCTCGAGTCCGGCCGTCCTCCGGGGCGACCGTCCTGCGGGCCGATCGTCCTCCGGGGCGACCGTCCTGCGGGCCGATCGTCCTCCGGGGCGACCGTCCTGCAGGCCGATCGTCCTCCGGGGCGACGCTCGGCCGGGCCGGTGCCGCCTCCCCGGCCCGCCCCGGCAGGTCTGTCTCCCGGCCCGCCCGGCGTGGCAGGCTGAGAGGCAGCCGAGAGACACCCCGTCCACCCCGACCACCGCACCCCGAGGAACCGCGAGCATGAGCCCCGCCGAAGGCGACCGTGACCCCCAGCGCATCCTGATCGTCGACGACGAGCCGGCCGTACGCGAGGCGCTGCAGCGCAGCCTCGCCTTCGACGGATACGACACGGAGGTGGCCGTCGACGGCGCGGACGCCCTGGAGAAGGCGACCGCCTACAAGCCCGACCTGCTCGTCCTGGACATCCAGATGCCGCGCATGGACGGTCTGACCGCGGCCCGGCGCATCCGCGGGGCCGGCGACACCACCCCGATCCTCATGCTCACGGCCCGCGACACCGTCGGAGACCGGGTGACCGGTCTCGACGCCGGCGCCGACGACTACCTGGTCAAACCCTTCGAGCTGGACGAACTCTTCGCTCGTATCCGCGCCCTCCTGCGCCGCAGCTCGTACGCGGTCGCGGTGTCGGCCGAGGCCCAGGAGGACGAGGCGCTGACCTTCGCCGACCTGCGCATGGACCTCGCGACCCGTGAGGTGACGCGCGGCGGCCGGCAGGTGGAACTGACCCGCACGGAGTTCACCCTCCTGGAGATGTTCATGGCGCACCCGCGCCAGGTCCTCACCCGCGAGCAGATCCTGAAGGCGGTCTGGGGCTTCGACTTCGAGCCCTCCTCCAACTCCCTCGACGTCTACGTCATGTACCTGCGCCGCAAGACCGAGGCCGGCGGCGAGCCACGCCTCGTGCACACGGTGCGGGGCGTGGGCTACGTCCTGCGGCAGGGCGGCGGGGAGTGAACAAGCTCGTGCGGCGTTACCACGCTCTCCCGATCAGGGCCCGGCTGGCGATGCTGGTCGCGGCGGCGGTGGCGTTCGCGGTGGCGGCTGTTTCGGTCACGGCCTGGTTCATCGTGCAGGGGAAGTTGTACGACCAGCTCGACGGCGACCTGACGAAGTCGCTGGGCGGCGCGGGACATTTCGACCAGCTGGACTACGCCCTCAAGACCTGCACCGACACGCCGACTCCCAACGGTTTCTTCCAGGACAGGTACTCGCAGCTGGTCACCGAGAACGGCAAGGTCTGCCTCATCGGGGGTGCCTCGGGCAAGATCGAGGTCACCCGGGCCGACGAGGCAGAGGTCAAATCCCTCGGGAACAAGCTCTACTTCCGCAACGGAACCGACTCGAAGGGCAACGAGCTCCGCGTGCTCACCCGCCCCCTCCTGTCCACCACGACCACCAGCGGTGACCGCGGACCCAATATCGGTGTGCAGGTAGCCGCCCCGCTCAAGAACACCGAGAAGACCCTCAACGACCTCGCCCTGGTCCTTCTCCTCGTGTCCGGCATAGGAGTCGTCGGCGCCGGTGCCGCCGGTCTCGCCGTCGCCCGGGCGGGACTGCGTCCCGTCGACAAGCTCACCGAGGCCGTTGAGCACGTGGCGCGGACCGAGGACCTGGCCGTCCGGATCCCGGTGGAGGACGACAGCGACGACGAGATCGCCCGCCTCTCCCGCTCCTTCAACTCGATGACGACGGCCCTGGCCGGCTCCCGCGAGCTCCAGCAGCAGCTGATCGCCGACGCCGGCCATGAACTCCGTACGCCGCTGACGTCGTTGCGCACCAACATCGAACTCCTCACCCGCAGCGAGGAGACGGGTCGCCCGCTGCCGCCCGAGGACCGCAAGGCGCTGCTCGCCTCGGTGAAGGCGCAGATGACCGAACTGGCCGCGCTGATCGGCGGCTTGCAGGAGCTGTCCCGCTCGGAGGGGCAGCACGGCGAACGGGTCCAGGTGGTGTCGTTCCAGGACGCGGTCGAGGCGGCGCTGCGCCGCGCACGTCTGCGCGGCCCGGAGCTGACGATCACGTCGGACCTGGAGCCCTGGTACGTCCGGGCGGAGCCCTCCGCGCTGGAGCGGGCGGTGGTCAACGTCCTCGACAACGCGGTGAAGTTCAGCCCCGAGGGCGGCACGATCGACGTACAGCTGAGCAACGGCGTCCTGACCGTCCGCGACCACGGCCCCGGCGTTCCCGAGGACGAACTCCCGTACGTCTTCGACCGCTTCTGGCGCTCCCCCAGCGCCCGCGCCCTGCCCGGCTCCGGCCTCGGCCTGTCCATCGTGGCCCGCACGGTCCAGCAGGCCGGCGGCGAGGTCACCCTGTCCCACGCGGAGGGCGGCGGCACGGTGGCGACGGTACGGCTGCCGGGCGCCCCGACACCACCACCGGAGAGCCCGGAACCGGCCGAAACGCTGTACGGCTGAAGCGGGGGTTCGGGGGCGGCCGGGCTGGTGCTCCCGAGCCGAACCGACGCACCCCGGCCCACCCGGTCCCGAGCCGAACCGACGCACCGCGGCCGGCCCGAGGGACCCGGCCCGCCTGGTACGGCCCGCCGGCAGACCCGAGCCCACCCGGCAGACCCGGACCTGCCGGGTGGACCCGGCTCGCCTGAAGGCCCAAGGACCGCCTGGGGGGCCGGGCCGCTGGGTCCCGGGCCGGGCTGATGGACCTCAGCCGACCTGGGGGACCCCGGCCGCCTGGAGCGGCCCTGATGGACCCCAGCCCATCTCATGGGCTCCGCCCCGCCTGGTCCCGGGACGCCCGCCTGATGGACCCCGCCCGCCCGATGCCCCACTGCCGGCCCGATGCCCCCCGGCCCCGACCGATCGCCCCGGCCGGTCGCCAGCGCGTCACCCCCGTTGGCCGGAACCGCCGGGCTCAATCCCGCTTCGGCAGGGCGCGCAGACGCTGGATCTGGGTGCGGCTCAGTTCGTTCGCGCGGCGCATGTGGCGGGTGATCGCCCGCAGTTCGTCCTCGCTGTGGTCGTCGAGCAGGGTCTGCCAGGTGCGGCCGAGCTCGTCCCACACCGCGGTGACACGGGCGATGCGCTCCGGCACCGGGGTGACCAGCACCCGGCGGCGATCCCGCACGTCCGGCGTGCGGGCCACATAGCCGCCGCGTTCGAGCCGGTCCACCAGCCGGGTGGCCGAGCCCGTGGTGAGGCCGGTCAGGTCGGCGATCTGCCGGACCGTGAGCGGCTCGGGCTCGACGGTCAGCAGGCTCAGGGCCTGCACATCGGTGGGGTGCAGGCCGAGGTGGTCGGCGACGGCCTGGTTGAACAGCACGTACGCCGCGTGGTAGCGGCGCGACTCCGTCGACAACTCCTCGTACAGCCGGGCCCGGCGCGGATCTGTCCCTTCCGTCACCTGACTCGCCTCCCAAGAATCACTGCGACTCCTCAAAACAACTGCGCGGCGCAGCAAAAGTCCGCTACTCTCCTGCGTGGCGCAGCTAATGCGTCACGCAGCCATCAAGCGTCACTCATCCTATCCACGGGGGACACCCATGCTCACCGTCGCCGTCACCGGCGCCACCGGCGCCCAGGGCGGAGCCACCGCCCGCGCCCTTCTGACCGCCGGGCACCACGTCCGCGCCCTGACCCGCCACCCGGACTCACCGGCCGCCGTCGCCCTGCACGCCCTCGGCGCCGAGATCCGTCACGCCGACTTCGACGACCCCGCCTCCCTGGACACCGCCCTCACCGGCGCGGACGCCCTCTTCGCGGTCACGACCCCTTTCGGCACCGACACCGAGACCGAGGTGCGCCAGGGCAGAGCCCTCGTCGACGCCGCCGTGGCCGCCCGCCTCGGACACGTCGTCCTCACCTCCGCCGCCCACGCCGACCGCGGCACCGGCGTCCCGCACTACGACAGCAAGCACGAGATCGAGCGGTACCTGTGCGCGTCCGGCGTGCCCTGGACGGTGATCGCGCCGGCCGCGTTCATGGACAACCACGCCACCGGCTGGGCCCTCTCCGGCCTGCGCGAGGGCTCCTTCGGGTGGCCCATGCCCGCCGACCGCCCCTTCGCCCTGATCCCCGCCGCCGACATCGGCGCCTTCGCGGCGCTGGCCTTCGCGCGCCGGACCGCGTTCCTGGGCCGCCGTATCGACATCGCCTCCGACACCCGTACGCCCGGGCAGATCGCGGCCGCGCTCACCGCCGTCACGCGCCGCCCGATCACCCACCACGAGGTCGGCCTCGACGTCGTCCGCACCCACTCCACGGACCTCGCGGCCATGTTCGCCTACTTCACCACCACCGGCCTCGACGTCGACGCCCAGGCCCTGCGCCGCGCGTATCCCGAGGTCGGCTGGCACACCTTCGCGCACTGGGCGGCCGGGCAGGACTGGCCCGCCCTGCTGGGCGCACCCCGCACCGAAGGAGCCCGCGCATGAAACCCATCGGCCACTGGCTCAACCGCACCGACAAGGCACTCACCCGCGCGATGAACGGGGTGCTGTCGGAGTACGGCCTCACCCGCCTCGACTGGCAGGTCCTCAACGTCATCCGCGACACCACGCCCGAGGCCACCGACTCCGCAGTCCTGTCGGCACTCGCCGCCAACGCCGACGTTCTCACGCTGACGGCCTCCGTCGACGCCGTGCTCACCGGCGGCTGGGCGGTCCGCACCGCACCGCACCGACTGGTCCTCACCCCCGACGGCCGCCGCAGGCTGGCCGTCGTCACCGAGAGCGTGCGGGCGTTCCGCGACCTGTCCATGACCGGGATTTCGACCGAGGAGTACCGCACCGCGGTCCACGTCCTGCAACGCATGACCCACAACGCCGAGACCGCCGCCTCGCCGGGTACGGCGACGGCGGCACCGGCGTAGACACCCGGGGGACCGGGACCCGCACCCACCCTCCGCACCGCCCCGCACACGGGTCTAGCCTCTCCTCGGTCGCGCACCCTTCCGGTGCGCCGGGGAGGGGATCTCCATGGACGAGGACGGGTCGACACGGGTGTACCACAGGCAGCGAAGACGGCCCCTGCGGGCCGCGTTGCTGCCGCTCGTCCTCCTGGGCAACGCCGCGCTGCAGACCGTCCGCACCCACGACGACCTGCCGATCTGGTGGGCCCCCGTCCTGCTCGCCGCTCTCGTGGCGGTCGGCGTGTGGGGCGCCCTGTCGGAGTGGCGGGCGCACACCGTGGTGACGGCGCGGGGAATCACCCGCCAGGGCCCCCTGCGGGCGCGTACCTGGGCCTGGTCCGCCGTGTACGACATCCGGATCGAGAACTCCGGCAGCCGGCCCCTCAACGCCCACCCCCGGTGGCCGGCCTACCTGTACGACTCCGAAGGCCGCCGCTTCCTGCTGCCGCAGGTCAACGAGTGGCAGCTGGACGATCCCTACGCCGAGGTCGCGGCCCTGCGCGCGGCCGCCTGGCGGTACGGGATGCCCTACGGGCAGCGGGCCGAGACCGAGGAACGGATCCTGCGGCAGGCCGGGCGACGACGGGGATGGCAGTGGGCGAGCGTCGCTGCCGTGGTGGTGTTCGCCCTCATGCTCGTGGTCGCGCTGGCGGAGGACGTCGCCGGGACGCCGGCCAACCTCTTCCTGCTGCTCCTGGTCATACCGCTGGCCGCCTTCGGCCTGCTCGGGCTCCTGCTCGCCCGGTTCTGCGCCGCCCGCGCCCTGCGGCTGCCGCGCTAGGCCCTCACCAGCGCAGGATCACCGTGTCGTCGCCCGCCGGCGCCGGTGCCGGGAGCGATCAGGGTGTCGTAGCCGTCGGGGAGCGCGGTGGCGAAGTCGTGGGCCGCCGCGGCCCTCGCCGCCTGTTCGATCTCGGTCTGCGTCGCGCCGGGGCGGCCGCAGGCGATGTTCTCGCGGAGGAGCTTGGCCAGGGTGGACTTGCCGGTCCGGCTCGCGCCGGTGATCAGCACCAACTCACCCGGCTGTGCGGTGAATTCGATGTTGCGGAGGGTGGCACGAGGGGCTCCCGGGCAGCGGAAGGAGATGGCGTGGAAGCCGACCCAGCCGCGTACGGGCCACCGCGGGACCGGGTCGGCGGGGTCGGTGACGGCGGGCTCGGCGTCCAGGATCTCCCCGATGCGGTGGGCGCCGGCGGTGGCCGCGGTGACCGTCAGGCCGAGCCGGCCGAGGTTGCGGACCGGCGGGCAGAGATGGCCGAGGAAGGCGGCGAAGGCGAGGAGTTGGCCGAGGGGCGTACGGCCGGCGGAGATCTCCCGGACGCCCGGCCCGATCACCGCGAGCACGCACAGCGTCTCGACGGCCTCGACGAACTGCTCGTACATCTCGCCCGGCCGCGCCCCGCGCACGCTCGCCCGCGTCCAGGCGCGGGCCTCGCGGTCGAGCCGTTTCTCCTCGTCCCGCTGTCTGTTGTACGCCCGGGTGAGGACGACGTTGCCGAGCGACTCCTCCACCAGCGAGGTGCTCGCGCCGTCGGCGACCCGCCCGTCGCGTGAGGCCTGCTCGATACGGCCGGAGAAGCGGCGCGCGGCGAGCAGGAAGAGGGGCGCGAGGGCGAAGGTTACCGGTGCCAGGTCCCAGCGCAGCCAGAATGCGGCGGTGGCGCAGAAGACGGTGGAGAAGGCCGCTGATACGGCTCCCACGACGCCGGAGACCACCAGCTGTTCGATGGATTCGACATCTCCGGTGAGCCGTCGACCAGGTCGCCCTGCCGGTGCTGCTGAAAGAAGTGCCGGGGCAGGTCCTCACATGACGGAAGACGGCCGCGCGCAATCGCAGCACGAATCTCTCGGCGGTCCAGGCGCCCAGGGAATTCCCGATATAACCGACGGCGGTCTCGGCGAGCGCGGCCACGACCACGCAGGCGGTGATCACGCCGAGCCACCGGCGGTCCCCGGGGTCAGCGGCCAGAATCGGCGGAAGGCTCCCCGGCTTCCCCGGGCATCGGCAACTCCTTTCCACAGCTGTGGACACGGCCGCGCCCTTCGCCGTGGACACGGCCGAGGCGGGGTGGCTCAGCCCTTGTCCCCGACCGGGCGGCGCTTCGGCGTGTGCACGGCCCTCTTCGGCGCCGGCCTCTTCCGCTCGGGAGCGGGCTTGCAGTGCTTCTTGACGGGCACGAGCTTGTGGAAAGACATGGCGGTACTCCGTTTCCTGTGATTCACGCCGGTGAATTCCGACACGAAAAACACTACGACATCCGGAAGCCGAGAAAAGCCAATTCCGATGAGATCCCAATTAAAGGGCCCTATGCGTAATTCACGGGGAGTTTCGGGAACCGCGGCGCCATTCACATAGGTTTTACGGGGTGACTGCCGTACCCTCTACGCATGAGCAGCGACGACACCGTACGGGCCTTCCCCGCCCGCTCCATCGAGACCCACTCCGCGCTCACCCCGGACCAGGCCGATGCCGTGCGGGCCCTGCTCGCCGAGGCCGCCGCGATCGACGGGCAGCAGCCGGTGTCCGAGCAGGGCCGGCTGCAGCTGCGCGGAGGCACCCGCGAGGGCGTCTCGCATCTGCTGCTGAACGTCGACGGTGAACTCGTCGGCTACGCCCAGCTGGAGGACACCGACCCGGTGGAGGCGCCGGCCGCCGAACTCGCCGTACACCCCGCGCACCGCGGGCACGGGCACGGCCGGGCGCTCGGCGCGGCGCTGCTCGCCGCTTCCGGCAAGCGGCTTCGGGTGTGGGCGCACGGCGGGCATGCCGCCGCCCGGCATCTCGCCCAGGTGCTCGGCCTGACCCTGTTCCGCGAACTGCGGCAGATGCGGCGGCCGTTGACCGGTCTTGAGCTGCCCGACCCGGTGCTGCCGGAGGGCGTGAGCGTGCGCACCTTCGTGCCCGGCAAGGACGACGCCGCCTGGCTCGCGGTCAACTCGGCCGCCTTCGCCCACCATCCCGAGCAGGGCTCGCTGACCCAGCGGGACCTCGACGACCGCAAGGCCGAGCCGTGGTTCGACCCGGCCGGGTTCTTCCTCGCCGAGCGGCGCGGGGAGTTGATCGGCTTCCACTGGACGAAGGTGCACGCCGAGGAGGGCCTCGGCGAGGTGTACGTCCTCGGCGTACGCCCCGGCGAACAGGGCGGCGGCCTCGGCAAGGCCCTCACCACGATCGGCCTGCGCCACCTGGCCGGGCAGCAGCTGCCGACCGCGATGCTCTACGTCGACGCCGACAACCAGGCGGCGGTCTCGGTCTACGAGCGGCTGGGCTTCACGACGTACGAGACGGACCTGATGTACCGCACGGAGACCTGACACACGGCGGGGCGAGGGGCGGCCGGCTTGACGGCCGCCCCTTCCTTGCACCACCCTTTCACTACTCAATTAGTGAAAGGGTGGTTCAGCGCGTGGTCGAATACCGCATCGACCGGCACAGCGGGGTCGCCACCTACGTCCAGATCGTCCAGCAGACCAAACAGGCCCTGCGCATGGGTCTGCTCGAGCCGGGAGACCGGCTGCCCACCGCACGTGAGGTCGTCGAGGCCACCGCGATCAACCCCAACACCGTCCTGAAGGCCTACCGGGAGCTGGAGCGGGAGGGGCTGGTGGAGGCGCGCCGGGGTCTCGGGACCTTCGTGCGGCGCTCGCTCGGCACCACCCCGGTCGACCCCTCCCTCCGTACCGAGCTCGTGGCATGGGCCGAGAGGGCACGCGGCGCCGGGCTGGAGCGGGACGACGTGGCCGCACTCTTCACCGCCGTACTCGACACGCACTTCCAGGGAGAACGTTCATGAGCGACACGGCGATCGAGGCGACCGGCCTCGGCAAGCGCTTCGGGCGCCGGGGAGGCCGGGCACTGCACGACTGCGCCTTCCGGCTGCCCACCGGGCGGGTGTGCGCCCTCGTCGGGCCCAACGGCGCCGGCAAGTCGACGCTGCTCGCCCTCGCCGCGGGGCTGCTCCCGCCCACCGACGGCCGGCTGCGGGTGCTCGGCACCAGCCCGGCCGCGGCCCGCCCCCGGGTCGGCTACGTCGCCCAGGACAAGCCGCTCTACCCGCAGCTCACGATCGCCGAGATCCTGCGCATGGGCGCCGACCTCAACCCCGGGCACTGGGACCCGGCCGCCGCCGAGCACGTCGTCGCGGGCGGCGACCTGGACCCCGGGGCGCGCATCCGCTCCCTCTCCGGCGGTCAGCGCACCCGGGTGGCGCTCGCCCTCGCCCTCGGCAAGCGGCCCGAACTGCTGCTCCTGGACGAGCCGATGGCCGACCTCGATCCGCTCGCCCGGCACGAGCTGATGGGCACGCTGATGGCCCAGGCCGCCCAGTACGGCACCACCATCGTGATGTCCTCCCACGTCGTCGCCGAACTGGAGGACTCCTGCGACCATCTGCTGCTCGTCGGCGGCGGCCGGATCCGGCTGGCCGGCGAGATCGACGACCTGCTCGCCGCCCATGTCCGGGTCACCGGCGCCGCCGACTCGGACCGCCTCGACGCGCACGCCGTGGTCGAGTCCCGGGTCACGGGCCGCCAGCTGACCGCGCTGATCCGCCCGGCCGGACCGCTCCCCGCGGGCTGGCGCGCCTCGGCGCCCACGCTGGAGGAACTCGTCCTCGCCCACCTGCGCAATCCCGAGGCCCCCGTCCTCACCACCGCCACGGCCGTCACCGAGGAGAGTGCCGCGTGACCACCGACCCGACCGTCCCGCGGCCCCGCACCGCCCGCTGGCTGCTGCGGCTGCACCGCCCCACGCTGTACGGATTCGCCGCCCTGGTGATCGGCCTGGCCGGCCTGGAGCTGGCCCTGGCCGGCCCGCTCGCCGATGCGGCGGCCGAGGGCTGGCGGCAGTTCGACGCCTGCCACACGAGCATCTGCTCCTACGACCAGGCCGCGATCCTGCGCTACAAGGACTACTACGAGTACGCCACCTACGCCCTGGACGCACTGCCCTTCCTGGTGGCCGCCTGGGCAGGCGCCGCCCTGACCGGCCGGGAGCTGGAGACCGGCACCGCCCGCCTGTCCTGGACCCAGGGCATCTCGCCGGCCCGCTGGCTCACGGTCCGCCTGGTCCTCCCGGCGGCCCTCGTCACCGCCGCCACCTGTCTGCTGGTCTGGCTGCACCACCGCGCCTGGGCGGCGGGCAGGGGCCGCATCGACACCGCCGCGGGCTGGTACACCCTCGTCACCTTCCATGCCAACGGCCCCACCATCGCCGCCCTGGCCCTCGCCGGGCTCGCCGCCGGCACCCTGGCGGGCCTGCTGCTGCGCCGTACGCTGCCCGCGCTGGTCCTCGGCGTGCTGGTCACCGTGGGCGTGGCGGTCCTGGCCCAGCGGCTGATGCCCCACCTGTGGCCCACGGTCACCCGGGTCACCACGCTGCAGCAGGGCGGCATCGGCTCGGCCATCGTGCTCGACCAGGGATTGCTGTCCAAGTCCGGCGCCCACCTGCCCATGCCGAACTGCACCACCGCGGCGGCGTGCGACGCGGCCTTCGCGAAGGCCTCCGGCTACTACACCGTCTACCACCCCTACTCCCACTACTGGCCGCTCCAGCTCACCACCAGCGCGCTGCTCCTCGCGGTCACCGCGCTGCTCGCGCTCGCGTCCTGCCTGGTGCTGCGCCGCCTGACCGGAGCGCTGCGGGCGGCGGGGACGGCCCTGGAGGCGAAGGACGTCATCGTCACCGCCTGATCGCCGTTGGTCTTGCGCCCCCCGCGCCCCTCCGGGCGCGGGGGAAGTCCCCCGGGAGCCGCCCCTCGCTATCCCGCACGTCATGTCTCCGTAACCATTGATTCAGCCAGGCTTGCGACGCTCGGCCAATGAAGCCCGCCGTGCCAGAGCCTTCGCCGCCCCCCGAGGGGACAGCGGGGAACGGGGCCGTAACGCTCCCGCCCGCACGTTCCGACGCGCCTGTCATGCCAGTGGCGCGGAAGAATGGGGTCATGAGTCAGCCAGACACCCAGGCAGAGGTCCAGCGCATCCAGCCCGACGTGGGCTCCATAGCCGCGCACCGCACGCATGTCGCGCAGGGCGCGGTGTCCGACCTCGAACCCGACCTCGACGCGGACCTGGACGCGTACGAAGAGTCGAAGGTCGAGGGCACCCTACTGCCGCAGGGTCGATTCCTCGACCGTGAGCGCAGCTGGCTGGCCTTCAACGAGCGCGTCCTGGAGCTGGCCGAGGACCCGGACACACCCCTGCTGGAGCGTGCGAACTTCCTCGCGATCTTCGCCAGCAACCTGGACGAGTTCTTCATGGTCCGGGTGGCCGGCCTGAAGCGCCGTATCGCCACCGGCGTGGCCACGCGCTCCGCCTCCGGGCTGCAGCCGCGCGAGGTGCTGGAGATGATCTGGGCCCGCTCGCGCGAGCTCATGGCCCGGCACGCCGCCTGCTACCACGAGGACGTCGCCCCCGCACTCGCGGAGGAGGGCATCCACCTGGTCCGCTGGAGCGAGCTCGCCGACAAGGAGCAGGCGCGCCTGTTCACGCTCTTCCGGCACCAGATCTTTCCGGTCCTCACCCCACTGGCCGTAGACCCCGCGCACCCCTTCCCGTACATCTCCGGCCTCTCCCTGAACCTGGCCGTCGTCGTACGCAATCCCGTCAGCGGCCACAAGCACTTCGCCCGGGTGAAGGTGCCGCCGCTGCTGTCCCGCTTCCTGGAGGCCGCGCCCGGCCGGTACGTCCCGCTCGAGGACGTCATCGCCGCGCACCTGGAGGAGCTGTTCCCGGGCATGGAGGTGCTGGAGCACCACGCCTTCCGGCTCACCCGCAACGAGGACCTGGAGGTCGAGGAGGACGACGCCGAGAACCTGCTCCAGGCCCTGGAGAAGGAACTCATGCGGCGCCGCTTCGGCCCGCCGGTGCGCCTGGAGGTCGAGGAGTCCATCGACCGCGAGGTGCTGGACCTGCTGGTGCGCGAGCTGAAGATCTCCGAGGCGGAGGTGTACCCGCTGCCGGGCCCGCTCGACCTCACCGGGTTGTTCCGGGTCCACGGCCTGGACCGGCCCGAGCTGAAGTACCCGAAGTTCATCGCCGGCACCCACCGCGACCTCGCCGAGGTCGAGTCGGCGTCCGCGCCGGACATCTTCGCCGCCCTGCGCACCCGGGACGTGCTGCTGCACCACCCGTACGACAGCTTCTCCACCTCGGTCCAGGCCTTCCTGGAGCAGGCCGCGGCCGACCCGGACGTCCTCGCGATCAAGCAGACCCTGTACCGCACCTCCGGCGACTCCCCGATAGTCGACGCGCTCATCGACGCCGCCGAGTCCGGCAAGCAGGTCCTCGTCCTGGTCGAGATCAAGGCCCGCTTCGACGAGCACGCCAACATCAAGTGGGCGCGCAAGCTGGAGGAGGCCGGCTGTCACGTCGTCTACGGCCTGGTCGGCCTGAAGACGCACTGCAAGCTGTCCCTGGTGGTCCGCCAGGAGGGCGAGACCCTGCGCCGCTACAGCCACGTCGGCACGGGCAACTACCACCCGAAGACGGCGCGCCTGTACGAGGACCTGGGCCTGCTCACCGCCGACCAGCAGGTCGGCGCGGACCTCTCCGACCTCTTCAACCGCCTGTCGGGCTACTCCCGCCGGGAGACCTACCGCCGCCTGCTGGTGGCCCCCAAGTCCCTGCGCGACGGCCTGATCTCGCGGATAGACAAGGAGGTCCAGCACCACCGCGCGGGCCGTCCGGCGTTCATCCGGCTCAAGGTCAACTCCATAGTCGACGAAGCGGTCATAGACGCCCTCTACCGCGCGTCCCAGGCGGGCGTGCCGGTGGACGTGTGGGTGCGCGGCATCTGCGCGGTCCGCCCCGGCGTCACCGGACTGTCCGAGAACATCCGGGTCCGCTCGATCCTCGGCCGCTTCCTGGAGCACTCCCGCGTGTTCGCCTTCGGCAACGGCGGCGAGCCCGAGGTGTGGATCGGCAGCGCCGACATGATGCACCGCAACCTCGACCGCCGGATAGAGGCCCTGGTGCGGGTCGTCGACCCCGCACACCGGGCAGCCCTCAACCGGCTGCTCGACACCGGCATGTCCGATTCGACCTCGTCCTGGCACCTCGGCCCGGACGGCGAGTGGACGCGACACGCGACCGACGCGGACGGCCAACCCCTGCGCAACGTCCAGGAGATGCTCATAGACGCCCGGAGGCGCCGGCGTGGCACAGCAACACCTTGACCCGACGGAACCCACGGCCGAGGTGGTGACGGGGGACGCCCTCGCGGCGTATCTGCGCGCCCAGGCCACGGAGTTCCTCCGCGCACTGCGCCTGCACCGCGAGACCGGCGGCAACGGTGCGGGGGCCCTCGCGCACGGGGGTCCCCCCGCTCGAGCGAAGTCGAGAGTGGGGGACTATGCGAGCGTGGGGGAGGGCGGTGCGGAGGAGTCCGTCGACGCGGCGCGGCTGCTGCGCCGCTCGGCCCGCCGCATCAGCGGCAGCCTGCACACCTTCCGCCCGCTGCTCGACCCCGACTGGTCCGAGCAGATGCGCCCCGAACTGGCATGGTTGTCCGGCACATTGGGCCTGGAGCACGCGTACGAGGCCCGGCTGGAACGGCTGTTGCTGGCGTTGCACCGGTTGTCGGGGACTACGGTCCTGCCCGCCCAGGCAGTCGACGTCGTGGCCGCGGGCAGTCGTGCCGCTGCGGCGGCGCCCGTCCCGCTGAAAGCGGCACCTTCCAACTCCAGTGGCCCGGCCGGCGCGACGGCGACAGCAGAACGCGGCAACCTCACCATAGGCGCGGCGAAAGCGGGCGCCCTGCTCGAACGTCAGCTCACCCTCGCCCGGACCCGAGCCCACTCCACGGCACTGCAAGCCCTCGGCTCGTCCCGCTTCCACGCCGTCGCGGACAAAGTCGCCGTACTCGCCAGCGAGGTCCCCCTCACCCCCACCGCGCCGACCACCGATCTGCGTCCCCTGGCAGCCGCTGCGGAGGAACGGCTGACAGACGCGATCGCGGCGCTCCCGCTGGTCGTCGCGGGCCACCCGTACAACGCGGAGGCCCTGGTGCACGGACTGTCCCCGGATCCGTCCCCGCACCCCCAGGACGGCCCCTGGCACCAGGTCCGGCTGCTGCTGCGCCTGCACCGGTACGCCCGGGAGGCGCTGCACGGCAGTGGGGGAACCTCCCGGCTCGAGCCGGACCGAGAGCCTGCGGGAACGCCCGTGGACGTACGCCTGTCGGCGGCCGGCCAGGCCCTGAACCGGCACCGCGACGCCTCGGAGGCGGCAGCGGCGGCGGCCCAGGCGGCCCGTACGCCCCGGATCGCCCCGGCGACGGCGTACGCGCTCGGCGTGCTCCACGCCGACCAGCGGCACGAGGTGGAGGCCGCCAGGTTCGCCTTCCAGCAGGCCTGGCAGAAGCAGACCGTCAGCACACCCTGAGTTCTCCCGAGGAGGCGGTGTGAGCGACACGTTGGTGCGGGCGGCCGGCTGCGTGCTGTGGCGCCGCTCGCCGGTCTCCGGGGACCTGGAGATCTGTCTGGTCCACCGGCCGAAGTACGACGACTGGTCGCACCCGAAGGGCAAGCTCAAGCGCGGCGAGGACGCGCTCGTGGGCGCCCTTCGGGAGGTCGCGGAGGAGACCGGGTACACGGCCGCGCCCGGCGAGGAGCTGCCGACCCTGCGCTATCTGGCGAACGGCCGCCCGAAGCAGGTGCGTTACTGGGCGGCCGAGGCAGTCTGCGGGCACTTCGTGCCGAGCGCCGAGGTGGACCGCATCCTGTGGCTCTCCCCCGCCGCGGCCCGCAGCCGCCTCACCCAGCCCCGCGACCGCGAGCTCGTCGACGCCCTTCACCGATCCGCCGCGTGAGCCTCCGCGTCCGTACGGGCCTGGCTGCGGGCCCTGCGGGCGGGTCCCCGCCAGCCGCAGCTGCAGCGGGCCAGGCAGAAGCGGCCCTGTTCTGTCGTCGTGACGAGGTGTCCCTGCCCGGACCGGGGGCGTTCCGGCCCGTCCTGCGGTGCCTCGGTGACTGCCACGATGACAACGTTACCGGCCCCACGGCAAAGGGCTCGTACGGCCGTCCACACCCGCCGGCGTCCCGTGACGACGCCCCCTACCCGTCGTTAACCGGACGTGTAGGGGGCCCGTGACGGACGTACCGGCTGGGGGTAGGCAGGCGATGGATCGGCGGCAGCACAGGAACGCGGGCAGGACGGTCGTCGCGGTGGGCATCATGCTCGGCCTCGGGGCGGGTGCCACGGGCTGTTCCGGGAGCGGGGCCGCCGCCGAGGACGTCAAGGGCGGGGGCGGCGATCCGGTGGCCGTGCTGCAGCGGGCCGCCGACACCCTGGGCGGCGCGGGCAGCTCGAAGGCGACCACCTCCATGGAGATGGCCACGGGCGGTACCCGGGTCACCATCCGCGGCCAGGGTGTCTACGACTACCGGCACCGGCTCGGCCGGCTCACCGTCGTCCTGCCCGAGGACCCGGCGGGCACCTCCGAGCACCAGCCGATCACCGAACTGCTCGCCCCAGGTGCCCTGTTCATGAAGAACCGGGGCGCGGGCGTGCCCCCCGACAAATGGGTCCGGGTGGACACCGCCACGCTGTCCGACGGCAACCTGGTCACCGGCGGCGCGACCGACCCGTACGCGGCGGCCGAGGTGCTGCGCGGGACGCGGACGGCGACCTACGTCGGCAGGACCGAGGTCGGCGGGACCGCGGTGCGGCACTACCGTGGCACGGCGGACCTGAGCCGCGCGGCCCGCCGGGCCTCCGCCGAGAACAGGGCACCCCTGGCCGCGGCGGCGAAAGGGTTCGCCACGGCCGAAGTCCCGTTCGACGCCTACCTGGACGACCAGGGCCGCATCCGCAAGCTCAGGCAGCGCTTCAGCTTCGTCAACGGCCTGCAGAAAACCCCCGTTGCGGTCGCCTCGACCACCCTCCTCTACGACTTCGGCGCGCCCGCCGGCGTAGGGCTGCCGCGTCCGGCGGACATCTACGCGGGCCGTATCGCCGAGAACGGCAACTAGTCCCTGGCGCCACCCCGTAAGTAGCCCGTCCGTGCCATGCGAGGTGTGTGGAGCGCTGCCTACTCTAGGAAGTCGGTGACGGCAGGGAAGAGGTGAGGCGGGTGGCTCCGGTCGGCGGTACGGCGGTACAGGACCACGTGGCCCTCGCCGAGATCGAGCTGTGCGGAGAGCTGATCATCGCGGCCTCCGCGGCCGAGGACCGGCTCAGCCTGGAGAGCATCGACGCGGTGCTGCGGGTGGCCGAGGAGCGGCAGTCGGATTGAGCCACCCGGCGGCGGGGTTCAGGTGCACAGAATTCGGGCTGGGCCGCGCAGAGCCGAGCTCAGGTGCGCAGGAGCCGGCCGATCGCCTTCGTCGCCTCGTCGACCTTCGCGTCGATCTCGTCGCCGCCCTTCACGGCCGCGTCGGCGACACAGTGCCGCAGATGCTCCTCCAGCAGCTGCAGGGCGAAGGACTGCAGGGCCTTGGTGGAGGCGGAGACCTGCGTGAGTATGTCGATGCAGTACGTGTCCTCGTCCACCATCCGCTGCAGGCCGCGGATCTGCCCCTCGATCCGGCGCAGCCGCTTGAGGTGCTCGTCCTTCTGCTTGTGGTAGCCGTGCGTCGCGTGCGCGGTCTCACTCACGGTCTCGCTCGCGGCCTCGGAGGGAGCCGTGGCGCCGGCCTCGGTCGTCGTCATCGCGGGCCTCCATCTCGGGACGAGCTGCGGGACAAGCTATGGACACAATCAGGGATACATACCCCTAGTGGGTATATGGTAACCAACTTTCCGGGGTAGGGAGCCGTTGGTACGCCCCCGTGCTGATCACTCTGCCCGATGGGCGACACTGGGGGACGGCCCATTAGCCGTGGCCGGATGATGCGCCTAGCATCAGCCTGACCGAAACCGAAGCACCCCGAGGACCCCACGTGCGCTTTCGTCTGACCCCCAGGGAGACGAGCTTCTACGACATGTTCTCCGCATCCGCGGACAACATCGTCACCGGCTCGAAACTCCTGATGGAACTGCTCGGGGCGGACGGACCTGCCCGAGCCGAGATCGCAGAGCGTATGCGGGCCGCGGAACACGCGGGTGACGACGCCACGCACGCGATCTTCCACCAGCTGAACTCCTCGTTCATCACGCCCTTCGACCGCGAGGACATCTACGCACTCGCCGGGTCCCTCGACGACATCATGGACTTCATGGAGGAGGCCGTCGACCTGGTCGTCCTCTACAACGTCGAGGAACTGCCGAAGGGCGTCGAGCAGCAGATCGAGGTCCTGGCCCGGGCGGCGGAGCTGACGGCCGAGGCCATGCCCAACCTGCGCACGATGGACAACCTCACCGAGTACTGGATCGAGGTGAACCGGCTGGAGAACCAGGCGGACCAGATCCACCGCAAGCTGCTGGCCCACCTCTTCAACGGCAAGTACGACGCGATCGAGGTGCTCAAGCTCAAGCAGATCGTGGACGTCCTGGAAGAGGCGGCGGACGCGTTCGAGCACGTGGCGAACACGGTGGAGACCATCGCCGTCAAGGAGTCCTGAGGCGTCGATGGACACCTTCGCGCTCATCGTGACCATCGCGGTCGCGCTCTTCTTCACGTACACCAACGGCTTCCACGACTCGGCGAACGCGATCGCGACGTCGGTGTCGACGCGGGCGCTGACCCCGCGGGCGGCGCTCGCCATGGCCGCGGTCATGAACATGGCCGGCGCCTTCTTCGGCACCGGGGTCGCCAAGACCGTCAGCGAGGGCCTCATCGAGACGCCCTCGGGCTCGACGGGGATGGGCATCCTCTTCGCCGCGCTGCTGGGCGCGATCACCTGGAACCTGACCACCTGGTACTTCGGCCTGCCGTCCTCGTCCTCCCACGCCCTGTTCGGCGGCCTCGTCGGCGCGGCCCTGGCGGGCGGTACGGCGGTGCACTGGAACGGCGTACTGGACAAGATCATCATCCCGATGTTCCTGTCCCCGGTGGTCGGCCTGATCGTCGGCTACCTCGTCATGCTGGCGATCATGTGGCTGTTCCGCCGGTCCAACCCGCACAAGGCCAAGCGCGGCTTCCGTATCGCGCAGACGGTCTCGGCGGCGGGCATGGCCCTCGGCCACGGCCTCCAGGACGCCCAGAAGACCATGGGTGTGGTCGTGATGGCACTGGTGATTTCCGGCCACGAGACGTTCGGCGACCCGATCCCGGTCTGGGTGAAGATCGTCTCGGCGCTGATGCTGTCCCTCGGCACCTACGCGGGCGGCTGGCGCATCATGCGCACCCTGGGCCGCAAGATCATCGAGCTGGACCCGCCGCAGGGCTTCGCGGCCGAGGCCACCGGCGCCTCGATCATGTTCGGCACCGCCTTCCTCTTCAAGGCGCCGATCTCCACGACCCACGTCATCACCTCCGCGATCATGGGCGTCGGCGCGACCAAGCGCGTCAACGCCGTCCGCTGGGGCGTGGCCAAGAACATCGTCCTGGGCTGGTTCATCACGATGCCGGCGGCCGCGCTGGTCGCTGCGACAGCCTTCGGCGTCGTGAAACTGACGGTGCTGTAACTCCCTTTCACCCTCCCGCCCACCCGACTCGGTCGGCTGAGAAGCCGGCGAAGGGGGTGGGCGTTTTGGTACCCGAGGCGTCGCGAAGCCGCTGTGGTTCGAGGCGGGCGGGCAGCGGACCAGCCGGACCGCCACGCCTGACGGCACCTACCAGTACGGGTACGTACCCGTACGCTGGTGTGCAGCGGAGTCCGATGATGTCCGACGCCGACATCCGTATCCCTGGGGAAGCCCGGGACCGGCTCACCGCCATAGCCGCAGCCGAAGGGATGTCGCTGCGCGCGTACCTGGCCCGGCTCCCCGAAACCCTGCTCACCCCCGCCGAGCGGGCCGAGCAGGCCGAGCAGGCCCGCGCCGCCCTGAAGGAGTGGGCCGGATACGGGCCCAGTCCCGCAGAGGAACGGGACCTCGACAGCGAGCTGGACCGCCGGCCGGCCCAGGCGGCGGTCCGGTGACGCGATGCACATCGTCCTGGACGACACCGCCATGGCCGCGGCCGGCCGGGGCCATGTCCTTGCCCCCCGGCTGATCCACCGCGCCCGTGTGGGGGCCGGCCGGCACCTGTATGCCCCGGCGTGCGCACTGGTCGAAGCCGATCGGGCCCGTCCCGGTACGGCGGAGCAGCTCGCCGCCCTGCTCGCCGTCACCGTCCTGGACCTGGACCCGCCCGCCGCCCTGGCGGTAGCTCTGCAGAACACGTGGGCCGCGGCCACACTGCCAGTACGCCGCTCAGCCCACCCCGGACCGTCCCGACGGAGCGATCATCGCCACCACCACCCCGGACCGCTGGCTCGGCGAGCTGGTCCGCGTGCCGGACCTCAATCCGTAGGGGCCGGGACGGCGGCCGGAGCCGAACGCAGTGGGCCCGCCCCCGGGAAGCCAGGGGCGGGCCCTTTTTGCGTCCTCGCGGTGGCACCGCCATGCAGCACCGCGAGGGGTCCATCAGCGCAGCCCCGGCTCAGCCGAAGCGGCAGCGTCTGTCAGCCGAAGCGGCCCGAGATGTAGTCCTCGGTCGCCTGGACGGACGGGTTGGAGAAGATGCGCTCGGTGTCGTCGATCTCGATCAGCCGGCCGGGCTGGCCCACCGCCGCGAGGTTGAAGAACGCCGTACGGTCCGAGACACGCGCCGCCTGCTGCATGTTGTGCGTCACGATGACGATCGTGAAGCGCTCCTTCAGCTCGCCGATCAGGTCCTCGATCGCCAGCGTCGAGATGGGGTCCAGCGCGGAGCAGGGCTCGTCCATCAGCAGGACGTCCGGCTCGACCGCGATCGCCCGCGCGATGCACAGACGCTGCTGCTGGCCGCCCGAGAGGCCGGAGCCCGGCTTGTTCAGGCGGTCCTTGACCTCGTTCCAGAGGTTCGCGCCCTTGAGCGACTTCTCGACGATGTCGTTCAGCTCGCTCTTCCTGTACTTGCCGTTCAGGCGCAGGCCCGCCGCCACGTTGTCGAAGATCGACATCGTCGGGAACGGGTTCGGGCGCTGGAAGACCATGCCCACCTCGCGCCGGACGGACACCGGGTCGATCCCGGGGCCGTACAGGTCCTCGTCGTCCAGCAGCACCTTGCCCTCGACGCGGCCACCGGGGGTGACCTCGTGCATACGGTTCAGCGTGCGCAGGAACGTCGACTTGCCGCAGCCGGAGGGGCCGATGAACGCCGTCACCGAACGCGGCTCGACGGTCATCGAGATGTCCTCGATCGCCTTGTGGGAGCCGTAGTAGGCGGTGAGTCCGCTTACGTCGATTCGCTTGGCCATGTCGTCTACTTCACTTCCAGAAATTCAAGCTCGGTCGCTGTGTGGCCGCGTCAGCGACCGGTCTTCGGGGCCTTCCAGCGGGCGATGCCGCGGGCCACGAGGTTGAGGATCATCACGAAGGCGATCAGCGTGAGCGAGGCCGCCCACGCGCGGTCGTACGCCGCGTTGGCGCCCGCACTCTGCGCGTACTGCTGGTAGATGTACAGCGGCAGCGACGCCTGCGCACCCTCGAACGGGTTGTTGTTGATGAACGGGTTGCCGAACACCAGCAGCAGCACCGGCGCGGTCTCGCCCGCGATACGGGCGATGGCCAGCATGACACCGGTGGTGATACCGCCGATGGAGGTCGGCAGGACCACCTTCAAGATAGTCCGCCACTTCGGCACGCCGAGTGCCAGCGAGGCCTCGCGCAGTTCGTTCGGGACGAGCTTGAGCATCTCCTCGGTGGAGCGCACGACGACCGGCATCATCAGGATGGCCAGGGCCAGCGAACCGGCGAAGCCGAACGGCTGCATCTGGAAGATGAGCATCAGCGACAGGATGAACAGGCCGGCGACGATCGACGGGATACCCGTCATCACGTCCACGAAGAACGTGACGGCCTTGGCGAGCTTGCCCCGCCCGTACTCCACCAGGTAGATCGCGGTGAGGATGCCGATCGGCGCACCGATGACGGTGGCGAGGCCGACCTGCTCCAGGCTGCCGATGATGGCGTGGTAGATACCGCCACCGGGCTCGGAGTCGGCGACGACCCCCATGGAGTGGGTGAGGAAGTAGACGTTCAGGACCTTCACACCGCGCGAGACCGTCACCCAGATCAGGGAGACCAGCGGGATGACGGCGAGCAGGAAGGCGACCCAGACGAGGGAGGTGGCGATCCGGTCCTTGGCCTGCCGGCGGCCCTCCACCTTGGTGGCGATGCCGTAGGTGCCGAGGAGGAAGAGGATCGCGGCGATCAGACCCCACTCGACCTTGCTGTGCAGGCCGCCGATCAGGCCGATGGCCACGGCCAGGACGATCGAGCCGCCGGCGATGGCCCACGGGGACCAGTTCGGGAGGCTGGCGCCGCGCAGCGTGCTGGGGCGCTTGTCGGTCACGGCTGCGTGGCTCATGCGTTGGCCCCCGAGTACTCCTTGCGGCGGGCGATGATCATGCGGGCCGCGCCGTTGACCAGCAGGGTGATGACGAAGAGGACGAGACCGGAGGCGATCAGCGCGTCCCGGCCCTGCTCGGTGGCCTCACCGAACTTGCTGGCGATGTTCTGTGCGAAGGTGCCGCCGCCCGGGTTCAGCAGGCTGGCGTGGATGACGTAGTCCGGGGAGAGCACGGTGGCGACGGCCATCGTCTCGCCGAGGGCTCGGCCGAGGCCGAGCATGGACGCGGAGATCACACCGGAGCGACCGAAGGGCAGGACGGCCATGCGGACGACCTCCCAGCGGGTGGCGCCGAGGGCCAGCGCGGCCTCCTCGTGTATCCGCGGGACCTGCCGGAACACCTCACGGCTGACGTTGGTGATGATCGGCAGGATCATGATCGCCAGCAGGATGCCGACGGTGAGCATGGCGCGGGGGGCGCCGCCGTCCCAGGAGAAGATGCCGGTCCAGCCGAAGTAGTCGTTCAGCCAGCCGTACAGGCCCGTCATGTGCGGGACGAGGATCAGGGCACCCCAGAGGCCGTAGACGATGGACGGCACGGCGGCGAGCAGGTCGATCACATAGGCGATGGGACCGCTCAGCCGGCGCGGGGCGTAGTGGGTGAGGAACAGCGCGATCGCGACGGCGATCGGGACCGCGATGACCATGGCGATGATCGAGGAGACGACCGTGCCGAAGGCCAGCACCGCGATGCCGAAGCTCGGCGGGATGAGGTTGGTGTTCCACTCGAAGGTGGTCAGGAAGTTCCCGTGGTCCTTGCTGATCGCAAGGGAGGCACGGTAGGTGAGGAAGACCGCGATCGCGGCCATGATCACCAGCAGCAGGATGCCCGAGCCGCGGGACAGGGCGAGGAAGATGCGGTCGCCGGGGCGGGTCGCGCCGCGGCTGTTGCGCTTCTGCTCGGCAGGTGAGGGCTGGGGCGCGGGGGGAGATGCGTCGGTTGTCTTGGTCGATATGTCCATCGGGTTCTCCGGTCTGCGGAGCCGGCCGCCTGCGTGGGGCGGCGACTCGTGGCGGCGGTGCACCGGACGGTGCGGCCCGGGCCCTGTCGGGCACGGGCCGCACTCTCGGATCAGGTCAGCTCAGGCCCTCGATGGTGGTACGGACCTTGCTGATGATCGCATCGGGGATCGGGGCGTAGTCGTTGCTCGACAGCACCTTCTGACCGTCCTCGCTGGCGATGTAGCCGAGGAAGGCCTTGGTGGCGGGCAGGGTGTCCGCCTTGTTGCCCTTGTCGCAGACGATCTCGTACGTCACCAGGGTCATCGGGTAGGCGTTCTCGGCCTTGGTGGCGTAGTCCAGCTTCAGCGTCAGGTCCTTGCCGGTGCCGACGACCTTGGCGGCCGCGATGTCCGCGGTGGCGCTCTCGACGGAGGGCTTGACCGGGGCCTTGGCGCCGGTGGCGATGGCGACGGTGTTCATGTCCTTGGCGTAGGACAGCTCGAAGTAGCCGATCGCGCCGGAGTTCTGCTTGACGCCCTGGGCCACACCGGCGGAGCCGGAGGCCGCCTGGCCGCCCTTGGCCTGCCAGGCCTTGCCGCCGGAGTACTTCCAGTTGTCCGGGGTGGTGGCGATCAGGTACTTGGTGAAGTTGTCCGTGGTACCGGAGTCCTCGGAGCGGTGGAAGGCCTGGATCTTCAGGTCCGGGAGCTTCGCCGACGGGTTCAGCTTCTTGATCGCCGGGTCGTTCCAGTTCTTGATCTCGCTGTTGAAGATCTTGGCGATCGTCGGGGCGTCCAGGACCAGGTTGTCGACACCCGGGACGTTGTAGCCGAGGGCGATCGGGCCGCCGACCATCGGCAGGTCGATGCCCTGGCCGCCGGAGCAGACCTTCTTGGAGGCGGTGACGTCCTCCGGCTTCAGCGCGGAGTCGGAACCGGCGAAGGCCAGCTGGCCCTGGTTGAAGGAGGTGACACCGGCGCCGGAGCCGCCACCCTTGTAGTTGATCTGCACGCCACAGGCCTGGGAGAACTCCTTGACCCAGGCGTCGATCGCGTTCTTCTGCGCGGAGGAGCCGTCTGCGAGCAGCTGACCCTTGGCGTTGTCACACTTGATCGAGGAGGCGTTGGCGGAGCCGGACGGGTTGCCCGACGCCTTCGAACCGCCACCGTTGTCGTCGGAGCCGCACGCCGTCAGGGCCAGGGCGCCGGTCACGGCGATCGCACCGAGCGACAGGGCACGCAGCCGGTTCTTGCGCTGAAGCATCACTTTCAGGAGTTCCTTCCAGGAGCCGCCGCTGTCCGGCGGCGTGCGAGGTATGGAGGAGCGCGAGCGCATAAAGAGCCGCGCTCCGCACCGTGCACGGCCGAAATTAGGCAGAACAGGTGAAGCCGCCGATGGCCGGAAGTTAACGGCGGGTGAACCCCTGCCGTCGGCCCGGTTAGGTCACGGAATGCTCACGGGGAGGGCACGTGGAGGTTCCGACTCCCGGGTTACGCGCACACGTCTTCGACGTTCGATTCCCTGTGTGTGAACTGTTACGAACCAACGTACCCACGCCGCCGTCTCACCCCACGAAGGACCAAGGAGGTCCGCGGAAAGGTGACAGGGGACGATGGGCATGGAACGGCGTACGTTCATTGCGGGCGGCACGGCCGTACTGGCCGCGACCGCACTGACCGGCTGCAGCTCGGGCGCGGGCAGGTCGACCGCCTCGGCGAGCACGGGCTCATCCTCGCTCACGTCCCTCAAGACCACCAGCGCGAACGCCGCAGCGAACTGGACGGCCCTCGCCCACGACCTGGACGGCACGCTGGTCCGGCCCGGCGACGCGACCTGGACGACGGCCCACCAGCTGTACAACACCCGCTTCGACACCCTGAAGCCCGCCGCGGTGGCGTACGTCGCACACGCCGACGACATCCGTACAACCCTCGCCTACGCCCAGGCCCACGGCGTGCGGGTCTCCATACGCAACGGCGGTCACTCCTACGCGGGCTACTCCTCCGGCGACAACCGCCTCGTCCTCGACGTGTCCCGGCTGAACCGCATCCGCGTCTCCGGCGGCCAGGCCGTGGTCGGCGCCGGCTCCAAGCTGATCGACGTCTACCGGGCGCTGACCGCGAAGGGCGTGACCATCCCCGCGGGCTCCTGCCCCACCGTCGGCGTCTCCGGCCTGGTGCTCGGCGGCGGCCACGGCGTCGCCTCCCGCGCCTACGGCCTGACCTGCGACAGCCTCACCCAGGCGACGGTCATCACGGCGGACGGCACCCAGGTGACGGCGAACGCGTCCGCGCACTCCGACCTCTTCTGGGCGCTGCGCGGCGCCGGCAACGGCAACTTCGGCGTCGTCACCGAGCTGCAGTTCAGGACCCACCCGGCACCGCAGGCGGTGACGGCGTACATGACATGGCCCTGGTCCAAGGCCGCGGCCGTGCTGAAGGCCTGGCAGGAGTGGGGGCCCAGCCAGCCCGACGAGATCTGGTCCTCCCTCCACCTGGAGTGCGCACCGGGCCGCACCCCCACCATCTCCGTGGCCTGCTTCTCCCTCGGCACCTACGGCGAACTGCAGAACGCCGTGGACCGCCTGGCCCACGCGGCGGGCGCCAACGCCTCCTCCGTCACCCTGCGCCGCCGAGGCTACGAGGAGGCGATGGAGATCTACGCCGGCTGCTCGTCCTTCTCCGCGGACGCCCAGTGCCACCTGGCGGGCGCCACCCCCGGCCGCTCCCCCCAGGGCCGCCTGGGACGCGAGACCTACGCGGCCCGCTCGGACTTCTTCGACCGCTCCCTCTCCGCGGCGGGCATCCAGACGGTGCTGCGGCAGATCGGCTCGGTGCGGGGCGGCTCGGGCAGCATCGCGTTCACCGCCCTCGGCGGTGCGGTCAACCGGGTCTCCCCCACGGCGACGGCCTTCGTCCACCGCCGCTCCCGGATGCTGGCCCAGTACATAGCGTCCTGGGGCGCGGGCTCCTCCGGCGGCACGGCCCAGTCCTGGCTCACCTCGGCCCACCAGGCGATGGCCCCGTACGCCTCCGGCGCGGCGTACCAGAACTACACCGACCCGACGCTGATGGACTGGAAGAAGGCCTACTACGGGGACGCGGCGACCCGGCTCGCCACGGTGAAGAAGCAGTACGACCCGCAGCGGTTCTTCTCCTACGCGCAGGGGCTGTAGCCGCCGGGCGGGGTGCCTCCTGGGCGGGCCCTACGCCGCCAGGTCCCGTTCCTCCGACTCCAGCGAGGAACGGGCGCCCGGCAACAGGGCGTCGCGGCCGCCCGGCGCGGCGCTGCGCCGCCGTACGATCCACCCGGCCCGGGGCGACCGCTCCACCGCTCGCATCAGCGGGGTGAGCAACGCCATGGACGGCGGGGACAGCAGCAGCGCGACGGCCGTACCCAGCGCGAAGCCGCCGACGACGTCCGTCGGGTAGTGCACGCCCATGTAGACCCGGCAGAAGCCCTCCAGCAGGGCGAGCCCGATCCCGGCGATGCCGAAGCGGCGGTTGGCGACGAAGAGGCCGACCCCCAGCGCCATGGTGATGGTCGCGTGGTCGCTGACGAAGGAGAAGTCGCTCTTGCCGGAGACGAGGACGTCCAGCCCCTGGTGATCGACGAAGGGGCGGGGGCGTTCCACGAAGCCCCGGATCGGGATGTTGACCAGCACCGCGATGCCGGCCGCGAGCGGCGCCCACACCAGCGCGGCGACGGAGGACGCGGCATCCTCGGCGCCCCGGCGCCGCACGGACCACCAGCACCACAGCACGAGCAGCACCATGGCGAGCAGCAGTCCGTACTCACCGACGAACTCCATGGCCCGGTCGAACCAGTGGGGCGCGTCCTTGGCCAGGCCATTGATGTCGTAGAGCAGGTCGACGTCGGGGTTCGATCCGGATTCGGCGAGTACAGCCATGGTGCTGCGGCCCCTTCGTCGGCTACCGGACGCACCTCGTGTGCGCCGCTTCTACCCCCGTGGTTTCGTAGATCCGCTTCCGCTGCACTGCCGCACTGCCCGTACTGACGTCCGCTCGGCTACGTCAACAGGAACGCACGGTCCCCATCAATACGTTCCACTCTCCACTGAATGATCACGCAGACGTTATCGAAGAGAAACTCATCATCGCAGCTCAGGGCCGTGGTTCACGCTGGGTCACACCCTCTCAAACCGTCGTGGGGAGCGCTTTTGCGCCATCTTCGGTGACGCGGGTGGCGCCGAAGTAGTCCGGTGCGTCGATCGGATCGAACCGAATGACGGCCCCGGTCCGCGGCGCGTCGATCATGTAGCCGCCGCCGACATAGATCCCGACGTGGTGGATGGCCCGCGAGTCGGTGCGGTCGGTGGAGAAGAACACCAGGTCACCCGGGAGGAGCTGGTCCCGCGAGGGATGCGGCCCGGCGTTGTACTGGTCGTTGGCCACGCGCGGCAGATCGATCCCCACCTTCGCGTACGCGGCCTGCGTCAGCCCCGAACAGTCGAACCGCCCACCCTGCTCGGCCGACCCCTCACCACCCCACAGATAGGGCGTACCCAGCTTGCTCTGCGCGAACCCGATGGCCCCGGCGGCCTGTTGGGTGGGGTCGATACGGCTTACGGGGGCGGCGAAGCTCTGCGACAGGCTCCGGATCCGCTTGACGTAGTCCTGCGTCTCGCTGATGGGGGGAACACCACCGGCCTTTATCACGCGATAGGCACCGGCGTTGTAGGCGGCGAGCATGTTGTCGGAGACGTTGCCCGGCACGTCCTTCACATACTTCGCCAGCTCGCAGTCGTACGAAGCGGCCGACGGGATCGCGTCGTTGGGGTCCCAGATGTCCCGCTTGCCGTCACCGTTGCCGTCGATGCCGTGCGTGGCCCACGTGCCGGGGATGAACTGGGCGATGCCGCGCGCGTCGGCGGGGCTGACGATCGTCGGGTTCCAGCCGCTCTCCTGGTACAGCTGGGCGGCGAGCAGTGCGGGGGTGAGCGCCGGGCACAGGTTGCCCCACTTCTGCACGAGCGACTTGTAGGCGGCCGGTACGGCACCCTGCGCGAGCCCCCGGCCTCCCGAGGTGACTCCGTTGACCAGGTTCCCGGCGACGACGTACACCCCGATGACGAGCAGCATGACGAAGCCCATGCCGAGCCCGACGGCCGCCCCACCGATCACCCATACTTTCCGCACGGTTCAACTTTCCCCCATGCGCCGACGGTTCAAGGCGGTTTCGGCGTGATGTGGCGTCATTTCACAGCGAACCCCGCGCACATGACGCCGCCGCGGTCGCCGGGTGTGCGGATGTGGTGCCACTCGACGGTCCGGTCACCCGGGCCGTTGGTGAGCGGGATGGCGGATCGTCCGGGCACGTGCAGGGCGCGCTGTCCAACGAGACGTCAACCAGGTTGGCCGTACAGGCACTCCGGACCGCCCGTGCCGTCTCCACCTCGCGCCGGAACCTGGCCGGGGCCTCGGGATGGTCCGTGATCTCGTCCCGGACCACCTTGAGGGCGACGAGCCGCCCGCCAAGTCAAGGACGCCCGTCCGGCCCGCTCAGCGGTGTCCCCTTCATCGACGTCGTCCCGCTCACCGCGTTCTCCGTCTCCGTGCCGGCCGGTGTCGTCCCGGCCGGCACGCCGATCTGCGGCAACCCGTGCCGGCGCCGGGTCAGCCGACGCGCGGCGGTGGCAGCGGCGGCGAAGACCGCGGCCGAGAGAGCGGCGGTGAAGGCTACGGACGAGACGGACGGGAAGACGGGCCCGGTGGCGGCGATCCGCTGGCCGACCGGCAGGCCACCCGCAGGGGGGCTGCTCCCGGGCGCGCCACCCGCAGGGGGGCTGCTCCCGGGCCCGCCACCCACGGCAGCCGCTTTCCCACCGCCCGCACTTCAAGGATCGCCGATGGCGTCCTTGTACAGCTCGGCCGCCCGGTCGCCGAGCACCACGCTGTACGACACGTCGTCGGTCGAGCCGCCTTCCTCATGGCCGCCGAGGACGCCGACGACCTGGTGGTCACCGTTGATCCAGGGACTGCCGCTGGTGCCGCTGGTGAGGGAGGGGCAGTCGATGCGCTGCTGGGTGCTGCTGTGCGCGGCCGGCTTGTTGGTGCAGCTGATGGGCACCTCGCGGGAGTCGGGGTAGCCGGTGACGGTCACGGCGGTGGCCCCGGTGGCCGTACCGGTGGTGAACCGATTCGCTCCCACGACGTTCTCGATCCGCCTGCCGTCCAGGTCGTCGACGGTGACGAGGGCCAGGTCGCTGTCCTCGTCCTGGTCCTTGGCCCAGCCGACCGGCAGGTAGCGCTTATCGACCTTCCACACCCCGTACGGCGCCTGTCCGTCCCGGTAGCCCGGCACGAACACCAGATCGGTGTCGGAGTCACCCACGCAGTGCCCGGCGGTGGCGAGGAGGTTGCCCCGCGGGCTGTGCACGACCGAGGCCGTGCAGAAGTGGCCGCCGGACAGGTCCTCGGCCCGGTCGGCGCCGAACAGCGCGCCGACCCGCGCCGACTGCCGGTTCGCGGCGGCATCGGCGGTGACCCCCAGGGGCCCCGGCCCGTCGTCGGCGGATGCTACGGACGCCGAGGTCAGGGCGAGCATCACCACGGCTCCGAGCAGCGCGGGACGCGTGGTGACCGTGATGCGTGAGATGCGCTTCATCAGTGCTCACTGTCCCCCACGAACGTGAGAATCCCGCTGCGACTTAACTGAGATTTTCCTGTGAAACCTCCCGTTGGGCGCCCGGCGTGCGCACAGTCACCCTCCGACCAGCAGCGATTACGTCACGTCACTACGCCGACAGTCCGCCCACAACGGCTTCACCGCCACCCCGGCACCTTCGCCGCCCTGCTCACCGCCGTCAGAAAGTCGTCGTCATCCCCCCGTCCACCGCGATCGTCTGCCCCGTGATGAACGACGCCGCGTCGCTCGCCAGGAACACCACGAGCCCCGCGATCTCGGCCGGCCGGCCCCAGCGGCCCAATGCCGTGCGGGTGCGCAGCCACCGTTCCCACTCGGGGTCCTCGGCCGGGGCGGCGTTGACCTGGATGGCGAACGTGCCCGGTACGACCGAGTTGACCGTCGTGCCGCTCGGGCCGAGGTCGGCGGCCAGGGCCCGGGTCAGGCCGTCGAGGCCCGCCTTCGCCGTGGCGTAGGCGACGTCCCCGGTGCGGCCCAACTGGCCGACCACCGAGGAGACGTTGATGATCCGGCCCGCCGCTCCCCGTGCGGTCAGGCCCCTCGCCACCGTCTGGCTCAGGGCGTACGCCGCGGTCAGGTGGTCGTCGAGCAGCGCCGACAGCTCATCGGGAGTCATCTCGGTCACGCCCCGCCGGTCACGGTGGCCGACGTTGTTGACCAGGATGTCGAGGTCGCCGAGGGCGCGCACCGCCTCCTCGGCGGCCTGCCGGTCGGTGACGTCGAACGCGGCGGCGGAGACGTCGTACCCGTCCTCCGCCCGCAGGCACGCCACCACGGCTTCCAGGCTCGCCGGGTTCCGCCCGTTCAGGACGACCCGCGCCCCGGCCCCGGCCAGCCCCCGCGCCATCTCCAGCCCGAGCCCGCGCACCGATCCGGTCACCAGGGCGGTACGGCCGTCGAGCCGGAAGTTCAACGATGAACCCTCACGCATACCCGGACGTCTTCCCGACGGGCGCTCTTTATGCGTCCTGTACTGCCCGGTCGACGGTCACAGGCAACTCGGGACGGGCAAGCACATCAGGGTCGGCCGACCGGCTTCAGGCTCCACTCCACCCCGGTCAGCTCCTCCGACAGGGTCCACAGGCGCCGGGCCGCCTGTGCGTCGCCGGCCGCCCTGCTGCGGCCGACGAGCGTGGGCGCGCCGCGCATCTCGCCCAGGCCTTCGGGGCCGACGTACGACGCTCCGGGCAGGTCCTGGCTCGCGGCGTACAGGGTCGGCAGGGCGCCGGCCTCGTCGCTCTGGGCGAACAGCCTGTTGCCGATCCCCATGACACCCCTCATCAGGGGGTTGGCGTGGTGGCTCTGGAGGTTCGTGGCGGCCCAGCCGGGGTGGGCGGCCAGGGCCCGGACCGGGGAGGCGGCCTCGGTGAGACGGCGCTGGAGTTCCAGGGTGAACAGGAGGTTGGCCAGCTTGGACTGGGCGTAGGCGCGCGTCGGGGTGTAGCGGCCGCGCAGGTTCACGTCCTCGAAGTGGATCACTCCGTCGCCGCCGCGGTGGAGGCCGGACGAGACCGTCACGACCCGGTCCGTCACATGGGGCAGGAGCAGGTTCGTCAGTGCGAAGTGGCCCAGGTGGTTCGTGCCGAACTGCATCTCGAAGCCCTGCTTGGTGCGCTGCTCCGGCAGCATCATCACGCCCGCGTTGTTGATCAGCAGGTCCAGGGGGCGGTCCCAGCCGGCCGCGAACTCCCGCACCGAGTCCAGATCGGCCAGGTCCAGGCGGCGCACCTCGGTGCTGCCGCTCACCTTCGCCGCGGCGGCGCCGCCCCGCGTGAGGTCCCGTACGGCGAACACCACATGCGCTCCGGCCCGGGCCAGCGCCTCGGCGGTGACGAAGCCGATGCCGCTGTTGGCGCCCGTGACCACGGCCGTACGGCCGGTCAGATCGGGGAGTTGGGTCGCATTCCATTTATCGGTCATGACTCCAAAGTAGGCATCGACAACAATGCTGTCAATGACAACATCAGGTTACGATGGTCCGCATGCCGCGCATGTCCCCGTCACCGACGAACCGCCCCTATCACCACGGAGACCTGCGCGCCGCCCTGCTCAGGAGCGCCGAGCGCACCCTGCGCGAGAAGGGCGTCGGCGCGCTCTCGCTGCGCGAACTGGCCCGGGACGTCGGGGTGAGCCACGCGGCCCCCGGCCGGCACTTCAAGGACAAGCAGGCGCTCATAGACGCCCTCGCACTGGACGGGTACGAGCGTCTGAACCAGGCCCTGGACGCCGCCACCGAACAGCCCGGCCTCACCCTGGAGGGACGCATGGCGGCGCTCGCCCGCGCCTACCTCGGCTTCTCCGTCGAGAACCCGGAGCTGCTGGAGCTGATGTTCGCGCGCAAGCACGCGCCCGACAGCTCCGCCCAGCTCGCCTCCGCCGTCGACGAGTCCCTCGGCTCCTTCGCCCGGATGATCGCGGAGGCGCAGGAGCAGGGCGAGATCGTCGCCGGCGACCCCGAGCGGATCACCATGATCGCCGCCTCGAGCCTGCACGGCCTCGCCGCCCTCATCGCCGCCTGCGCGCTCGACGCCGAGGAGGCCATGAACGGCCTGGACGAACACGTCCACCTGCTGCTCCACGGCCTCAAGCCCCGCTGAACCCGCCGAGGCCGGCCGATCCACTTCTGTGCGGGACCTGTGCCCCGGGTCAAGCGGCACCCAGCACAGCGCCAGCACACAGCCATTGATCAGCAATCCCCCAACCGCCTTGAGTAACGCGGAAGTCAGGATTCCGAAAGCCTCTTGTTGTCGCGTACTCAACAAGGCGATGGTCGTCGCGGGCCGCCGCCCCCACCGGTCACCCACCGGTGGACCCCCACACCCGCAGGCCTCTGTCCACCACTTCCAGGAGGCTGTACCTTGCGTACGACCACCCCCAACTCCCCCCACATACGCGGCAGATGGCGTCAAATCGGGTCGGCCGCTGCGGCCACCGCCGCGCTCGTCACCGCCGGCCTGACCACCGCGGCCCACGCCGAAGCCGCCACCACGCCCCACAAGGTGAGCGCCAAGGCCGTCGCCGCCCAGGTCGCCAAGGCCCATGTGCGCTACGAGAAGGCGTGCGGCGCCACCCCGAAGAAGGGCTTCGCGGCCTGCGACGCCCTGCGCGTCACCGGCGGCACCACCGCCTTCATGGAGAAGCAGGCGGCCCTGAAGGGCATCACGCCGAAGACCGTCTCCCCGAAGGCCGCCTCCGACTCCCCCACCGGCTACGGCCCGAGCGACATCCGGTCGGCGTACGGCCTGACCGACGCCGCGTCCGCCAACGGCTCGGGCGAGACGGTCGCCATCGTCGACGCCTACGACGACCCGAACGCCGAGTCCGACCTCGCGGCCTACCGCTCGTACTACGGCCTGCCGGACTGCACCACCGACAACGGCTGCTTCAGCAAGGTCGGCCAGACCGGCTCGACCACCTCGCTCCCCTCCGCCGACAGCGGCTGGGCCGGTGAGATCTCCCTCGACCTCGACATGGTCAGCGCCACCTGCCCGAACTGCAACATCCTGCTGATCGAGGCGAAGTCCGCGTCCGACGCCAACCTGGGCACCGCGGTGAACGAGGCCGTCAAGCTGGGCGCCAAGTTCGTCTCCAACAGCTACGGCGGCTCGGAGTCGTCGTCGGACACGTCGTACGACACCTCGTACTACAAGCACCCGGGCGTCGCCATCACCGCCAGCGCGGGCGACTAGGGCTACGGCGCCGAGTACCCGGCCGCCTCCCGGTACGTGACCGCCGTCGGCGGCACCAGCCTGTCCACCTCCTCCGACAGCCGCGGCTGGACCGAGTCCGTCTGGAACACCTCCAGCACCGAGGGCACCGGCTCCGGCTGCTCCGCCTACGACGCCAAGCCCAGCTGGCAGACCGACAGCGGCTGCGCCAAACGCATGATCGCCGACGTGTCCGCCGTGGCCGACCCCGCCACCGGCGTCTCCGTCTACGACACCTACGGCTCCGACGGCACCGGCTGGAACACCTACGGCGGCACCAGCGCCAGCTCGCCCGTCATCGCCTCGGTCTACGCCCTCGCCGGCACCCCGGGCAGCAGCGACTACCCGGCCCAGTACCCGTACAACGCGGCCGGCACCTCCGCCCTGAACGACGTCACCAGCGGCAGCAACGGCAGCTGCGACACGGACTACTTCTGCTCCGCCGGGTCCGGCTACGACGGCCCGACCGGCTGGGGCACCCCGGAGGGCACGAGCGCCTTCACCACGAGCTGATCCACCCGCACGACCGCCCCGTCGGGTCACGGGGAGCCGCCGGATGAGGGGGACGTGGGGTCCCCTCGGCGGCACGGAAAGGAAGACGGGCCACGGCAGCCGGCCGCGGCCCGTTTTCCCTGCCCACCTCCCATGGGTGAACTGTGAGTGGGGAGTTGGGCCGAGCGAACGAAATACTTCGCCCCGCCTTCGCCCTCTTCGGCACGCCGCCCACGCGAACGCGGCGGCCTCGAAGTGCATGACGGCGGTGGGCGGCACGGCCCTGACGAAGTCCTCCTCGACGAGCCGCGGCTGGACCCAGCCGGTGTGGAAGACGAGCAGCACCGAAGGCACCGGCTCCGGCTGCTCGGCATACGACGCCAAGCCGGCCCGGCAGGACGCACACGGGCTGCGGCAAGCGACAGCTACCCGGCCAAGTTCCCGTACACCGCGGCCGGCACCTCCGCCCTGAACGACGTCACCAGCGGCGACAACGGCACCTGCACCACCAGCTGCCTGTGCACCGCCCGGTCGGGCCACGACGGCCCGACCGGCTGGGGCACCCCGGAGGGCACGAGCGTCTTCACCGGCTGACCGCACCCACCGCGTCGCACGTCACGAGCCCCGACGGCACCCGCGCCGAGGCCATGTCCGGTTTCCCGCCCCCTGCCATGAGAACATCATCTCGACGCCTCACCCGACCAGCCGTCAGAAATCGTGCCAGGTCGTAAAGGAGGACAACGACCGAACCACACGACAGGTTCCGGTCGGACCTCGTTGCCCGGCGTGACCTGCCGTGATACACAGAGTGACCGTACGCACCATTCGTACGAAACCCGCCAGTCAATGACGTCAAGTCGACATGCGTTGGCGACGTTGTCGGCGACAATGAGGCGTGACCTCTGCACACCGCAGGGGGCGACGGAACTACCCACCAGGGGCGGTGACTTACATGCTCTTTGCGGCCGACAAGGGAGACATCAACACCATCATCGGCGGAATCGCTCCGGACTGGGGCCCCTTCGGCAGCCTGGGCAACGAGGCGAAGGTCATGATCGAGGTGGTGATGGCGGTCGCCATCCTCCTCTGCCTCGGCATCGCGGTATGGGGCGCGGCCAAGCAGCGCATCGGCGCCACGGCCCTCCGGGACACCTTCAGCGCCGAGCAGGGCAAGGGCCTCATCATCGCCGGTCTGACCGGGGTCTTCATCATCGGCTCCCTCGGCACCCTGTTCACGATCGTGTACGGCATGGCGGTCTGAGTCCCCTGAAGGTTGCGTCTCCCTGATGTCGAGTCACCACACCGCGCCCGCGCGGCAACCAGCACGGCTACCGTCGTACGCCTACGAGGGTGAGGGAGCGCGCACGCCATGACCTCCGGAGACGACCAGGCGTACACCGACTACGGCGACACGGGCCACACCCGCACCCGCCTCCCCGAAACCGACCCCTACGGCGGCGCCCCCCGCCGCCCCACCCGCTCCTCCTCCCGCTCCCTGATCACGGTCGTCGGCGTAGTGGTCCTCCTCATCGCAGCGATCGCCTTCGCCAACCGGGGGGACCATTCGTCCGGGGGCGGGTCGACCGCGAAGTCCGACAAGCCGGCGTCCACTCCCACGGCACCCAGCGGCACGCGTCCCGTGAACACCAAGTCCGCCGGCGTACCGACGGGGTTCGCCCACACGGAGCAGGGGGTGGAGAGTGCGGCGGCGAACTACTCCGTCGTACTGGTCTCGGCCGACATCCTCAAGCCCAGCATGCGAAGCGAGATCGTCAGACAGGTGTTCGTAGCAGCTCAGCAGGCCGCCTTGACGGACAAATTCAACAAGGCGTACAGCAAGCAGTTCCTGAGCAACATCGGCCTCGACGAAAACGGCAATGCACCCGTCGGCCACACCTACGTCTCGCGCACCGCGCCGCTCGGCACCAAGACAACGAGCTATTCGGACTCCACCGCCTCGGTAGACGTCTGGTGCACCGGCGTGTTCGGTATGGCCGGTAACGACTCGACCAACCCCGTCACCAGCGACTGGTTCACCCTGACGCTGCAACTGCAATGGTCGGACGGTGACTGGAAGGTCAACAGCTTCTCCCAGAAAGACGGGCCCGCTCCCGTCCCCGGTGACGACAAGGCATCCAGCGCCGACCAGATGGCCAAGGCCGTCGAGGAGTACGGAGGCTTTACTTATGCCCGGTAGCGCGCCCCGCGTACTCAGGATCGCCACCGTCGTCAGTGCCGTCCAGGGTGCGCTCTTCCTGCTGGCCGCACGCGCCGTCGCCGCCCCCTCACCATCCCCGTCCTCCAACAAGTGCGACCTCATCGTCGGCCCTGCCAAACAGTTCTGCGAGAAAGACAGCGGCGGCTCCAAGAGCGGCGTGACCGGGCCCACCAACAACCCCCTCACCGACACCCTCGACCCCCTCTCCTCCCTGGCGAAGGGCTGCGCGGACGCCGCCTCCTGGACCATCGGCAAGCTCAGCAAGGCCGTGAAGGAGACCGCCAACGTCGACTTCACCAACCCCAAGTTCCTGCAGCAGTACGCGATCGTCTTCGCGGCGTCCACGATCCTCACACTCCTGCTGTGGCTCCTGGCCGTGGCCAAGCGAGCCGTGCGCGGCGTGCCGCTGACCACGGCCATCTCGGAAGCCGTCGGATTCCTGTGGCTGACGGTGCTCGCCTCCGCCTTCACCCCGCTGATCCTCTACACGGTCGTGTCGGCCACCGACGGCGTCACGGACGTCCTCGCCAAGGCAACCGGCGACCAGGCCGACACGTTCTTCGGCACCTTCTCCGGCGCCCTCGGCAAGGGCACCGACATCGGCGGCGGCCCGATCATGCTGATCGTGGTCTCCCTGGTCAGCATCCTCGCCGCCGGCGTCCTCTGGCTGGAGCTCGTCATCAGGGCCGCGCTCCTCTACGTCGGCGCCCTCCTCGGCACCGTCGTCTACGCGGGCCTCGTCGACAAGAACCTGTGGGGGCACGTCCGCCGCTGGGCCGGGATCATGATCGCCGTGATCCTCGTCAAGCCGGTCATCGTGATCGTGCTCGGCCTCGCCGGGGCCCTGTCCAGCGGCAACGGCCCCGACGCCTTCTCCGCCGTCGTCTCCGGCCTCGCCATCATCCTGCTCGCCATCTTCGCCAGCGCGATGATCTACCGCTTCGTCCCCGGCTTCGGCGACGAGATCGCGGGCGGCCGCAACAACCGCATCATGCAGGGCGCCGAGAGCAAGGCCGCCGCCGTCATCAGCTCCCCCGCCACCCTCGTCGCCCAGGGCATCAAGACCCACAGCTCCCGCGCCGACAACAACGGAGCAGCTGGAGGGCAGGGCAGCAGCACACCCCGCCCGGCCAACCCCGCCACCGGCGGCGTCGCCGCCCACAGCAGCCGTACCTCCACCGGGGGCGGCGGAGCCGTCCCCTCCGCCACGCCCGCGCCCCGCGCGCCCAGTCCCGTCAACACCCCGCACGCCGGCAACACCCGCAACATCAACCGCTCGGGAGGTGAAGGGCGTTGACGACCGAGTCCCACCTGTCCCATCCGGTCACGCCCCGCCGTACGTATCTCATCGGCCGCGCCCGGCCGAACGCGATCATCGGCCGGAACCGCGAGTCCGGCGAGATCGCGCTGATCATCGCGGGCGCGTTCCTCGGCATGATGTGCGGCCTGCTCGTCCCGGTCCTGTCCCTGCGGATCGTGCTGCTGATGGGCTTCCCGCTGCTCGCGCTCGCCGCGGTCTACGTGCCGTACAAGCGCCGCACCTTCTACAAGTGGTTCGAGATCAACCGCAGCTACAAGCGCGCCGTGAAGGGCGGCCACGCCGTCTACCGGTCCGGCGTCATGGAGGCGGGCACACGGCTCGACGGGCGGGAGGTCGAGATCGGCCCGCCCCCGGGCATCGGCCGCATCACCTGGCTCGCCGCCCCCTTCGGGCCCGACGAGATCGCCGTACTGCTGCATGCCGACCGCAAGACCGTCACCGCCGCCATCGAGATCGAAGGTCCCGGCGTCGGCCTGCGCGACTCGGAGGACCAGGAGGCCCTGGTCGACCGCTTCGGCACGCTGCTCAAGCACGTCGCCAACGGCGACGGGTTCGTGACCCGGCTGCAGATGCTCGCCCGCACCCTGCCCGCCGACCCCGACGCCCACGCCAAGGACGTCGCCCAGCGAGGTGACACCCGCTCCCCCGGCTGGCTCCAGCAGTCGTACGACCAGCTGCAGTCCATGGTGTCCACCAGCAGTGAGCAGCACCGCGCCTACCTCGTCGCCTGCATGACCTACAACCGCGAACTGGCCGCCGAGGCGCACGCCATGGCCCGTGCCGTCCGCGCCCGCGGCGGCAAGGTCGACCGCGACGCGGGTCTGGCGGTGGTCATGGCCCGTGAGCTGACCGACATCTGCTCCCGCCTCCAGGAGGCCGACATCCGGGTCCGCCAGCCGCTGGGCCAGGGCCGGCTCGCCTCCCTCATCCACTCCATGTACGACCCGGACCACCCCATCGACCACATCCAGGCGATGACCAAGCGCAACGCCTGGCCGGCCGAGCTCGACGCCATGGAGCCCACCTACCTCCAGGCGAAGACGAGGGAGTCCGCCACCCGCGCCCCCTGGTGCCACGCCACAGCCTGGGTGAAGGAGTGGCCGATGACCCCGGTGGGCGTCAACTTCCTCGCGCCGCTCCTCGTCCACACCCCGGACGTCATCCGAACGGTCGCGGTCACGATGGATCTCGAGCCCACCGAGGTAGCCATCGAACGCATGCTGACCGAGAAGACCAACGACGAGGCCGAGGCCTCCCGCGCCGCCAAGATGAACCGCACCGTCGACCCGCGCGACGTCGCCGCGCACAACCGCATCGACCAGCGCGGCGAGGACCTCGCCAGCGGCGCGGCGGGCGTCAACCTCGTCGGCTACATCACCGTCTCCGCCCGCACCCCGGAGGCCCTGAACCGCGACAAGCGCACGATAAGAGCCTCCGCCGGCAAGTCGTACCTCAAGCTGGAGTGGTGCGACCGAGAGCACCACCGCGCCTTCGTGAACACACTTCCCTTCGCCACCGGCATCCGAAGGTAGGGGCTGATTCGCCGATGCGGGATCCGCTGTCCGTCCTCACCGACGCCTTCACCTCCTTCCTCTTCGGGAAGGTCGAGACCACCCGGCCGCCGGTGCGCACCTCCACGGGCCAGGCCCAGGCGGTCTATCTGCCCACGGCCGCGCCCGGCCTCGGCGACTCCGGCGTCATCATCGGCCGCGAGGTGTACTCCGGAAAGGGCTACATCTACGACCCGTTCCAGCTCTACGGCCAGCAGCTCCCCGCCCCGCACTGGCTGGTCCTCGGCGAGTCCGGCAACGGCAAGTCCGCGCTGGAGAAGACCTACGTCCTGCGCCAGCTGCGCTTCAGGGACCGCCAGGTCGTCGTCCTGGACGCCCAGGGCGAGGACGGGGTCGGCGAATGGAACCTGATCGCGGAGGAGCTGGGGATAACTCCCATCCGGCTCGACCCCACGGCCGCCCTGGACCACGGGATCCGCCTCAACCCCCTGGACCCGGCGATCACGACCACCGGTCAGCTCGCGCTGCTGCGGACCATCATCGAGGTCGCGATGGGCCACGGCCTGGACGAACGTGCCGGCTTCGCGCTCAAGGTCGCCCACTCCTACGTCAACGAGTCGATCCTCGACCGCCAGCCGGTCCTCTCCGACATCGTCGAGCAGCTACGGCACCCCGAGCCGGAGTCGGCCGAGGCGATGAACGTCGCCATAGACGACGTACGGGCCTGGGGCCTGGACGTCGCCCTGGTCCTGGACCGCCTGGTCGACGGTGACCTGCGCGGCATGTTCGACGGCCCGACGACCGTGGGCATCGATCTGGACGCCCCGCTGATCGTCTTCGACCTCTCCCACATCGACCGCAACTCCATCGCCATGCCCATCCTCATGGCGATCGTCGGCGTGTGGCTGGAGCACACCTGGATCCGCCCCGACCGCAAGAAGCGCATCTTCCTGGTCGAGGAGGCCTGGCACATCATCAACAGCCCGTTCGTGGCCCAGCTGTTCCAGCGCCTGCTGAAGTTCGGCCGCCGACTGGGCCTTTCGTTCGTGGCGGTGGTCCACCACCTGTCCGACGTCGTGGACGGCGCCGCGGCCAAGGAGGCGGCGGCGATCCTGAAGATGGCCTCCACCAGGACCATCTACGCCCAGAAGGCCGACGAGGCCCGGGCCACCGGCCGGGTGCTGGGTTTGCCGAGGTGGGCCGTGGAAATCATCCCGACACTGACGCCCGGCATCGCCGTATGGGACGTCAACGGCAACGTCCAGGTGGTCAAGCACCTGGTCACGGAGACGGAACGCCCACTGGTCTTCACCGACCGCGCGATGACCGAGTCCTCCAGCGACCTCACGGCCGACGACGCGCTGCGCGCCGCCGAACTGGAGGCCGAGCAGCGGGCCGCGGCCTTCGTGGAACAGCACCTGGGCGACTCCGAGTCGACGGTGGCGTAGAGGCAGCGGCAGGAGTCGGGGCAGAGGCAGGGGAGGAACGGGTGAGACCGGACGCTCGCGACCGCCGCGAGGACCGCCGGGAGGGCCAGGGCGGCATCCCCGACGGCCTGCTGGTCGGCATGCTCGCCTTCCTCCTCGGCATGACCGTGCTGGTGTGGACGGCCACGGGCCTCGCCGCCCTCTTCGCCAAGGGCGTCTGGCCGCACGGCGTCACTTTCACCCGCACCCCCCTCGCCATGCGCCACCTCATCGGTGAACCCCACGACATCACCGGCGCCTGGCCCGACACCCCCGCCGCCCAGCTCTCCGGCTGGGGCCTGTTCTGGGGCCTGTTCATCGGCCAGCTGATGGTCCTGTTCGTCCTCACCGTTTTCGTGATGGGAGCGACGGCGAGATGGCGGGCGGGCAGAGCGCGGGCGCGCGCCCAGAAAACGATGCCGGCACCGCCGCAACAGCGGCACGGGGTGCCGGTACCGCGTACGGAGCCCGAGCCGACGGAGGCCGTCCCGGCCCCGCAGCCCATGGTGACCCCACCGGATCCGGCACCGCAGAAGCCTCTGGCTCACCTCTCGGCCGACGGTGAAACGGTGGGCGGGTGGGAGACCGACCGCGCCGAAGGCCCAGTGCTCTACGCCCCACCCGAAACCCGCCGGGCGACCGCGGCGAAAGCCATACGCGACGCGGAAGGCCCCGCCGTGATCGTCACCTCGAACCCCGCCCTCTGGTCCGAGACGAAGGACGCCAGAGCCAAGCTGGGCCCCACCCTCCTCTACGACCCCGCGCACCTCTGCGACACCCCGGCCCGCCTCCACTGGTCCCCCACCACCGGCTGCGAGGACAAACAGACCGCGCTGAGCAGAGCCACCGCCCTCCTCGGCCCCGTACAGCCCACGGCCAGGATCGACCAGGCCGTGGCCGACACCGCGCTGACGCTCCTGCGGAGCTACCTCCACGCCGCCGCCCTGGAGAACCGCACCATCCGCCACGTCCACCGCTGGTCCCAGGGCAACCAGGTCCAGGACGCCGTACGGACCCTCCGCACCCACCACAAGGCCGCCCCCGGCGCCGCCGGCGAACTCGAGGCCGCACTCACCGCACACCCCGAACGCCGCGACATCGCCCAGGAGCTGACCAGCCGAGCCCTCTCGGCCCTGTTCACCGTCAACATCCGCGAGGCTTGCACCCCAAACCGAACTGATGCGCTTGCCTTGGATTCCTTCGTCCACGAAGGGGGCACGCTTTATGTGGTCGGTGAATCCATCGAGGACCCCCGGAGCAACCCCGGCGCGATGCCGCTCCTGACGGCCCTCGTCTCCAGCGTGGTCGAGCGCGGCCGGCGCATGGCCGAACGGTCATCCTCCGGTCGGCTCGACCCACCACTCACGCTCGTCCTGGACGACATCGCGGCCGTGGCCCCCATCCCACAGCTCCCCGACCTGCTCGCCACCGGCACCGGCCAGGGCCTGCCCGCCCTCGCCCTGCTGCGCTCCCGCGAACAGGCCCGATCCCGCTGGCCGCACCGGGAACTGCCGGTCTAGGACCGCCACTCCAGCACGAACTCCCACTCCTTCTGCGTGGTGTCCCTCACGAACGGCACGATCACCCCGCTCGGCACGAATCCCGCCTTGCGGTAGGCGCTCCGGGCCCGTTCGTTGTCCTCGTGCACCAGCAGCCGTGCGCGCTCCGCACCCCGCTCCCGCGCCCACTCCACACCGGCGTCGAGCAGAGCCTTGATCAGCCCGTTCCCCCGGTGCTCGGGCCGGACGTACACCCCGACCACATGCCCCTGCCGGCACTCGACGGCGAGCCCCGCCCAGTCCTTCGTCCCGGCCTCCTCGATGAGCACGGTGACCGAGCCGGCCCAGGTCCCGTCGGACGCCTCGGCGATGAACTGCCGCGCCGCCGTGGACCCCTCACCGGAACCGACGGCCCGGTCCTGCCAGAAGGCGTCCGCTCTGGCCGCGCCCTCCTCGTACGTCTCCAGGAAGGCGAGGTGCGCGATCGGGTCCCGCAGGGCTTCCAGCCGCAGCTGCTTCACTCGGGGCCAGTCGTCGGGTCGTATGGCACGGATGACGTAGTCACCGCCGGTCGAGGTGCTCATGGGGGCCACCGTAGTGCGGCCCCTTGCCGATGGCACCCCATAATTGTGCAAGCGTCTCTGAAATGCAGAAAGGCCCACGCCATTCGGCGTGGGCCTTTCTCAAGAATTGTTCGGCGGTGTCCTACTCTCCCACAGGGTCCCCCCTGCAGTACCATCGGCGCTGTGAGGCTTAGCTTCCGGGTTCGGAATGTAACCGGGC